>DAINRF010000005.1:0-159065 GCA_036742015.1 Mesorhizobium sp. | reverse complement strand
AATTTCGAATTCGCGACGGAAACGCGCGAGGAACTTTACTACGACAAGGAAAAGCTGCTCTCCAACGGAGACCGCTGGGAACGCGAACTGGCGCAGAACATCGCGCTTGACGCGCCTTACCGGTAAAAGCCGCTCGCCTGTGATCGGGGACATGCAATGCTGAACGGCATCGAGGCCTTTTTCTTCTACCTGTTCGCCTTCGTCGCGATAGCGTCGGCGTTCATGGTCATTTCTGCGCGCAACCCGGTGCATTCGGTGTTGTTTCTGATCCTGACCTTTGTGAACGCAGCCGGGCTGTTCCTGCTGACTGGCGCCGAGTTCCTGGCAATGATCCTGCTGGTCGTCTATGTCGGCGCGGTGGCGGTTCTGTTCCTGTTTGTGGTGATGATGCTGGACGTCGATTTCGCTGAACTGAAGTCTGGCGCACTGCAATACGCGCCGATAGGCGCTTTGGTCGGATTGATCCTGGCGGCAGAGCTGATTGTCGTTGTCGGCGGCTACGCGTTCTCTCCGGAGCTTGCCAAGACGGTTGCGCAGCCAACGCCTGACATCGCCACGCGGCACAACACAGCAGCGCTCGGCGATATTCTGTATACGGACTACATCTTCTATTTCCAGATCGCGGGTCTGGTGTTGCTGGTGGCGATGATCGGCGCAATCGTGCTGACGCTGCGCCACAAGGAGGGCGTCCGCCGCCAGTCGATTGCCGCACAGGTGGCGCGCACCCCGGCAACGGCAATCGAAGTCAAAAAAGTCGACACGGGGAAGGGCATCTGATCATGGTTGTCGGGATTTCTCACTTCCTCACCGTTTCGGCGATCCTGTTCACGCTTGGCGTGTTCGGCATCTTCCTGAACCGCAAGAACATCATCGTCATCCTGATGTCGGTTGAGCTGATCCTGCTCGCCGTCAACATCAACTTTGTCGCCTTTTCGGCGGCGCTGAACGACATGGTCGGACAGGTGTTTGCGCTGTTCGTGCTGACAGTTGCTGCCGCCGAGGCGGCAATCGGGCTTGCAATTCTCGTTGTCTTCTTCCGCAACCGCGGTTCGATCGCGGTCGAAGACGTGAACATGATGAAGGGCTGAGGACAGATGTACCACCTCATTGTCTTCCTCCCGCTCATCGGGTTTCTGATCGCCGGCCTCGGTGGCCGCCAGATCGGCGCTGCTGCGTCCGAATACATCACGTCCGGCTTGCTGGTGATTTCCGCTGTCCTGTCCTGGGTCGCGTTCTTCACGGTGGCGCTGGGCGATACGGCTGCGTTCACCGTGCCGGTGCTGCGCTTCATCCAGTCTGGCAATCTTGATGTCGACTGGGCGTTCCGCATCGACACGCTGACGGTTGTGATGCTGGTGGTGGTGACAACGGTGTCGTCGCTCGTGCACATCTATTCGATCGGTTACATGCACCACGACCCGCATCGGCCGCGCTTCTTTGCCTATCTATCGCTGTTCACCTTTGCCATGCTGATGCTGGTGACGTCGGACAATCTCGTGCAGATGTTCTTCGGCTGGGAAGGCGTGGGCCTCGCGTCCTATCTGCTGATCGGCTTCTGGTACAAGAAACCATCCGCCAACGCCGCCGCGATCAAGGCGTTTGTGGTCAACCGTGTCGGCGATTTCGGTTTCGCGCTCGGCATCTTTGGCGTCTACGTGCTGTTCGGCTCCGTGTCGTTTGACACGATCTTTGCGGCCGCAGCTACCTATCTGCCGGCTGGCGGTCATGGCGAAGCGGCTGCCGCAGCTGACGCTGCTGCCCAGCATGGCGAGACGGTGTTGACCTTCCTCGGCTATCACCTCGACAAGGCTGCTGCGATCACCATCGTCTGTCTGCTTCTGTTCATGGGCGCCATGGGCAAGTCGGCTCAAGTGCCGCTGCACACCTGGCTGCCGGACGCGATGGAAGGCCCAACGCCTGTGTCGGCCCTGATCCACGCTGCAACCATGGTTACCGCCGGCGTGTTCCTCGTCGCGCGCATGTCGCCGCTGTTTGAACTGTCGCAAACTGCGCTGCTCGTCGTGACGGTCGTTGGCATGATTACCGCCTTCTTCGCCGCGACCGTCGGTCTGGTGCAGAATGACATCAAGCGCGTCATCGCCTATTCGACCTGTTCGCAGCTTGGCTACATGTTTGTGGCGCTGGGCCTCGGCTTCTACTCTGCCGCGATCTTCCACCTGTTCACGCACGCCTTCTTCAAAGCGCTGCTGTTCCTCGGCTCCGGCTCGGTCATTCATGCCGTGTCCGACGAGCAGGACATGCGCAAGATGGGCGGTCTGCGCAAATTGATCCCGAAGACATACTGGATGATGTTTATCGGCACGATTGCACTGACCGGCGTCGGCATTCCGGCCACGATCATCGGCACCGCAGGCTTCTTCTCCAAGGACGCGATCATTGAAGGCGCGTTTGCAGGGCACAATGCTGCGGCCCCGGTTGCCTTTGTCATCCTTGTCATCGCCGCGATGTTCACCAGCTTCTACTCTTGGCGTCTGATGTTCATGACCTTCCACGGCAAGCCGCGCGCTTCCGCAGACGTCATGCACCACGTGCATGAATCGCCAATGGTGATGCTCGTGCCGCTGTTCATTCTGGCTGCCGGAGCTCTGTTCGCAGGCGTTGTCTTCCACAATTATTTCATCGGCGATCACTATGACGCGTTCTGGAAACAGGCGCTGTTCCTGCTGCCAGACAATGAGATTCTGGAAGAATTCCACCATGTGCCGATGTGGGTGAAGCTGGCGCCGTTTGTCGCCATGCTGCTAGGCCTGCTGGGCGCGTGGTACATGTATATCCGCTCGCCTGAGACGCCAGTTGCACTGGCGGCGCAGAACCGTGGTCTCTACGCCTTCCTGCTCAACAAATGGTATTTTGACGAGCTCTACGACTTCCTGTTTGTCCGTCCGGCCAAGTGGCTTGGCTATGTCCTCTGGAAGGAGGGTGACGGCCGTATCATCGATGGATTGGGACCGGACGGCATTGCCGCCCGCGTTCAGGGCCTGACGTCGCGTGTCGTCAAGCTGCAGTCCGGCTATCTCTACCACTACGCATTCGCCATGCTGATCGGCGTCGCGGCGCTGATTACCTGGATGATGCTGAGGAGTTCCGTCTAGATCATGACCGATTGGCCAATTCTCACGACGGTCACCTTCCTGCCGCTGGTAGGGGCGTTCCTCATTATGTGGATCCGCGACGATAATCCGTCGGGACGCCGCAACATCCGTTCGGTCGCGCTGTTCACGACTGTGTTCACCTTTGTCGTGTCGCTGCTGATCTGGATTGGCTTCGACAAGGCCGACCCCGGCTTCCAGTTTGTCGAGGAAGCGGCCTGGCTTTCCAACGGCATTACCTACCGCATGGGCGTCGATGGCATTTCGATGCTGTTCGTCATCCTGACGACCTTCCTGATGCCGTTCTGTATTCTCGCCTCGTGGGAATCGATCGAGAAGCGCGTCAAGGCCTATATGATCGCGTTCCTGATCCTGGAAACGCTGATGATAGGCGTGTTCTGTGCGCTCGACATCGTGCTGTTCTACGTCTTCTTCGAAGCCGGCCTGATCCCGATGTTCATCATCATCGGTGTTTGGGGCGGCAAGCGGCGCGTCTACGCGTCGTTCAAGTTCTTCCTCTACACGCTGCTGGGATCGGTTCTGATGCTGCTCGCCATCATGGCGATGTATTGGCAGTCGGGCACCACCGACATCACCAAACTGCTGACGCACGACTTCCCGGCCAATATGCAGATCTGGCTGTGGCTGGCGTTCTTCGCCTCATTTGCGGTGAAGATGCCGATGTGGCCGGTCCACACCTGGTTGCCAGATGCACACGTTGAAGCGCCGACAGCGGGGTCCGTCATTCTGGCGGGCATTCTCCTGAAGATGGGCGGCTACGGTTTCCTCCGGTTCTCGCTGCCGATGTTCCCGGACGCGTCGATCTATTTTGCGCCGTTTGTGTTCACCCTGTCGGTGATTGCGATTGTCGTGACCTCACTGATCGCGCTGGTTCAGGAAGATATCAAGAAACTGATTGCCTACTCTTCCGTCGCCCACATGGGTTATGTCACCATGGGCATCTTTGCGATGAACCAGGCAGGCGTGCAGGGCGCGATCTTCCAGATGCTGTCGCACGGTCTGGTGTCGGGTGCGCTGTTCCTGTGCGTCGGCGTCATCTATGACCGCATGCACACCCGCGAAATCGACGCCTATGGTGGCCTGGTCAACATCATGCCGAAATATGCGGTCGCGTTCCTGATCTTCACTATGGCCAATGTCGGCCTGCCTGGCACCAGCGGCTTTGTCGGCGAATTCCTGACACTGGTCGGCGCGTTCAAGGCCAACACCTGGGTGGCGTTCTTTGCCGCCTTTGGCGTCATCCTGTCCGCGGCGTATGCGCTGTGGCTCTATCGGCGCGTGATCTTCGGGGCGCTGACCAAGGAAAGCCTGAAGGGCATGCTCGACCTGTCGGTGCGTGAAAAAGCCATTCTTTATCCGCTTGTCGTGCTGGTCATTCTCTTCGGCGTCTACCCGGCGCCTATCCTCGACGCGACAGCCGCGTCGGTCGAGGCTCTGGTCAACCAGATGACCGTGGCGGCTGAATCTGCGGCATCGGCCGCTCCGGCGGCGCCTGCCGCTCCAGCGCACTGACGGGGATCGCTCGATATGCCTGATATGTTGATCTCGAGCCTGTCTCTCGCAATGCCAGAACTCATTCTGGCTTGCGGCGCGCTGATTTTGTTGATGGTTGGCGTCTTCTCCGGCGAACGCGGCGGCGCAACGCTGGTCAATGGACTGGCGATTGCCTTGCTGGTTGGCGCAGGCGGCTGGATGCTGCTGATCGGCGACAATGGCGAAGCCTTCAACGGCGCCTTTGTCCAGGATCCGTTCGCGCGCTTCATGAAAGTGCTGACGATCATTGGCGCGGTGGTAACGCTCGCCATGTCGGTATCGATGGCCCAGCGTGAAAAGCTCGACAAGTTCGAGTTCCCGATCCTCATCCTGCTGTCGACGCTTGGCATGTTGCTGATGATCTCGGCCAACAACATGATCTCGCTCTATATGGGGCTGGAGTTGCAGTCGCTGGCGCTCTACGTCGTCGCCGCCTTCAACCGCGACAGTTCGCGCGCCACCGAAGCTGGCCTGAAATACTTTGTGCTGGGTGCGTTGTCCTCGGGCATGCTGCTCTACGGCATCAGCCTGATCTACGGCTACACCGGCAATACCGGCTTCTCGGAAATTGCCGCTGCCCTGAGCGGAACAGAGCGCCAGCTGGGTGTCGTGTTCGGCCTGGTGTTTGTGCTGGCAGGTCTTGCTTTCAAGATTTCGGCGGTGCCGTTCCACATGTGGACGCCTGACGTTTACGAGGGCGCACCGACACCGGTGACGGCATTCTTCGCCGCCGCGCCAAAGATGGCCGCAATGGCTCTGCTGGTGCGGGTTGTTTCTGATCCGTTCAAGCCGATCCTGACCGACTGGCAGCAGATCATCGTGTTCATTTCGATCGCTTCAATGGCGCTCGGCGCATTTGCGGCCATCGGCCAGAAGAATATCAAACGCCTGATGGCCTATTCGTCGATCAGCCACATGGGCTTTGCGCTGGTCGGTTTGGCTGCGGGCACCGAGATGGGCGTGCGCGGCGTGGCGCTCTATATGACAATCTATCTGGTCATGACGCTTGGAACGTTTGCATTCATTCTCGCGATGCGGCGCAAGGACGGCAATGTCGAGCAGATTGACGATCTGTCCGGGCTGTCGCAGACCAATCCGATCATGGCGACGATCATGACCATCCTGATGTTCTCGCTGGCCGGCATTCCGCCGCTGGCTGGCTTCTTGGCGAAATGGTACGTGCTCGTTGCCGCCATGGAGGCCAATCTGGTGGCTCTGGCGGTGATCGGCGTGCTCTGCTCGGTCGTCGGCGCCTACTATTACCTGCGCATCATCAAGATCATGTGGTTTGATGAGCCAGTGGGCGCGTTTGTGCCGGCCTCGACTGAACTCAGGATCGTGCTTGGCCTGTCTGCTGCCTTTGTCGTGCTCTACGTCGTGTTCGGCGGCCCGGTCGAACAGGCAGCCCTGGCAGCAGCCCGCACCTTCTTCCCCGGCGGATGAGTTTTCGCCTCTCAGCCGCTGCGGCGCGGGAATTTCGTCTCGAGGCGCATGATACGGTGGGGTCGACCAATGCCATGGCGCTTGAACGCGCCAGGTCCGGCGATGCGGGACAGCTCTGGATCACGGCGCTGCGCCAGGAAACCGGCCGAGGCAGGCGCGGACGTGCATGGGCGACGCCACACGGCAATCTCGCCGCAACATTGCTGAAAGTTCTGCCAGGCAACGCCAGCCACGCCGCGACGCTGGGCTTTGTCGCCGGCCTGTCGCTCGGCGAAGCGCTCGACACCGTGGCGAAGGGGGCAGCCTTGGCCATTGGCATCGACGGCGGTTCGGCCCCCGGCGTGCGCCGCTATGAGCTGAAATGGCCAAATGACGTACTTTCGAGTGGCGCAAAGCTGGCCGGTATCCTGCTTGAATCGACATTCCTGCCTGACGGCCGCTTTGCCGTGGCGATCGGCATCGGCGTCAACGTCATTGCTCATCCTGATGGCCTGCCATATCCAGCGACGTCGCTGGCCGCGCTTGGAACCGGCGCGACAGCTCAGGACGTGTTCGAACAGCTCGCTGACGCCTGGCAGCGCAATGAGCGCATCTGGAACGAGGGGCGGGGACTTGCCGAAATCCGCCGTCTCTGGCTTGCCCGCGCAGCCGGTCTCGGCGGCGAGGTGGCGGTTGCGCTTGAAGGCCGCGTTGTGCGCGGCGTGTTTGAAACCATCGACAAGGATTGCCGCTTTATCATCCGTGAGGCAAATGGCATGACAACAAGCATAGCAGCAGGCGACGTGCATTTCGGTGCGGTCGCGTCTGCAGGAGCCGCCTGAAGCGGCCGGAGGATCAGGAATGGCCAATAAGCAAGCCGAACTCGTCTTTGTGCCGCTCGGCGGCGTCGGCGAAATCGGCATGAATTTCGCTCTCTATGGCTACGGACCTGCCGACCGCCGCGAATGGATGATCGTTGACGTTGGGGTTACATTCCCTGGCCCCGATCTGCCCGGCGTCGATCTGGTGCTGCCTGACATTGAATTCGTCAATTCGGTCTTGCCGCAGGTCAAGGGCATCGTCATCACCCACGCCCACGAAGACCACTATGGTGCATTGCTCGACCTGTGGCCCAAGATCGGCGTTGAGCTGTGGATGTCGCCCTTTGCAGCCGGCATGCTGGAGGCCAAGCGCGTCGACGACCGGGTCAATGTCGAAGTGCCGGTGACGATCTACCGGGCAGGCGACAGGTTTGAGGTTGGCCCGTTCAAGATTGAAGCGATCCCGGTCGCGCACTCCATTCCAGAACCGTTTGCGCTGGCGATCACGACGCCTGCCGGAACGGTGATCCACACCGGCGACTGGCGCATTGATGCCGAGCCCGAAATCGGCCCGCCGACCAATGAAGTGCGGCTGCGCGAACTTGGCGACGCGGGCGTTCTGGCGCTGGTCTGCGATTCCACCAATGCGATGCGTGACGGCGATTCGCCGACCGAGCAGGCAGTGGGCGCAGGGCTGCGCGCCGAGATCGAAAAGGCGCCTGGCCTGGTCGCCATCACGTCATTCTCGTCCAATGTCGGCCGCATCCGCCTGATCGCGGAGGCCGCCCGTGACGCTGGCCGCGAGGTGATTGTTCTTGGCCGCTCGATGAAACGCGTCATCAATGTCGCGTCGGAGCTTGGCTATATCGACGGTCTGCCGCCGTTCCTCGACGAGCAGGAGTTTGCTGGCATTCCGCGCGACAAGATCGTCATTCTGTGCACTGGCAGTCAGGGCGAAGACCGCGCAGCGCTGGCAAAGCTGTCGCGCGACGAGATGCGGTCGGTTGAACTCACCGCCGGGGACACGGTCATCTTTTCCTCACGCGTCATTCCCGGCAACGAAAAGCCGGTGCTGGGCATCAAGAACCGGCTGATCGATATGGGCGTCAAGGTGATCGAGGACGGCGATGCGCTTGTCCATGTATCTGGCCACCCCCGCCGCAACGAGCTGCGCAAGATGTATGAGTGGACGCGGCCTCGTATTCTGGTGCCGGTGCATGGCGAGGCGGCGCATCTTGTGGCGCAAGGGTCGCTCGGCGCAATGGCGGGCATTCCCGAAGTCGTTCAGATCCGCGACGGCGACGTGCTGCGCCTGTCGCCGGGGCCAGCTGAAATCATCGACGAAGCGCCGCATGGCCGCCTCTTCAAGGACGGAAAACTGCTCGGCACGGAAGAGGGCGTCGGCGTCAAGGATCGCAGAAAGCTGGCCTTCTCCGGCCACGTCGCGGTGAACGTCGTGCTTGATGAACGCTATGAACTGGCTGGCGACCCGGATCTGGTGGCGATTGGCTTGCCCCAGGTGGACGCTGCTGGCGCCGACTTTGAAGCCGTGCTGCTGGCGGCTGTTGTCAGCGCGGTGAGCAGTATTCCACGCGCCAAGCGAAAAGATCTTGATCTGGTGGCGGAAGCTGCCCGCCGCGCCGTGCGCAACACCGCCGACAAGGCCTGGGGCAAGAAGCCGGTGGTGACCGTGTTTGTGACGTATTGAGGCAGTAGGGCAGTAGGGCAGTAGGGCAGTAGGGCAGTAGGGCAGTAGGGCAGTAGGGGGCTACTCCCCGCTCTTCCGTAGCCTGTTTCGATTGCGGCATCGGCAATCGGCCGCACAACGTCATTTTTCCCTTTCCCCTGGTGCCCTGGTGCCCTACTGCCTTACTGCCCTCAAACGGAGCCTCACCATGCTAGGCCGTCTGAACCATGTCGCACTTGTCGTGCCCGATCTCGCGGAAGCGGCGAACGCCTATCGCGACAAGCTGGGCGCAAAGGTCACCGCGCCCCAGGCCTTGCCCGAACACGGTGTGACGGTGGTGTTCATCGAACTGCCAAATACAAAAATTGAACTGCTGGAACCGCTCGGCGAAAAATCGACGATCGCCGCGTTTCTGGAGAAGAACCCGTCCGGCGGCATGCACCATGTCTGCTACGAGGTCGACGACATCATCGCGGCACGCGACCAGCTGAAGGCGTCGGGCGCCCGGGTGCTTGGCGACGGAAATCCCAAGATCGGCGCTCACGGAAAGCCGGTGCTTTTCCTGCACCCAAAAGATTTTTTCGGAACTCTTGTAGAGCTTGAACAGGTATGAGCTGGCTGACGCTGACTGCTGTGTTTTTTGTGGCCTGGTGGCTGGTCCTGATCGCCATTCTGCCAATTTCGCTGCGCACGCAGGATGAGGACGGCGAGGTGACGCTGGGTACGGTCGCCAGTGCTCCCAAGGGCGCTCATATGCTGCGCGCTATTCTGCGCACGACTGTCGTCACAGTCGTGTTGTTCGCCATCGTTGTCGGCGGCGCCGTCTATTTCGATCTCGGCTTCGATTCAATCCCGCAAATTGTGCCAGCTTTCGAATAGTGAGTAGTCATACCGTCATCGAACGAAAAAAGAACCTAAATCGAACGAAAATATTGAAATCCAATGATATCAATAAGTTAATTCCTATTGCCAAATAAGAACAAAACGGATACAAATGAGCCATCGAATTGGCGTCCTGCCTTCATTGACGACTCAGGGGTGATGTATCATGGCTCAGAACACGTTGCGGCTTGTTGAGGACGCTAAGTCAGTGGACAAATCAAAAGCATTGGATGCGGCGCTGTCGCAAATCGAGCGGGCCTTCGGCAAGGGCTCGATCATGAAGCTCGGCGGCGATCAGGTGATGGAGATCGCCACGGTCTCGACCGGCTCGCTCAGCCTCGATATTGCTTTGGGCGTTGGCGGGTTGCCACGTGGCCGCATTGTCGAGATTTATGGACCGGAAAGCTCGGGTAAGACGACGCTGGCTCTGCACACGGTGGCCGAGGCCCAGAAGAAGGGCGGCATCTGCGCCTTTGTCGACGCCGAGCATGCGCTTGACCCGGTCTATGCAAGAAAGCTCGGCGTTGATCTCGAAAACCTGCTGATCTCGCAGCCAGATACGGGCGAGCAGGCGCTGGAAATCTGTGACACGCTGGTCCGTTCCGGTGCGATTGATGTTTTGGTGGTCGACTCGGTCGCCGCATTGACGCCGCGTGCCGAAATCGAGGGTGAGATGGGTGATTCGCTGCCAGGCCTTCAGGCGCGCCTGATGAGCCAGGCGCTGCGTAAGCTGACTGCATCGATTTCTCGTTCTAATACGATGGTCATCTTCATCAACCAAATCCGCATGAAGATCGGTGTCATGTATGGCTCGCCTGAAACGACGACGGGTGGCAACGCTTTGAAATTCTACGCGTCGGTGCGTCTCGACATTCGTCGCATTGGTTCGGTCAAGGATCGTGACGAGGTGGTCGGCAACCAGACCCGTGTCAAGGTGGTGAAGAACAAGCTGGCGCCGCCTTTCAAGCAGGTCGAGTTTGACATCATGTATGGCGAAGGCGTCTCCAAGATGGGTGAGCTGGTCGACCTCGGCGTCAAGGCTGGCGTTGTCGAGAAGTCGGGCGCCTGGTTCTCCTATAATTCCCAGCGTCTTGGGCAGGGGCGAGAGAACGCCAAGGAGTTTTTGCGAAACAATCCAGAACTGGCGAATGAGATCGAGACTTCGTTGCGTCAGAGCGCTGGCCTGATCGCCGAGCAGTTTCTGGAGAATGGCGGGCCTGACGAACAGGATGATGCCGCCGAAGGTTGATGACCCCATCCTCGATAACTATTTGAGTGCTCAGGCCGCCGGATCTCACCGGTGGCCTTTCGCTTTTCTGGACAGGCCGCGAGCCGGACGGTAGAAGGCGACTTTCTGTGCCGCTGCATCATTGCGCGGCGTTCCGCAAAGGCAAGAGAATGAGCGGCGTCAACGAGATACGATCGACTTTCCTCGACTATTTCAGGAAGAACGGCCACGAGATTGTGGCCTCCAGCCCGCTTGTGCCGCGCAATGACCCGACATTGATGTTCGCCAATTCGGGCATGGTGCAATTCAAGAACGTTTTCACCGGCATGGAGAAGCGGCCTTATGTCCGCGCCACCACCGCGCAGAAGAGCGTGCGCGCCGGCGGCAAACATAACGACCTCGACAATGTTGGCTACACTGCCCGGCATCTGACTTTTTTCGAAATGCTCGGAAATTTTTCCTTCGGCGACTATTTCAAGGAGCGCGCGATCGAGCTGGCCTGGAACCTGATCACCAGGGATTTTGGCTTGCCGAAGGACAAGCTGCTGGTCACGGTCTACCACACCGACGATCAAGCCTTTGATCTTTGGAAGAAGATCGCCGGCTTGTCTGATGACCGCATCATCCGCATTCCGACGTCCGACAATTTCTGGTCGATGGGTGACACCGGTCCCTGCGGTCCCTGCTCGGAGATATTTATCGACCGCGGCGAACACATCTGGGGTGGCCCGCCCGGTAGCCCGGAGGAAGATGGCGACCGGTTCCTGGAATTCTGGAATCTGGTCTTCATGCAGTACGAGCAGTTGAGCAAGGAAGAGCGGGTCGACCTGCCACACCCCTCGATTGACACCGGCATGGGCCTGGAGCGCATGGCTTCGATCCTGCAGGGCGTCGAAAGCGTGTTCGAGACCGATCTGTTCCGCCACCTGATTGATGCGACGGCTTCGGCTCTTGGCCGTGCACCCGCGCCAGAGACGGTTGCGTCCTATCGTGTCATCGCCGACCATCTGCGCTCGTCCTGTTTCCTGATCGCTGATGGCGTGCTGCCGTCGAACGAGGGCCGCGGCTATGTGCTGCGCCGCATCATGCGTCGCGCCATGCGTCACGGCCAGTTACTTGGCGCATCTGAGCCGCTGATGTGGAAGCTGGTTCCGGCGCTGGTCCGCGAAATGGGCCAGGCCTATCCTGAATTGGTACGCGGGGAGCCGCTGATTACGGAAACGTTGAAGCTTGAGGAAGGCCGCTTCCGCAAGACGCTGGCGCGTGGCCTGACGCTGCTTGATGACGCAACATCGTCTTTGACTGCCGGCGACATGCTGGACGGCGAAACGGCGTTCAAGCTCTACGATACCTACGGTTTCCCTCTTGACCTGACGCAGGATGCGCTGCGCCAGCGCAGCATTTCGGTCAATCTCGATGGCTTCCAGGATGCAATGGAGCGGCAGAAGGCCGAAGCCCGCAAGCACTGGGCAGGTTCGGGTGAAACCGGTACCGACAAGATCTGGTTTGCGCTGCGCGAGCGGCTGGGTGCCACCGAATTCCTTGGCTATGATACCGAGATTGCCGAAGGCGTGGTGCTCGCTCTGGTGAAGGACGGGCACGAGGTGACGCAAGCGGGCGGCCATGATGATATCGCGGTCATCGTCAACCAGACACCATTCTATGGCGAGTCCGGTGGTCAGATGGGCGACACAGGCATCATCTCGGGCGAGGGTTTCTCGATCACCGTCACTGAAACACAGAAGAAGGCGGACGGGCTGTTCGTCCATCTTGGCAAGGTGACCAGGGGCGTCATCAAGACCGGCGCTGCGGTCGAGCTGAAAGTTGCACATCAGCGCCGGACACGGCTGCGTTCGAACCATTCGGCGACGCACCTTTTGCATGAGGCGCTGCGCGAAGTGCTCGGCACCCATGTTGCGCAAAAAGGCTCGCTGGTTGCGCCCGAGCGTTTGCGGTTTGACTTTTCGCACCCCAAACCGATTTCGGACGAAGAGCTTGAACGCATCGAGCATCTGGCCAACGAAATCATCGTCCAGAACAGCCCGGTTTCGACACGGCTGATGAGCGTTGATGATGCGATTGCCGAAGGCGCAATGGCGCTGTTTGGTGAAAAATATGGCGACGAAGTGCGCGTTGTGTCGATGGGCACGGCGCTGCATGGCGACAAGGCCAACCGGCCCTACTCAGTGGAACTGTGCGGCGGCACCCATGTGCGCGCCACCGGCGACATCGGACTGGTACGGGTGGTCGGCGAAAGCGCGGTTGCGTCCGGCGTGCGCCGGCTCGAGGCGCTGACAGGCGAGGCTGCGCGTCACTATCTCGATGAACAGGACCGGCGTCTGAAGGCCGTTGCTGCTGCCTTGAAAGTCGGTCCTGCAGACGTGCTCGGGCGGGTCGAAACGCTGGTCGAGGAACGCAAGAAGCTGGAACGGGAACTGGCCGATGCGCGCAAAAAGCTCGCGATGGGCGGCGGTGCGCCGGCAGGCGAAGGCGGCGGCGCCGAACAGGTGGCTGGCGTCGGT
The DNA here is from genome assembly GCA_036742015.1 of Mesorhizobium sp. Classification (GTDB taxonomy): domain Bacteria; phylum Pseudomonadota; class Alphaproteobacteria; order Rhizobiales; family Rhizobiaceae; genus Mesorhizobium_A. The sequence continues at coordinate 145,839 of DAINRF010000005.1, read as the reverse complement.
TTTCTCGGCAAATCCGTTTCGGGCGTTGCGCCAAAAGACCTCAAGGGTCTTGCCGATGAAGGCAAGAAGTCGCTCGGTTCTGGCGTTGTCGTGTTTGTCGGTGAAGCCGACGGCAAGGCATCGGTTGTCGTTGCCGTCACCGATGATCTGGTCAAGCGGTTCAGCGCCGTCGATCTGGTCCGTGTGGCCTCTGCAGCCTTGGGCGGGCAGGGCGGCGGCGGCCGGCCCGACATGGCTCAGGCGGGCGGTCCCGATGCGTCAAAGGCCGCCGAGGCGATTGCGGCGGTGAAAAAAGCGATGCAGGCATAGTGCCGCTTGCCATGACCTGACTGGCGCAGGCCGGTCAGGTCGCCGCGCGCATAGCCGAAACCGATCCCGCTATTCAGGTTGTGAAAAGATCACAGCCAGCCCCAGGCTTGCGCAAAATGCGCCAGCCAGGAATGGCAATGGCTGCCATCCATTTGTGCTCGCCATGACGAGCAAACCGGCGGCGAGCAGGTTTGCCCGCGCCGACAACACGTTCACCGCTCGGCTGCCCTGTTTGGTATCAGTCACCCGGCGTTCGCAACGGTTCGCCACTGATCCCGCGAACGGAATGAGGCACAGCGTTCGCCGCGAAAAAACCGCCAGCACATTCAGAGTGAGGCCAGACGAGGCGATCAGAGATCTGTCAGATGATTGCCGGCAGAAGTGTCCGAACTTCCTGACGCAGACGGTCGACCGCCGTCTTGTCGCCCTCCAGATATTCCAGCAGGTGTTTCTGAAACAGGCCGTCAAACACTGCATAGAGCGAACGGTGCGACAGACGTGGCTGATGCCCCGACAGTTCAGCCAGCCGGTTTGTAACCCGGACGATCATGTTCTCAAGCAATTGGTCGATCTCAAGCGCCTGTGCCCGGAATGCGTCTTCAAATAACGCTTGTGAACGCAGATCGTACCACAGGCGATGCATGTGCGACTCGTCGCGCAGCGTGTCGCCAAGCTTTGCCAAAAAACCCTCGACCAGTTCGTCTGCGGTGCGGGATGTCTCGACCACCTCGTCATAGCGCTTTGCGCAACTGGACTTGTAGTTGTGCACCGCGCACAGGATCAGGTCGACCTTGTCGGAAAAGTAGTAGTGAAACACGCCATGGGTGAAATCGCATTTCTGTGCGATCTCGCGCAGGCTGGTGCGCGCATATCCGAGCTCAGCCAGCGTCGCGAGGGCGGCATCAGCCAGTTCGGTGCGTCGAAGCTCGAACTTGTCGATTCGCCTATGACGCGAACGGGCGCTGGAGGCAACTTTGGCGCTCCGCATTTGGGCAGGCGTATCCATAAGACTCCAATCGCCGGCGACTCAAGCTTCTGCGCCGTGCAATCTATTCCGGTGAACCATTTTTTTTCCCTCCGGTCAAGAAACGCACTTGACATCTGTCAAGGGAAAATTTGACACTTGTCGTGTGAAGTGTCCTCTCACATTGCGGTGTGCATCATTGAAGCTGCAGGTTTCGAAGTGGCCAGGCTAGGTAATTTCGTCGCCTGCCACCCGACACCGCCAGTTGTAGACGCGTTGCCGCATTCAGTCCCGGTCTTTTTGCCGGGTCTGTGAATGTCAAAGTTGCTTTGCGGGCGGCGTGCTCCCCTTGCGCCGTCCGCCTTTTCAACTCAACCTCATCATACTCAAGGCTCAGTCTTGCGTGGCGGCAAATGACCGTCGGCGCGACATGGCCACCCACCACGCGCTCAGGCGTGGGTTGTGCGCCATCATTTCTGCGCCCTCCGGCGTCTTGAGGAAATAGTCGAACATCGGTGCGGCATGGAGGTCGGCGAGCGTCAGCCTGTCGCACGCCAGCCACTGGGAATCTCGCGCAAGCTGCTCAAGCACGTCGCAGCATGTTCTGGCCACGGGCAGGGCGGCGGCAATCTTCGCCTCGTCGCTGCCGGCCGCAGCGTTTTCCACGCGTTCGACAAAAATATCCCAGACCATCGCCCGGTAGGCATAGGCGTCGAGCAGGCTGATTGCCTGATTCATCCGGGCGCGGCCAAGTGCTGTCTCGGGCTGAAGCGGCGGCCCGTCAAACGCCTCGTCGACATAGCGGGTGATCGCACTGGTCTCAAAAATCGTCTGCCCCCCATGTTCGAAGGCAGGAATTTTCCCGAAAGGATGACGCGCCAGATAGTCCGGCGATGGCCCGCCTTCGGCAAAAATGTCGACCGGGTCGAGGCCGTAGCTGACGCCCTTTTCGGCGAGCGTCAGCCGGACAATGCGCACATAGACACTGTAAGGCGCGCCGAAGAGGATCGGCGCGCGCATGGCGACTAAGCCATTGCCTTCTGCAGGTTCTCGTCGATCTTGTCGAGGAACCCGGTGGTCGACAGCCAGGGCTGATCCGGGCCGATCAGCAGCGCCAGGTCCTTGGTCATGTAGCCGCTCTCGACAGTCTGGATACAGACCTTTTCGAGCGTCGCGGCAAACTTGGCCAGCTTCTCATTGTCGTCCAGCTTGGCGCGGTGGGCGAGGCCACGGGTCCAGGCGAAGATCGAGGCGATCGAGTTGGTCGAGGTTTCCTCGCCCTTCTGGTGCTGGCGATAGTGGCGCGTCACGGTGCCGTGGGCAGCTTCTGCTTCCACCGTCTTGCCGTCCGGCGTCAGCAGCACCGAGGTCATCAGGCCGAGCGAGCCAAAGCCCTGCGCCACCGTGTCAGACTGCACGTCGCCGTCATAGTTCTTGCACGCCCAGATATAGCCGCCTTCCCACTTCAGCGACGAAGCCACCATGTCGTCGATCAGGCGGTGTTCGTAGATCAGCTTGCGGGTCTTGTATTCGGGAGCAAATTCCTTGTCGAACACCTCCTGGAAGATGTCCTTGAAGCGGCCGTCATAGGCTTTCAGGATGGTGTTCTTGGTCGACAGATAGACCGGGTAATTGCGTTGCAGGCCGTAGTTGAACGAGGCGCGGGCGAAATCGCGGATCGACTCATCAAGATTGTACATGCCCATGGCGACGCCGGAGCTTGGCGCGTCGAACACTTCATGCTCAATCACGGCTCCATCTTCGCCGACAAATTTGATCGTCAGCTTGCCCTTGCCGGGGAACTTGAAGTCGGTCGCCTTGTACTGATCGCCGAAAGCGTGGCGGCCGACAACGATCGGCTTGGTCCAGCCGGGCACCAGGCGTGGCACGTTTTTCATGATGATTGGCTCGCGGAAGATGACGCCGCCCAGAATGTTGCGGATGGTTCCGTTGGGGCTCTTCCACATCTTTTTCAGGCCAAATTCTTCGACGCGCTGTTCGTCAGGCGTGATGGTCGCGCATTTGACGCCGACACCATATTTCTTGATCGCGTTGGCTGCGTCGACCGTCACCTGGTCATTGGTCTGGTCGCGATATTCAACGCCCAGATCGTAGTAGTGCAGGTCGACAGTCAGGTAGGGCAGGATCAGCTTGTCCTTGATGAGCTGCCAGATGATGCGGGTCATCTCGTCGCCATCGAGTTCGACGACGGGGTTTGCCACCTTGATTTTCGACATAAATCATTGCCTCGCGCAAAGAGGCGCCGGGAACGGCGCCGCGGTTACTGAAAAGAGTCTGCGGACCTCATAACACTGGGTGGCGGCAAGGCAAAGTCGCAGAATGTCGTATGCGGTGCGTCATTGGACGAATGCGCAGAAATGGCGGGCCAGCGGCTTGACGGCGCCGGATGCTCCGTTGAGGGTCTTCAATGACAGGCGTGACTTTTGTGGCAACCTGTCTGCAAAATGATTGCAGGAGGCCGGCGGTTGATTTCCTTTTCCAGATTTGATGCGGGCGACGTGTCGCTCAACGTCGCCACCGCCGGCGATCCGGCCGCACCACCGATCATCTGCCTGCACGGTTTTCCCGAATATTGGGCGGCCTGGCGCGACGTCATGCTTGATCTGGCGAATGACTACTTTGTCATCGTGCCCGACCAGCGCGGCTACAACACGTCGTCAAAGCCTGCGGGCCTGTCGGCCTACAAGGGCAGGGCGCTGGCGTCCGATATTGCGGCTCTGGCGGATCATTATTCGCCCGGCCGCCCGGTAGCGCTCGCTGGCCACGACTGGGGCGCATCGGTCGCATACGCCACGGCTTTTCTCTACCCGGAAAAGCTGACGCATCTGGTGATCGCCAATGGCGTGCATCCGGTCTGTTTTCAGCGCGCGATCTTTGACGATCCGGCGCAGCGCGCCGCCAGCCAATACATCAACAAGCTGCGTGATCCGGCGACGGACGCACGTTTGGTCGAGGACGGCTGCCGCCGCACGTTTCGCATGATTGAGGGGTTTTCGCCGGCCCCCTGGATGGCAGGCGAAACACGTGACGGCTATCGCGAGGCGTGGAGCCAGCCGGGCGCAATGACCGGCATGCTGAACTGGTATCGCGCCTCGCCGGTCATCGTGCCGGAGCCCGGCGCTCCCGTGCCATCATCCGCCTTGCTTGCTTCAGACATGGCCACATTCATGGTGCGGTGCCCGCATCTGTTGATCTGGGGCGACGCTGATGTGGCGCTGCAGCCGAGTTCTTATGCCGGCCTTGGCGAATTTGCGTCTGATCTGCGCATTGAGCACATTGACGGCTCGACACACTGGATCCTGCACGAACGGCCGGCGGACGTTTCGGCTTTGATTCGCGGATTTGTCGGCTGAATTATTTTGCCTTGGCCGGCTTTTTCGGCTTCGGCTCCTTGGGTGGCATCGGCCCGACATAGTTGGTTGCCTGGGCAATCCAGCGTTTCATTGCCGCGTCGCTCAGCTCGCTTTCGTGAATGACGACAAAATCCTTCATCTGACGGCCCGACATCGTCATTGTGGCGACGCCATCCTTTTTCAGTGCGGCAGGTATCTGTTCGCTGCCCAGGCGCGCCAGCATCGCGCCGTCGCGCATCGAGCAGACAAGCATGTTGCCGTTCAGCATGAAGCAGACGCCGCCGAACATCCGCACCTCGGAAATGTTGGGATCGCCGTCGAGCGATTCGCGAATGCGACCCACCAGTTCGGATGTCATTGTTGTGCCTCGCCTTCATTTTCCCGTCCGACTATGGCAGGGACGGCGGACAGCCGCAATTTACGAACGCTTCCATGACCGAACAGCCCGAACCCGCACCCGTCATTATTCTGGTTGAGCCGCAACTTGGCGAGAATATCGGCATGGTGGCGCGCGCCATGGCCAATTTTGGTCTGTCGGAACTACGGCTGGTAAAGCCGCGCGACGGCTGGCCAAATGAGAAGGCGAAGGCCGCAGCCAGCCGCGCCGATCATGTCATAGATGGTGTGGTCGTGTTCGAGACGCTGCAGCAGGCGGTAGCTGACCTGCAATATGTTGGTGCGACGACCGCGCGCCCGCGTGACAACTTCAAGCCGGTGGTGGGGCCGGTCGAGGCGGCGCAAAAGCTGCGCACGGCCTCGCGCAGTGCCCTGCGCACTGGCCTGATGTTCGGCCGCGAGCGATTTGGCCTCTACAATGAAGAAATTGCGCTGGCCGACGAGATCGTCACCTTTCCGGTCAATCCCGAATTTTCCTCGCTCAACATCGCTCAGGCGGTCCTGCTTATGTCGTACGAGTGGCTGAAATCAGGGCTGGAGCGCGAGACGGATACCAATTTTGCCGGTCCTGACCTGACCCCGGCTGACAAGCGCCACATTCACGGCTTCCTTGAGCATCTTGATGCTGCCCTGTCGGCGCGCGGTTATTTCCGGCCCGCCGCCAAGAAGCCAAAAATGCTCGACAATGTCCGCGCCGTCTTCACCCGTCCGGGCTTCACCGAACCGGAAGTAAAGGTCTTGCGCGGGGTACTCTCATCGCTCGACTATTTCTCGCCCAAAGAGCCGCGCGGCGCGGGCTATCCGGATCGCAAGCGACAAGCCGATCTTGGTGTTGACGGAGAAACGTCCGATGACTGATCGCCCGATCCTGATGTTTGACAGCGGTATAGGCGGCCTGACCGTATTGCGGGAAGCTCGCGTGCTGATGCCCGATCACCGTTTCGTCTATGTCGCTGATGACGCCGCCTTTCCTTATGGCGACTGGGAAGAGCCGGCGCTGAACGAGCGGATCGTCGCGCTGTTTGGCGAGTTGATTGAGCGGTTTGATCCCGAAATTGCAGTCATTCCCTGCAATACAGCCTCGACGCTGTCACTTGGAGATCTGCGCAAAGCCTACCCGGATACGCCATTCGTTGGCACAGTTCCGGCGATCAAGCCGGCGGCGGAGCGGACGCGTTCGGGTCTGGTCTCGGTTCTGGCGACGCCCGGCACCGTGAAACGCCAGTATACCCGCGACCTGATCTCGACATGGGCGCAGAAGTGCCATGTCCGTCTGGTCGGCTCGACACAGCTGGCGCGCCTGGCCGAGACCTATATGCGCGACGGCTTTGTCGATGAGGATGCGGTGCGCGCCGAAATCGAGCCTTGTTTCATCGAGAAGGACGGGCGGCGCACCGACATTGTCGTCCTGGCCTGCACCCACTATCCGTTTCTGGTCAATCGTATGCGCAAGACAGCTCCCTGGCCGGTCGACTGGATCGATTCCGGCGAGGCGATTGCCCGCCGCGCCCTGTCTTTGCTGGCGCCGCATGCGCCGGGCAACCAAACGCGGCGCGCCGAGGACTTGAACGACATCGCCATCTTCACCTCTGGCACGCCAGACTTTGCCGCTCGCCGTTTGATGCAGGGATTTGGCCTCGCGGTCGAATGAGCCGGGTCGAGGTCTGCCGTGCAGGACACAGAGATCCTGCACCGATTGTTAACAATCGTTAAAATTGCGTCATTTGATCCAATCAGCGCCACATTTGTCCTCAAAAAAGGAAAGAGGGGCGGCCTTATATATGGCCGGATGGCCCAATGTTGCTGCGTCTGGGACCCGCAGCTTGGCGAGGGTGCGTCGGAGTAACGGCATGTTTTGCCGAGTGTGGAGCCTGTGGTGTGACAAAAATCAACTGGAACGGTTCGCAAAGCGCGTGGCGCGCCAAGCCGGCGCAATCTGACCGTGAACTGCTCGGCCAGACGCTGAGCAAAGGGGCGTGGCCGTCCCGTGCAAATTACCTGACCCTTGCTGTTGCGTTTGTTGCCGTCGCTGCCGGTTCAGCCGGTGCGACGCTGTTGGCGTCGTCTTTGTTGTCGGCAGATGTTCCTGAACTGTCGAGCGGCGTTGCCGGTGTCGCCGTTCCCGAAGTCAAGGCCGCAGCTCCTATCGTCGCGGACGCGCCGATAGCTCAGAAACCTTCAGAAACTGCGCAAATGGCGACGCTGGCCGCAGCTTCACAGGATGAAACGCCCGGGCCGGCGGCGTCTGTTGCCGCGACCGCGCCCGTTGTTGAAGAAGCCGCACGTGAAGAAGATGTCGTAGCGCTCAGATCAAGCGATCCGCGCTGGGCGCAGTTTGAAAAACCCGCCCCGCCGCTCGATGAATTGCGCAATGACGTGCAGCCCGGTGAAGCGGCTGCATTTGACGCTGCCGGAAAGTCCGGCGGCGCGGTTGCCGCTGTAAACCGGGCCATTGAGGAGCCGGACGAAGAACTTGGGCAAGATTCACAGGAAACTGCAGCAATTGCGCCCCCGCTGCGCCGGGAAGAACCAAATGCTGCGGCCGGCGGACGCCAGATTGTGTTGACTACGGCCGCCAATGTTCGCAGCCGCGCCAACAAGACAGGCAGGGTACTTGGCGCCGTGCCTGCCGGCGTCAAAATCACCAGCTACGGATGCCGTTCGTCCTGGTGCGAAGTGTCTTACAAGGGCTTGCGCGGCTGGGTCTATGCGGGGTTCGTCTCAGGTAATGGACAGAAGCCAGCATCGTCGAGCAGACAGAAGGCCTCGTCGGCCGATGCTCCACGCCAGAAGCTGCAAGTCACCCCATCCGCAGCAACGCAAGGTGGCAACGGTGGTCTGCCAGGCGTGAAAGCCAATGATCCTCTGCCGGCGATCCCCAGGCTCGACAAGTCGGGCAAGTAGGACCAGGCCTTCGGGAATAGGCCCCCGGCCTTGTTGACTCTGCCCCTGCCTTCGACTACTTAGCCGCCAACGCCGCGCAGCAATGTGCGGTGTTCGATTTTTTGTGGTCGCAGGCCCATAAGGAATTGAGATCAGCCTGCATCAACCGACGTGTCCCGTGGGTCTTTGCGCAAAGCGTGCGTGGGAGACCCTGTCAGGCCTCGAAAGAGACCAGAGGAGGGCGCGTTTCCTTGAACCGATGCATGAGCATCGGCTCATAAACGTTTGAAGGAAATGCGATGAGCAAGCGCGAAGCTGCCAAATACAAACTTGATCGCCGTATGGGCGAAAACATCTGGGGTCGTCCGAAGTCGCCGGTTAACCGCCGCGAATACGGCCCGGGCCAGCACGGCCAGCGCCGCAAGGGCAAGATGAGCGACTTCGGTCTGCAGCTGCGCGCCAAGCAGAAGCTCAAGGGCTACTACGGCGACATCTCGGAAAAGCAGTTCCGCAAGACCTATGAAGAGGCCGACCGCCGCCGTGGCGACACCTCCGAAAACTTGATCGGCCTGCTCGAATCGCGTCTTGATGCGATTGTCTACCGCGCCAAGTTCGTGCCGACCGTGTTCGCCGCCCGCCAGTTCATCAATCATGGTCATGTCAACGTAAACGGCGTCCGCACTAATATCGGCTCGTATGTCTGCAAGCCGGGCGACGTGATCGAAGTGCGTGAGAAGTCGAAGCAGTTGGTTATCGTTCTCGAAGCCGTGCAGCTCGCCGAGCGCGATGTGCCGGACTACGTCGAGGCCGACCACAACAAGATGATCGCAAAGTATGTCCGCGTTCCGGGCCTGGGCGATGTGCCTTATGCGGTTCAGATGGAACCGAACCTGGTCGTCGAATTCTATTCGCGCTAATCGGTTTTCTCATTGAGTTCAAGGCCGCCCCATGGGTCATCCCGGGGCGGCCTTTTCATTTTTGGCGGCGGCTTCTATCGTCGGCGCGCACGGAAGCCAATGCCATGAACGTCCATATCCCTGAGCCCGAGACCGAGGTTGGCGCAGCTCATCCACTGTTTGCAGATGCGCCGGCGTCGCTCGAGTTCAACAAGCTGCGCAAGCGGCTGGTGCGCCAGACCCGGCAGGCGATTGAAGATTTTGCCATGGTGCGCCCGGGCGACCGCTGGATGGTGGCGTTGTCGGGCGGCAAGGATTCTTACGGTCTGCTGACGGTGCTGCTTGATCTGAAATGGCGCGGTGTGTTGCCGGTAGAGCTGATTGCGGTCAACCTCGATCAGGGGCAGCCGAATTTTCCCAAGCATATTCTGCCGGAATACCTGGCAAAGGTCGGCGTCGAGCACCGGATCGAATATCAGGACACCTATTCGATCGTCACAGACAAATTGCCGGAAACCGCCACCTATTGCTCGCTGTGCTCACGGCTGCGGCGTGGCCATCTCTACCAGATTGCGCGCGAAGAGGGTTGTTCGTCGCTGGTGCTGGGCCACCATCGCGAAGACATTCTCGAAACCTTCTTCATGAACCTGTTCCACGGCGGCCGGTTGGCCGCGATGCCGCCAAAGCTGCTGAATGACGAGGGTGATGTCATGGTGCTGCGTCCGCTCGCCTATTGCGCCGAAGCCGACATGGCGAAGTTTGCCGAGGCGATGGTCTTTCCGATCATCCCGTGTGACCTGTGCGGCTCTCAGGAAGGGCTGCAGCGCAACCTCACCAAGGCCATGCTGGACGACATCGAAAAGCGCATGCCGGGGCGCAAGGACTCGATGATCCGTGCGCTGGGCAATGCGCGGCCGAGCCATCTGCTCGATCGCAACCTGTTTGATTTTGCCGGGCTGGCCCGCTCCGGGTGACTTTTGATTCAGTGCCCGCCGCCATGTATGGCGGCCTCGCGAGCGGCGGCGCGCTCGAGGCTCGGCGTTGCAAACAGCTTGCCACGTTCCGCAATCAGCACCAGCACCAGACCGGCTAGCCCAACGAAGAAGAAGCCAGCGGCCAGCGGCCGTGTCGTGCCATCAAAAGCCTGGCCGATCAATGCGCCGACAAGACCGCCGCCCAGTGTCTGGATGAAACCCTGAACAGACGAGGCCGTGCCAGCGATGTGTCCGAGCGGCTCCATGGCGATGGCGTTGAAATTGGAGCTGATCCAGCCGAACTGGAACATAGCCGCCGAAAACAGCACGATGAAGACCGGGAAGGGCACCGGTTCCATCAGCGACCAGGCAAACCATATGGCGCTGACGACCGTGAACCCGATCAGAGCGCTGTGCGACATGCGCCGCATGCCAAAGCGGGCAACGAGCCGCGAGTTCAGATAGGACGAGACTGCCATCAAGCTGGCCACCACGGCAAAAACAAGCGGAAACAGCGTTCCCAGGCCGTAGACGCCGACATAGATCTGCTGTGCCGAATTGATAAACCCGAACAGGGCCGCAAAGATGATTGTCGACGCCAGGGTGTAGCCGAGCGACAGGCGGTTGGTCAGAACGATGCGGAAGCCGCGCAAGATTGAGGTGATGTCGATCGGCCTGCGATCTTCAGGGTGCAGCGACTCCGGAAGCCGCAAATACGCCCACAAGGCAATACCGCAGGCGAGCACGCCCATCGCCAGGAAGATCTCGTGCCAGCCGGCAAATAGCAGGATCAATTGGCCGAGATTGGGGGCAATGACCGGCACGATCATGAAGGTCATGAAGATCAACGACATGACTTCTGCCATCGCACGGCCGCCGAACCGGTCGCGCACGATTGATACTGCGATGACACGTGTCGATGCAGCGCCCACGCCCTGGACAAAGCGCAGGGCCAGCAGCCATTCGAAGGTTGGCGCAAAGGCTGCTGCAATCGAGGCCAGCACGTAGATCAACAGTCCGGCGAGCAGAGGCATGCGCCGGCCGTAACGATCAGACAGCGGCCCGAAAAACAGAAGAGCTGCCGCCATGCCGCCAAAATAGGCTGAGACGACGTATTGGCGATGATTTTCCTCGGTCACCCCAAGCGCATCGCCGATTGCAGGCAGCGCCGGCAGCATGATGTCAATGGCGAGTGCATTCAGCGCCATCAACGCGGCCGCCAGAGCAATGAATTCCCATCGCGGCAGAGCCTCGACGGCCGCCGGCGACCTCTCGACCTGCTTGTCCATGTTCATTCCGATCAAAAAAGCAAAAAAGAGATGCGCCTTGGCGGGCGCATCCCCGATCAGGGCGCCACCGGGGCGCCGCTACAGTAAAATGGGTGGCGTTGCCGCCAGAACTCAGGCTGCGCCTTTGACGCTGACGCCCTTTTCGTCGAAATAGGCCTGCAACTCGCCAGCCTGAAACATTTCACGGACAATGTCGCAGCCGCCGACAAACTCGCCCTTCACATAGAGCTGGGGAATCGTCGGCCACTGCGAATATTCCTTGATGCCCTGGCGAAGCTCGTCCGATGTCAGGATGTTAATTCCTTTGTAGTCGACGCCGATATAGTCGAGGATCTGCACGACCTGACCCGAAAAGCCGCATTGTGGGAACCCGGGTGTGCCCTTCATGAACAGGACAACGTCGTTGGATTTCACTTCGTTGTCGATGAATTGTGCAATCGCGCTCATGTCGCAGCCTTCCCTAGCGTGCCGCCTCAAACAGATGTGGCCTGCACTGATAAATCTGTGAATCCTACATAGGTGATCCGGGCGGCGATGTCGAGATTTGCCGGTCGGACGCGGCATGCTTTAGACCAGAAGGGGATGCCAATTCGAGAGAAATTCGTTGCGGCAGGACAACCCTGTTCGATCTTAACCAAGTTGATTCAAACTTTATTGGCATTTGAACGGCAAGACTCACTCCTTCGCCGGGCGTTTGTTTCTGCCTGCTATGTCTGGTCTGGTATCGAGTACAGTCCGTATGCGTTTGAGAGCCCTGATTGCTGCACTTGCAGCGACTGCAGCATTGTCCGCATGTTCCGCAAGCCGGGGGATAGACGACTTTGCGTCGGTCCCGTCCCAGGAAATCACCAGTTCAGTGAAGCGTCCCGATACTGGCCTGAGCGCCCCTGTGGCAGAACAATTGCGTCCGGCAACTCGCGCAGTTGCGCTTGTGGAGAGCAAGCCCGAACCCGCCATCAACTCGCTCGTCGAGGAGCAGGAAAAGGATGTTGCGCAAACAGACCTTGTCGAAAAGGCCAAGCCAGTCCGCAAGGCAAGTGCTGCACGCGGCAAGGTTCAGGCGCAGCGTTTTCGTGACGCCAAGCCGATCAATTTTGGCAAGACCAAGCCCAAGCACTATCCGGTGCACGGCGTGGACGTTTCGCGCTGGCAGGGCAATATCGACTGGGCAAAACTGCGCACCCAAGGCGCCAATTTTGCCTATATCAAAGCGACGGATGGCGGCGACCACCTTGATCCGATGTTCAACAAGAACTGGCGGGCTGCCAAACAGGCTGGGCTGAAGCGCGGCGCCTATCACTTCTTCTACTGGTGCCGCGATGCCGGCTCGCAGGCGGCCTGGTTCATCCGCAATGTGCCGCGTGATCCCGAAGCACTGCCGCCGGTAATCGATGTCGAATGGAATCACCTGTCAGATTGCAAGAAGCGTCCGTCGCGTGAGCGCGTTCTCGAGAAAATGAAGGTCTTCATGGAGAAGATCGAAGCGCATTACGGTCAACGCCCCGTCATCTACACTGCTCCGGATTTCTACGACGACAATCTGCGGGGCGCGTTCGCAAACTATCCGTTCTGGCTGCGCGCGGTCGCCCAGCACCCGTCAAAGGTCTATCCGGGCAGAAAGTGGGTGTTCTGGCAATATTCGGGATCTGGCCTGTCGCAGGGTGTCAACGGCAAGATCGACCTGAACGTGTTCCGCGGTTCAGAAAGCGAATGGTGGAACTGGGTCGGCCGTCAAGAAGCAGTCGCCAGCGCCGATTAGAGCTGGCGGCGCTGGTCAATCAGCGATTGGGGTCCGGGAAGGCCAGCGCCTTCCAGCCTGAACGATCAAACTTGGCCCATTTGCCTTCAGGCTGAGCCAGTTTTTCAGCAACTGCATAGACGGCAGCTGGATGGTGTCCAAGGCCGCAATGGCTGCCTTCAACCTCGATATTGTCAGTTGTGGCCGACGGCGCTTCCTTGCAGGTCTGCCAGGCGCAGATGCCGTCGGTGCGGCTGTAGATCGCGGTCGAGGGAACCGGAGGCGCATCTGACAAGGCTCCACCCATATGGGCCTCACGATTGTCGACCTTGTGGCCGGAGGTGAATTCATACAGCCGCCAGGCATTCGTCGAGCGCGGGTCGCCATTGAACGGGCTGCCCAGCGTAATGACCTGGCGCACAGCGTCAGGCACAGTTTTGGCAAGCTGTCGCGCGTAGATGCCGCCCAGCGACCAGCCGATCAGAGAGACCTTGCGACCGGCCTCTTCATGGATGCGCTTGAGATTGTCGATCATGCGTCTTTCGATGCCGGGCAGGGGGCCAAAATTGCGTCCCAGTTCCCAACCGTAGACATCATAGCCCTTCGACTTGAGGAACGTACGCAGCGCAACCGTCGAGCGGTCGCTTGTGGCAAGGCCAGGCAAGACGATGACCGGATGGCCGTCGCCACGCGGGGCTGAAGCCGCCAGAAGCGGCAGGGTGGCGAAGAAGCCCCCCAGTTCGGGCAGGGCCCGCAGCTCAAGCGCCATAAGCAGTTTGGACGGGGCTTTCAAAGGCTGGGCATGCGCAGTCATTCGATCTCCTCTGCCCGGCAAGACGAACTGAGCCGGATAACCACTCATTCTGTGCAGAGGATATAACACTCGTCAATCGGCATTGCAACAAAAATGGTGCAATGCACAAAATTGCAATGTTGCACCGCAGCAACATTGCAAAATCAACGCGTTAACTGCTTCGCAATCGCGAAAAGGCCAACGTATGTTAGTGATAACTAACCGTTTGTTTGCTGCGCCAATGCTGCAGTCTTCAATTCAGCGAGTGCAGGTGCGAACAAATCCGCGAGCTTATCAGCATCCGGCAGGGCCTTTCGACCGGCCGTGATTCCGAAGTCGAGCTTGTCGACATAGGACTGCACGGTAATGTTCAGCGCGATGCCATGCACGGGGATCGAAACCGGATACATGGCTACGACCTTGGCGCCGGCGCAAAATACCGGGATCGGCGGGCCAGGCACGTTGGAGATAGTCAGGTTGGTGGTCGATGGCATTACGTCTGCCAGGCCGCTGCTGCCATAAAGCTGCGCCAGCCCGGGCAGCAGGATCGGAGCGCCAAGCAACGTGAAGTCTTTCGGCGATACGTCCTTGACGGAGCCGGCCAGGTTTTTGGATTCGACCGAGAGCTTCTTGATCGCTTGCAGCCTTTCAAGCGGATCGGCGATTTCGGTGGCGATCGGGCACAGCATGCCAAACACCTGATTGCTCGAATCTTCGTCTCCGGGCGCACGCAGCGAAATCGGCACGAAAGCCACGAGCGGCTTCTTCGGCAGCTTCTTCATCGCTTCCAGATAATTGCGGATTGCCCCGGAGCAGATAGCCATCACCACATCGTTGATCTTGGTGCCCGTCGCCTTTGCGACCATCTTGGCGTCCGCCAGCGACACTTCGCGAGCCGCGAACGATCTTTGCTTTGTAACGCTGACATTGAACGGGGTCTTGGGTGCAAGCACGTCGGGAATGCCCGGCAGGCTGCTCGGCCCGGAGCCGGATCCACCTTCTTTCTTGGGCGCAAGCATATCCGTCATCGTGCCGAGAAACTGCGGAATCGCCTCCATGGCCTTCAAGTGCTGCCGGGCAAGACTCTGGATCACGTCATTGATGCCGAGAATGGCGCGCTCCTCGATAGTCGGCACCCGGACCGGCTTCTTTGGCAAGGGCGGTTTCACCTTTCGCGGCGTTGGCCCCATGTCATACATCGCGGCCGCAATGGCCATGCCGCCGCCGCCATCGACCGCGGCGTGATGGATCTTTGTATAGATCGCGACCAGCCCGCTATCGAGACCATCGACCACCGTGAACTGCCAGAGTGGCTTGCTCCGATCGAGGTGAATCGCATGCTGCTCGGCAACCAGCTCTTCCAGTTGCTCCCAGTTGCCTGGCGCAGGCAGCGTAATCTCTTTGAGGTGATAGTCGAAATCCATCTCGCCGGCATCCACCCAGCCTGGATGGTCGAGTTCCAGCACCCGGCGGGCGAGCTTCTTCTCAAAGATCGGCGCCAGGTGAATTCGTTCAAGGAAGAAAGCCTTGAAATGTTCGAAGAACGAACCTTCAAGTTTGGCTGGCTTCTCATAAAGAGTCAGGCCCGCGACATGCATCGGGGTGTCTGGCGTTTCCATATACAGAAACGTCGCGTCGATACCGGTCAGACCCTTCACGTGATATTCCCTCCCAAAAGGCGTCTAAATCATTCAGGCATGGCCAGGAAAACGCAAGGGGCTCGGCCATGAGATCGTAGCCCCGCTGCATAGGCATGGCTTTGATCCGGATTGATTCTTGCTGGAACCGCTCTTACCTTTGACACTTGTCAAAACATAGCCATTGTGATGGCTGTTTGGCCATTGTTTTCAACCAGCGCGCTGCTTTTCAATTGCATGACGCCTGTTTAAGATTAGGCAACACGGCATTCCAGAAGCAGTTTCTGGCAGGGAGGAGCAATGTCCGCATTTACGTTTGAATCGATGCCTGGCCTTGTTGGCAAGGAGTTGGGCGTATCATCCTGGATCACAGTCGATCAGGGGATGATCAACGAGTTTGCCGAGACCACCAACGACAAACAGTGGATTCATATTGACGTCGAAAAGGCCAAAAAGATGAGCCCGTTTGGCGCGCCTATCGCGCACGGCTATCTGACGCTTTCGCTGATCGCTCCCATGTCCTACGACATTGGCGCTGTTCCCCAGGGAACGGTTGCCGCGTTCAACTATGGTCTGGACAAGGTTCGCTTCCTGACTCCTGTCAAGGCAGGGCAGAAGGTGCGGATGCGTTCGACGCTTGTATCCTTTGAACCAAAGAGCCCGGGTCAGTTTCTGATGAAATGCTCGAACACAATCGAGATTGAGGGCGAGGACAAGCCTGCTGCGATCGCCGAGACGCTGGCTATGCTGGTTGCTGGCCCGCCTTCAAAGAAGGGGAACTGAGTTATGGCCGACAGAGAAAGAGACAAATCGCTTTCCGAACAGATCGCCGAAAGCGCGTCGCAGAACACACTGGCCCTAAATCCTCTTGTCGCGATGCGGCCACAGGATTTGATGGAAGCAGCCGGCAAGGCGATCCGCGCCATGACGACGGAGCCGCAGAATTTCGTCCAGCAATGGATGACGTTTACAACCGACGTAACCAAGATCATGACCGGCCAGTCGGAAATCGAGGTTGATCCCAAGGATCGGCGCTTCGCCGACCCGGCCTGGAAGTCGAGCAGCGTGCACAAGGCGCTGGCCCAGTCCTATATGGCCTGGTCAAAGGCTGTGACGGATCTGGTGGACAAGACGGAACTTGATGAGAAGGACGCAGCGCGCGCGCGCCTCGTCACCTCGATCTTTGTCGACACCATGGCTCCGTCGAACAATCCTGTGCTCAACCCGACTGCCTTGAAAACATTCGTCGATTCGGGCGGCAAGAGCGCCGTTTCTGGCCTGAAGAACTTCTTCGACGATATGACCAAGAATGGCGGCCTGCCGTCGTCGGTCGACGCATCGAAGTTCCAGGTCGGCAAGAATGTCGCGAATTCGCCGGGCAGCGTTGTGTTCCGCAACGAGGTGCTTGAGCTGATCGTCTACGCACCGACGACCGAGAAGGTCTATCAAAAACCCTTCATCATCGTGCCGCCCCAGATCAACAAATATTATTCAGTCGATCTGGCACCCGAAAAGTCGATGATCAAGTTCCTCACCTCGAATGGCATTCAGCCTTACTGCATCTCCTGGCGCAACCCGACCAAGGAACAGGCCGATTGGGGGCTGGAGACCTACATCCTCGCGCTTGACGAGGCAGTTGATGCCGCTCTGGCGATCACAGGCGCAGATTCAGCCAACATCATGGGCTCCTGCTCGGGTGGCATCACGCTGTCGACCTATCTCGCTTACCTTGCAGGCAAGAAACAAAAGAAGATCGAATCGAACTTCCTTGCCGTGTGTGTGCTCGACACGGAAGCAAAGACAGACAACGACATGGCTGCGCTTGTCACGCCCGAAACGGTGATGGCTGCAAAGCAGATGTCCAAGGCGCGCGGCGTTCTCGATGGCCAGGACATGGCAAAAATGTTCGCCTGGATGCGGCCGAACGACCTGATCTGGAACTATTGGGTCAACAACTATCTGCTCGGAAACAAGCCGCCTGCATTCGATGTCCTTTTCTGGAATGCCGACACCACCCGGCTGCCGGCACAGTTGCACGCCGACTTCCTCGACCTGATCTTCACAAATCCGTTCGTAAATGGCGGGAAAATGACCATCGCAGGCGTGCCGATTGACCTGAAGAAGGTGAAGCTCGACACGTATGTGATCGCCGGCACCACCGACCACATCACACCGTGGAAGGCTGTCTATCAGACCGCGCGTCTTTACGGCGATAAGACAACTTTCATCTTGTCCAACTCCGGCCATCTGCAGAGCTTGCTCAATCCTCCGGGGAACCCGAAGTCCTGGTACGTCAAGGGAGTTGCAGGCGCAACGGATCCCGAGGAATGGGTGAAGACGGCAGAGAAAAAGGAAGGCTCGTGGTGGCTTGACTGGGCGGAGCGGCTGAAGGAACGTTCCGGCACAGAAGTGGACGCGTCGAAAAAGGCCGGTAACGCCAAGTTCAAGGACATCGGTCCTGCGCCTGGCACTTATGTTTTTGAGCCGTAATGGGCGCTGAGGGGAATAGCATGGTGAAAGTTGCGGAAAAGCAGCGTCGTGGCACGGCCGAATCGGCGATGCATATCGGCATGTTCGAAGTGGATGGCCAGAAGTTGAGGGTCGGTATCCGCGAAGGCACGTCGGACCGTCCGCCGCTTCTGATGTTCAACGGCATCGGCGCCAACCTTGAACTTGCCGAACCCTTCATGAACGCGCTTGACGACACTGCGGCTGTCATATTCGACATCCCCGGCGTTGGCGGTTCGCCTGCGCCGAACCTTCCCTATCGCCCAGGTACCATGGCGCGGCTGGCGCACGACCTGATGGAGCAGATTGGTTTTGATCAGTGTGACGTCTCAGGCGTGTCGTGGGGCGGGGGAATGGCGCAGCAATTCGCCTACCAATACCCGAAAATGTGCCGCAAGCTGATCTTGGCCGCAACGGCCCCAGGCATCACGATGGTGCCCGGCGCGCCAAATGTCCTGATGAAAATGGCCAGCGTCAAACGTTACACCGATGCTGGCTACATGCGTTCTATCGCTGCCGAGATTTATGGCGGCTCCTTCCGCACCGATCCGACTTTGATCACGCGCCATGCCAGCGCGATGAAGGGCGCAAGTCAGTACGGCTATATGCTGCAGCTGTTCGCAATGAGTGGGTGGACCAGCCTGCCTTGGCTCTGGACGCTGAAGCAGCCGACCCTGATCATGGCAGGAACAGACGATCCTCTGGTGCCGGTCATCAACGCGCGCATGCTGGCAACCTTCATTCCGAGATCGCGGCTGCAACTGATCGACGACGGTCATCTGTTCCTTGTCACTGACCCGGTCGGGTCTGCCCGTTCGATCGAGGAATTCCTGCGCGAGCCAATGCCTTGAGAATCAGGCGCGATCCATCGCGCGGTTCATGGCTCGTTCCAGCTTCGCCATCAGACTCGCGTCGCCACATTGGGCGGCGTTGAGGCGCATGTAGTTTGCCGCCGATTGTGATGCGCTGTAGATGTTGCCCGGCGCCAGCACCATGCCATCTTCCAGCGCACGCCGCGCCATCTCGCTTGAATTTACGTCACCCGGCAGACTGCACCATAGATTGAAGCCACCTCTGGGTAACGTCCACGGCTCGATACCTATAGTCGCCAGCCGCGTAAGCGTTTCACGTTGTGCCTTCAACAGCCTGTGCCGCAGGTGCTCAATATGTTTGCGATAAGACCCGCCGGCCAGCAGTGTCGTGACGATCTCTGCTGAAATCGGGCTCGGACCGCCAAAATTGGAAGCGAGTTGAAGATTGGCCAATTCGTCAATCCAGTCCTGCCGCGCCGCAATGAAGCCGCAACGCGCCGCGGCTGACAGGGTCTTGGTGAAACTTCCGACGCGGATCACTCTGTCCAGCCCGTCGAACACTGCCAGACGGGCCGACGGCTCGGGTTCAAAATCGACAAAAGTGTCGTCTTCGATGATTGTGATGTCGTTCGCTGCGGCTGCGACAAGCACTTTATGAGCATTTTGGGCCGACATGGTCGCACCGGTCGGATTGTGCAGAGCCGAGTTGGTGACATAGAGGCGGGGCTTTTCGCTGGCCGCCAACCGTTCGAACGTCGAAATGTCCGGCCCTGCCTGGGTCCATGGCGCGCCGATAATCTTGACCTGATGCGCGCGCAGCAGCGCCCGGAAGTTGAAATAGCATGGGTCGTCTACCAGCACCGTGTCGCCAGGACGCAGCAGCAGGCGGCAGATCAGGTCAACCGACTGTGTCGCCGAACCGGTCAGCAGGATGCAATCTGGCGAAATCTCAAGCCCGTCGCTCGCGCATCTCGCCGCCAGCAGCCGCCTCAATACTGAAGCGCCGCGGGTCGTGCCGTAGTCCGTCAGCACGGTATTGCCGGCGCGTGTGAGCGCACGCAACGCCTTGCGGATGGCGTCGACCGGCATCCAGTCCGCCGGCAGCCAACCACAACCCGGTTTCAAGGCAGACGGATCAACGTCAAGCGATTGGCTCGACACCCAGAACGGATCGATGTCTCGCTCCAGTCTGGCTTGTCCGCCGGCAAGTGAAAGCGCGGGCAGGGTATTTGTCGCAACATAAAAGCCTGACCCTCGCCGCGCGCGTATCGTCCCGTCAGCCGCCAGCCGGTCGTAGGCTTCAACCACAGTCGACGCAGACACCGACATTGCTTCAGCCATCACACGGATGGAAGGCAACCGGTCGCCGGCGGCCAGAGTGCGGTTGGCAATCCGCTGCCTGACTACTCCAGTCACTCGTTCGATCAGTGATCCGGCTTGCCCTTCAGTGTTTTGCGCGCGCATCTGTGTTGCAGTTTTGTCCAGTACAGTTTGTTCCAATTGTATTGGATTGTCGCTGTCTTGCCCAGATGCGCTCTGCTACCTCGCGGCGGCAATGCAAAGGGGCAGATCATGCGGCCAACATTTGAAGCCTGGGCCAATGGAATGCTGGGCGTCGTCATCTTCAGCGGCTCGCTGCCGGCGACACGTGTCGCAGTTGGTGGGTTCTCGCCACTGTTCCTGACATCAGCGCGGGCGGTCATCGCAGCCATGTTGGCGATGCTGCTGCTGTTTGCCCTGCGGCAGAGGCGGCCCGGACGCGCCGACCTTGGTCCTCTCGCGATTACGGCGCTAGGCGTCGTCGTTGGCTTCCCGCTGTTGACCGCTCTCGCACTGCAGCACATCACCTCGGCACGCTCCATCGTGTTCATCGGACTGCTGCCGCTTGCCACTGCGATCTTTGGAGTGTTGCGTGGAGGTGAGCGTCCAAAGCCGCTCTTCTGGCTCTTCTCGATTGCAGGCAGCGCCACAGTGGCTGCATTTGCCGTGAGTGGCAGCGGCGAAGCTTCGCCGACAGGCGACCTCCTGATGATCGCTGCGGTGCTGATCTGTGGCCTGGGCTATGCCGAGGGCGCCGTGCTGTCACGGCGGCTGGGAGGCTGGCAGGTCATTTCTTGGGCACTCTTGCTGGCGGCGCCTTTGATGGCCGTCGTCATGCTTTCTGTCTGGCCCGTCACCTTCGGAGATGTCACCGTGCCGGAATGGCTTGGGCTCGCCTATGTGTCGGTGTTCTCGATGCTTGTCGGCTTTGTATTCTGGTATCGCGGCCTGGCGCTTGGCGGTATCGCCAGCATTGGCCAGCTGCAATTGCTGCAACCGTTCTTCGGGCTGGCGCTCGCCGGATTCTTGCTGGGCGAACCGGTTGCGTGGACAATGATCGCTGCGACCGGACTGGTGGTGCTGTGCGTCGCATTCGCGCGGCGTTTCGCCTGAAACGATCTAGCTGGTGCTGTTTCGCCTGAAGGCGCCAGGTGTCTGCCCGAAATGGGATCTGAACGCCGCATTGAATGTCGAAAGATCGCCAAAACCGCAATCCAGCGAGATGTCCAGGACCGGGCGTCTTGTGTCTGCGAGCAGGCGCGCGGCGCGAAAAAGTCTTTGCTTCAGTATGTGGTCATAAGGCGATGTGCCGACGATCGTCTTGAACAGCCGTGCGTAGTGAAACCGGCTGAGCCCGGCGCAGCTTGCAAGTTCATCCAGCGTCAGTCTTTCGCCAAGGCGGGCGTCTGCATGACGTAAACTAGTTTCAATGCGCAGTGTGTTGGCAAGTGAAGCCGGTCTGTCCTGAGACACTCCAGCCGACAGGCAGAGCAATTGTGTGGCGAACTCGAATACCACATCTTGCAGCCTTGCTGCATTCCGGACCGTTGCAAGCTGCGCCGCGCCCGCCATTAAACTGCCGTGCAACGGATAGGCGGCGGCAGGAAAGACAAATCTGCTGCTGCCGGCCGCAAACGCGGCAATCTCCTCAAACCGGACGTTATCGATTTGCAGGGCGAGACAGGTATCGCCGCCATCCCGATTGTGAGCGCAGCAATAGCACTGGCCAGCATGGGCCGTGAGAACGGAGCCGCCATGCAACAGCGCCCGACCGCGTGCGCCAGAATAGGAAAACGAACCTCGTTCGACGATTGCCATCAAATGTGCGCCGTGGACTTCCTCAAACGGCCGGTCTGATGCTCTTGCGCAGCACTCGATCCGCGACAGCCGCCATCCATCACCCACGGCAATCTGCAAGTTTGAGGCGGAACTGCTCATGCACAAACAATAGCAATATTCCCCAAGTCGCGCCGGACTTTCCGCTGCAATCTGTGCGCATGACCGAACCGCTCGACACGTTGCGCCGCCTGAACGCCCAGTTCATTTCAAACTTCGTCCATAATGACGTCGTTGCCCACGACGCGCTGATCCATCCCCGCTTCGCCTACATCTCGGGAAGCGGCGCGCGGATCGGCCGGGCAACCTATCTGAAAAACTGGGCGGCCGGTTTCGACTCGGCGATCCTGCCATATTGGGACACGCGCGACGAACAGATCTCCGTGTTCGGGAACGTCGCCCTGGTGTCGGCCATGAACAAATATGTTGAGAGGCTGGATGGGCGCGAGCAGACCGCAATGGCGGCCTACACCGATACCTATCTGCATGAAGACGGCCGGTGGCGCTGCATCCAGGCGCAGATCACGCCGGTGGCCGCGGAGAACTGGCCAAGCGACCACACAATCGTCTCCGTATATCTTGACGGGGTTCTTCAGCCGGCCAGGCGCGCCTGACGCAAAACGCAAAACGGCGGCCGCCATGGCCGCCGTTCAACAGGCCGGCGCCTGGCTCAGGCCTTCTTTGCAGTCGCCTTGGCGCGGGCTTCGGTTGCGCCGGCAATTGCCTTTGATGCCTCTTCTTCTGCACGCTTGGCCAGTGCGACCATGTTCGCTGCATAGGCTTCGTGCCACTTGGCAGTGGTCTCGGCGTCAGCGCTTTCGGCCTTCGAGCGCCACTCGTCAGCCTGGGCGCGAGCGGCCGTCATTTGTGTGTCGAAGCCTGACTGGATCTTGTCCCACTGCTTCTTCAGATCATCGTCGACATTGTCGGCATAGGCCCGGAACTGCTTGGACCATTCCTCGCCGCGAGCTTCAGCCGTCTTCTGCCATTCCTTGGCCTTGGCCACGGCTTCTTCTCCCTGCACAGAAAGAGACTTTTGCCAATCGTCCAGCTGGGCCTCCAGTTTGCGGGCGCCATCGGTCAGCGAATCCAGCAAGTCTGACAGTTTCATCGTCAAGTTCCTCTGTTTCAGCCGGGCAACAGCTTCTGCATTGCATTCAACCGGCGATGCCGCCACCTTTTCCGGCGCAGGAAATTCTGTCAACTGGCCAAATTCCAGATCGCCGCCATTGACTGTTTACAGAAAGGGCCAGACTGAAACGCGCGCAGCCGGTGCGGCAGGCGGAAACATAGATTGCTAGATGATTGGTCCAGACAATGGAATTGGCCGATCCAGATCCTCGCGGGCAACCTTACGTAAACCTTTTCGCATGGTGAAAATCTCCAGGCCAAAAAATCTTTCCGTTTCGTGAACGATTGTGGCCTAGCGTCATGAATCAGGTTGAACTGGAGATCCACGGCAGTGGAAGACGTATCCGCACAGTCCGCGCAATTGGGCATACCGCGGGACGAGCCAGCCAGGCTCGCCGAATTGAGGTCCTACAGCATTCTCGATACGCCGCGTGACGGGGCGTTTGATGACATAACGCGCCTGGCGTCGAAATTTTTCGACACGCCCATCGCCATTGTCAGTCTTGTCGACAGTGACCGGGTCTGGTTCAAGTCGGCTCATGGATTGGGCAATGTCAGGCAGATAGGGCGAGGACCGGGCTTGTGCGCTTCGGCGATCATGCAGGATGGCTGCTACATCGCCCGTGATTTGCGCGAAGACCCGAACTCCCTGGCGAACCCTTTGGTGGCCAGTGAAAACGGCTTCCGGTTTTATGCAGCGGTGCCGCTGAAGACCAAAAAGGGCAATAATCTCGGCACGTTTTGCGTTCTCGATTTCAAGCCGCGCCCATTTTCCAAAGCCGATGCCGCCGATCTCAAACGTTTTGCCGGGCTTGTGATGGCGCAGATGGACAATGTGCTGGCGACGCGCGAGATTGCCAGCCAGGCCAACACCATCGCCACTCAGAATGTCGGCCTGCTTCACGCCGCAAATCATGATGCGTTGACCGGATTGTATAACCGAACGGCGGTCAGCACCTTCTTCGACGAAGTGCAGAGCGACAATGACAACGGCCTTGACACCTCTATGCTGCTGCTCGACATTGATCATTTCAAGTCGATCAACGACACATACGGCCACCATGTCGGCGACCTTGTTCTGGTCGATCTCGCCAAACGGCTGCAAAGCTCTGTCCGCCGGAGCGATCACGTCGTGCGATTCGGCGGCGAGGAATTCTTGATTATCCTGCGGCGCTGCCCGCCAAAAATAGCGCAGGATATTGCTGCGCGCATCCGCAAGAGCGTTGCGCAAACCCCGATAATTGCCGGTGACGTCACTCTGACAATATCGGTGAGCGGTGGCTTGTGCCACAGCGTCCAGGACGGCCGGGTGGACGACATGGTGCGCAGCGCCGATGCTGCGCTCTACGCCGCCAAGAACGGCGGGCGTGATCGCATTGTCGTTTCTGATCCGGTGGCGGCGTAGCAAGCGATTCCCGGCGCAAAGAGGCGCGCCGGATCTTATCCATTTAAGGTCTGTTAACCATAAATGCTTAGCAATCGATGCTAATTGAATGAAGAAGCCAGTTCTATCGCCGACAGTAACTGTCCGTTAGTGATTGGTCCCGGCAAATTTTACTTGCAGGGGGCATTTTTTCCATTTCGTGAACGATTGCACCCGATAATACGAACCCAATCTGGAGCGGGTTCTTATTTCAATGGTTGTATTGCCTGGACTATCCGAGCAGCCGGAGATGCCATGCGATGAGCTGGCGCGGCTCGCCGCCCTGCAATCATACGGCATCCTCGACACGCCACGCGAAGACGCCTTTGACGAAATCACACGAATGGCGGCGCGCTTCTTTTCGATGCCGATCGCCATCGTCAGTCTGGTCGACAACGACCGCGTCTGGTTCAAGTCCGCATATGGGCTGGGCGATTTGCGACAGGTCGATCGTGGTCCGGGCCTGTGCGCATCGGCGATCATGGGGAGTGAGTGCTACATCGCCAACGATCTGCGCGAAGATCCCAACTCGATGACGAACCTGCTGGTGGCCGCCGAAAAAGGTCTGCGCTTCTACGCCGCTGCTCCGTTGCGCACCAGCAACGGTCACAACCTCGGCACATTCTGTGTGCTGGATGTCGAGCCCCGCCAATTTTCAAGCGAAGACGCCACCGACCTGCAAGGTTTTGCTGGCCTGGTGATGTCGCAACTGGATCATGTGCTGGCTAGCCGCGAACTCGCTGAACAGGCCAGCACGATCGCCAGCCAGAGCCTCGGGCTGTCGCGCGCGGCGAGCCATGATGCGCTGACGGGTCTACACAACCGCCGAGCGGCGCTGGCTTTTTTTGACGAGCTGCAGCGCGAAATCGACGCCGGTTTCATTGCCTCGATCCTGGTGCTCGACATCGACAACTTCAAGTCAATCAACGTGACCTATGGCCACCGCATTGGCGACCGTGTGCTGGCCGAATTGGCCGCACGTCTCAAATCGATGGTGCGGGCGACTGACCATGTCGTGCGTTATGGCGGCGGCGAATTTCTCATCATTCTCAAGCGTTGCCCACCGCAAGTGGCGTACCGGATTGCGACCTACATGGTGAAGTCGATGCAGCAGACGCCGATGCAATTCGATGGCCAGAGCCTGACTTTGTCGCTGAGCGGCGGCCTGTGTCACAGCGGCGAGGGCGGCAATGTCGACGACATTGTCCGTAGCGCCGACGCCGCACTCTACGCCGCCAAGGAAGGCGGTCGCGCACGGATTGTTGAATCAGAACCTCTGGCGGCTTAATCGGCCCGGCTTTTGCCGGGCAGGGGGCTCAGGACGTGTCGAAGTAGGGCGTCCGGCCTAATGGGATGTTGAACTCTGGCATGAGCGGGGTGAGGCAGCGCGTGACGTGGCGCGAAATGGCTTGCAGCGCCACTTCGCGCTCGGCGAGATCGAGTTGCTCGATGTGGTTGACGAGGAATTCAAGCGCCCGGCCAAGTTCACTCAAGGCTGAGGCAATGCGCATCAGGTCGTCCGCGCTGTCGTCGGAGCCCGTCAGGTCGATGTCGGAGAAGACGATGTCGAAGCCGAGTTCGAGCCCGGTTTCGGAGATCATTTCCCGGACGGGAAAAATGACGAGGCCGAGAATCCAGCACAACGCGCGGCGAATGGGACGCGAGCGTTTTGTCGTGCGCTCGGCCAGAGCGGAGAGCGCAAACAGCATCGCGACGATGCGGTGAAGCATTGTCAGTCTGCTGTCTTGTCTTCCCTCCCTTGCCATGTGTGTCTCCGTTTGTGTTGGAGACATTGTGGGGGCGGCGTGAGGGAGGGGGAGAGATTTTTTGAGATTTTTTTGTGAGGCAATCTAATGCACCCCTCATCCGTCACCTTTTTCCTCAGTTGCATCCGCAACTTCGGGGTGACACCTTCTCCCACAAGGGGAGAAGGGGAGGCCGGCGGTGCCGCATCAGCCTGTCCGCGATGACAAGCGGCAGTTTGCACGAAAACTGCGCCGTGAGATGACCGAGGCGGAGGAACGGCTGTGGCGAGAACTGCGGTCGCGGAAACTCGACCGGATCAAGTTTCGACGTCAGATGCCGGTGGGACGCTATGTAGTCGATTTTGTCTGCGTCGAGGCGGGACTGGTCGTTGAAATCGACGGAACGCAACATGCGGGTTCAGAGCGCGACGCCGCACGCGATGCAGAATTGAGGGCGAGGGGCTTTCGTGTCCTGCGCTTCTGGAATGACGATGTGCTGCGTGATCTCGATGCCGTCTGCGATACGATCATTGGCTACGTGAAGGATCGAACGCTGGACGGGTGGCGGTGAAAACGACCCCTCATCCGTCACCTTTTTCCTCAGTTGCATCCGCAACTTCGGGGTGAACCCGGCCCTCCGCTATGGCTCCGGGCGTTCGACACCTATGAAAGGTCCACTGGACCTTTCATTTCGCCTTCGGCGAACCGGTGATCTCACCCCACAAGGGGCGAAGGGGGAGACTGGCGTTGGCGTTTCGGCCAGTCGTCTACGTTGGAAATTGGCGCGAAGGTCGCCGCTCTTCCTTCTCCCCTTGTGGGAGAAGGTGTCGCCCCTGATCGAACAACAGTGAGATCTGGAAACAGGCGACGGATGAGGGGTGTACGCAAGGCCAATGTAAGGTGGTCTCGGCGGTTTCCAAATGGTCAGACGTGGTGAATATTGTCAATGTGAGTGCATGAAATGCGAGTTACTCTACCGGAATATTGGCAATGCGGTTGAGATCATAGCGTGCCATTGGATCATTTGAATGTAGCCATTCTGGGAAACGGAAATTCAATGAATCGAAGTCGCGCGGCGTTATCTCATTGTTCCGAATCTCCTTCATTCGCTTTGATTCCATTAGTGAAACAATAAGCTGCAAAGCATCATCGTCCCCGATTCCAATCAAACCCAAATTTGTGTCACAATAGTGCATTGACAGTAGATGAAGAACATCATGAATTCGGGCAATTGTTTCAGTCACAGATTTGCGCGTTATCGATTCTAGCGGCTTGGCGGTTCCCTTTTTTAGGTCGAAGTCGGCATGACCGATCTTGCGATTTCGCCAATCCCTCAATGGCGTCGAACATTTTTTTGCTATTGAAATACGCTTTCGACATTCGGCCAATATTCCTGCATCAATAAGGTCCGGAAACGCTAGAATCGTAGTGTTGTTTCCACGCTTTTGCCTAGCTGGGTCGGTAAGCCGGCAGACGCCAATTACAGTGTATTCTAACAATATTGTCTGCAATTTGAAAGCTAGACCACCATTCTCTTCATTGAGGACGGCAACGCTTTCTGGCGAACTAAACAAGACTTCATGAACATCCCAAATTGATGCCGTCCAAAGCAATTCTTGGCGTGTATGGTGGAAGTAATTTCCTAATTCTTCGCCCATGCTGTTCTTGAAATGCTCGAAAGATTCATTCGCTGTTCTCGATGTCATTAGGTGTCCCTAAGCAAAGAGCCCGCAAATGCGGGCCCCTCGTTTTTGATTTCAGCTCTCCACAACCCTCAGATCAGCTGCACCCGCTCGTCGACCCACACGTGTTGCACTTTTCGCATGTGCCGTTCCTCACCATGGTGAAGTTGGAGCACTCGGTGCACATGTTGCCGGTGTAGCCCTGCTGGATGGCCTGGGCGCGGCGGTCGGCCGCCACGGTCTTGGCGTCGGCGGCCTGCGCCTGCGCCTTGTCGGTGAACAGGTCGCCGGTGACGGCGGGCGCTGGCTCGGCATAGGCCGCCCGGCCTGACGTGGCGTCGGCGACACGTTCGGACGCTTCGTCGGCGGATTCATCAAAGGCGATGTCTTCCGCCAGTTCCTTGGCCCGGTCCTCATAGTCACGGCGATAGGCGACCGATTCATCGTGCCGCTCGGCAACTGCCGCCTGCAGCGCCAGCACGGTGGCCCCGGCGTAAGCGGTCGGGGCGGATGTGCGGGCAGGGGCCGTGCCTCCGGCCGGCTTGCCAGCCTGCCCAACAGGCTCGTTGGCGGAACCGGCGCGCACCAGCGTCGGCTTGTGGCCACGCGTCAGACCCTTGGAGAAGGCCGACGCCTTGCCTTCCTCGATGCCACGGCCAAGCGCGGTATTGGAGAAGTCGGACGTGTCGACGTGAGCGAGATCGCGGCGCTCCAGATAGGAGACGGCGAGTTCGCGGAACACGTAGTCGAGGATCGACGTGGCGTTCTTGATCGCGTCATTGCCGACGACCATGCCGGCCGGCTCGAACTTGGTGAAGGTGAAGGCTTCAACATATTCGTCGAGCGGCACGCCATATTGCAGGCCAAGCGAGATGGCGATGGCAAAGTTGTTCATCATCGCACGGAAGGCTGCACCCTCCTTGTGCATGTCGATGAAGATTTCGCCGAGGCGGCCATCGTCGAACTCGCCGGTGCGCAGATAGACCTTGTGGCCGCCGACGATTGCCTTCTGGGTGTATCCCTTGCGGCGGTTCGGCAGTTTTTCGCGGTCGCGCACCACACGCTCGACGATCCGTTCGACGATGCGCTCGGTGACCTGGGCGGCCCGCGCAGCAGCGGGCTGGGCAACCAGGGTCTCGACGGCCTCGTCTTCCTCGTCGTCATTGTCGGCGATCAGCGAGGCGTTGAGCGGCTGCGACAGCTTTGAACCATCGCGGTAAAGCGCGTTGGCCTTGAGCGCCAGCTTCCAGGACAGCATGTAGGCGTTCTTGGCGTCCTCGACGGTCGCTTCGTTCGGCATGTTGATGGTCTTGGAGATCGCGCCCGAGATGAAGGGTTGGGCAGCCGCCATCATGCGGATGTGCGATTCAACCGAGAGGTAACGCTTGCCGATCTTGCCGCAAGGATTGGCGCAGTCGAACACCGCGTAATGTTCGGTCTTGAGGAAGGGCGCGCCTTCCAGCGTCATCGCACCGCAGACATGGATGTTGGCGGCTTCGATCTCCTTCTTGGTGAAGCCGAGCGCCGGCAGCACTTCGAAGGACGGATCGCCAAGCTGCTCGCCGGTGAAGCCGAGCGCGGACTTCATGAAGTCTTCGCCGAGCGTCCACTTGTTGA
The DNA here is from genome assembly GCA_036742015.1 of Mesorhizobium sp. Lineage (GTDB taxonomy): Bacteria > Pseudomonadota > Alphaproteobacteria > Rhizobiales > Rhizobiaceae > Mesorhizobium_A. The sequence goes on along the minus strand of DAINRF010000005.1, from coordinate 116,512 downwards.
AGACAAACTTGATGTCAAAGGCCTGCTTCAGCGCGCCGTTGAGCTGGGCGATCTTTTCGTCGGTGAAACCCTTGGCCTTGAGCGTCGAGGGATTGACGCCCGGCGCCTGGTTCAGATTGCCGTGGCCGACCGCGTAAGCGTCGATCTCGGCGATCTGGGCTTCCGAATATCCGAGCGTGCGCAGCGCCTCCGGCACGGCTGCGTTGATGATCTTGAAGTAACCGCCGCCGGCCAGCTTCTTGAACTTCACCAGCGCGAAGTCGGGCTCGATGCCGGTGGTGTCGCAATCCATGACGAGGCCGATCGTGCCGGTGGGCGCGATGACGGTGGCCTGGGCATTGCGGAAACCGTGCTCTTCGCCGAGCTCGATGGCGCGGTCCCAGGCGGCCTTGGCGTGCTCGCCAAGTGCGGTCTGCCTGAGATCGGCATGGACCAGCGGCACCGGATTGACCGACAGCTTTTCGTAGCCGTCCCTGTCGCCGTAAGCCGCGCGGCGATGGTTGCGCATGACGCGCAGCATCGAGGTCGCGTTCTTGTCATATTCGGGGAAAGCGCCGAGTTCAGCCGCCATTTCAGCCGAGGTTGCATAGGACACACCGGTCATGATCGCGGTGAGCGCGGCGCAGATGGCGCGGCCCTCGTCGGAGTCATAAGGAATGCCCGACGTCATCAGCAGGCCGCCGATATTGGCGTAGCCGAGGCCAAGCGTGCGGTAGTCATAGGAGAGTTTTGCGATCTCCTTGGACGGGAATTGCGCCATCATGACCGAGATTTCGAGCACCATCGTCCACAGGCGGGCGGTGTGCTCGTAAGCCTCGATGTCGACCGTGCCGTCGGCATTGCGATAGGGCAGCAGGTTGATCGAGGCGAGGTTGCAGGCGGTGTCGTCGAGGAACATGTATTCCGAGCACGGGTTCGAGCCGCGGATCGGGCCGCCGGCGGGCGAGGTGTGCCAGTCGTTCATCGTGGTGTTGTAGTGCAGGCCAGGATCTGCCGACGCCCAGGCGGCGTAGCCGATCTTTTCCCACAGATCGCGCGCCTTCAGCGTCTTCATCACCTTGCCGTCCTTGCGGGCGGTGAGGCTCCAGTCGCCGTCGGTCTCAACAGCGCGCAGGAAGTCGTCCTTCAGCGAGATCGAATTGTTCGAGTTCTGGCCCGAGACGGTCAGGTAAGCGTCGGAATCCCAGTCGGTGTCATAGGTCTGGAAGTCGAGCGCGGTGTAGCCCTGCTTGGCGAACTGGATGACACGCTGGATGTAGTTTTCCGGAACCGACTGTTTCTTGGCGTCCTTGACCGCGCGCTTCAGCGCTGGGTTCTTGTTGGCATCATAGCAGTCGCCGGCCGGGCCTTCGCAGTTGACGCAGGCGCTCATGATCTTGGTGAGATGCTGCTTGACCACCTTGGAGCCGGTGACGAGCGCGGCCACCTTCTGCTCTTCCTTCACCTTCCAGTCGATGAAGGCTTCGATGTCGGGATGGTCGGCGTCAACGATGACCATTTTTGCCGCGCGGCGCGTGGTGCCGCCAGACTTGATTGCGCCAGCTGCCCGGTCGCCGATCTTGAGGAAGCTCATCAGGCCGGATGATTTTCCGCCGCCCGACAGTTTTTCGCCTTCGCCGCGCAGATGCGAAAAATTGGAGCCGGTGCCCGAACCATATTTGAACAGGCGCGCCTCGCGCACCCACAGATCCATGATGCCGCCCTCGTTGACGAGGTCGTCGGCGACCGACTGGATGAAGCAGGCGTGCGGCTGCGGGTGTTCATAGGCCGACTTCGACTTGGTCAGCTTGCCGGTGAACGGGTCGACATAGAAATGGCCCTGGCCGGGGCCGTCAATGCCATAGGCCCAGTGCAGGCCGGTGTTGAACCATTGCGGCGAGTTGGGCGCAACGCGCTGGGTGGCGAGCATGAAGGACAGCTCGTCCATGAAGGCGCGCGCATCGTCTTCCGACTTGAAGTAGCCGCCCTTCCAGCCCCAGTAGGTCCAGGTGCCGGCGAGGCGGGTGAAGACCTGACGTGCGTCGGTTTCCGAACCATAGCGCTCGCCCTCGGGCAGCTTGGCCAGCTCCGCCTCATCGGCGACCGAGCGCCACAGGAACGACGGAACACCGGTTTCCTCTATCCTTTTCAGCCGAGCCGGAATGCCAGCCTTGCGAAAATATTTTTGGGCCAGAATGTCGGAAGCAACCTGGGAGAACTGCTCAGGCACGTCGATATTGTCGAGGCGGAACACCACCGAACCGTCGGGGTTCTTGATTTCCGACAGAGCCTTGCGGAATGCGATCCCGCCATAGGCCGACTGTGTATCTTTCGTGAAACGCCGCTCGATCCGCATCAGATTATCCCTTCAATCCCCATATATAGGGGCGGCGTTCCGGCTGTCCTCGTTAACACCCGGGCCCGCCGGCCCATCCCCGAATAGTCAGCGCCGCTGCCGGTGCTGCATCTGTCCCAATTCCCGCACAATCCGCATCGCGAAGCCTCATTCTGGGTTCGCGATCAGACCGTCTCGACACCTGTCAGGTGATTCTCGCTTTGCGAGGCCTGATCTGTATCTGGTGGCGAGCGTCACTCCAATCACTAAATATAGTATTAACAACCTGTTTCCGCCACCAGAACCTCCCAAATTTTGACAACAGAAAGCGAACGGTTTCGAGCGCCGCCTGAAGCGGAGCTGACCCGTCAGAAACCTTGGAAATCGGGGAAGAACAGGCGGAGGATCATCCCCGCGCCGCGCCAACACACAAGACGCATGAGCCATAAAAGACGACTCGATCCGGAGCGTCAACGATTCGTTTGTATGAATTGTACGACCACAACATCTTGTGGTGGGGTGGTGTGGATAACGGGGATGTGCGGCCCGCCAAAAAATTGTGAACCTGTGTAAGACACCGCTCAATCAGGCAGCAAATTCTTAACCGGGTGAGCATAAGACTTACGTTAGGGAATTTTGTTTGTTCGCATTTTTTTAGGATTCTTAGTGTGCTGAGCGTCAGGCGCATATTCATGTCGCATCCGCTGGTGGCGTTCTTCTTCGTCTTCGGCGTCGTCCAGCTGCTGATTGTCAGTTACTACGCCAACTTTGAACCTGAGCGTCTGCGGTTCGAAATGATCATCTCAGGTGCGATAACTGTCGCCGCAGCATCACCGACAATCTGGTATTTTCAACGTCAGCATAAACGCCTTGCTGCGCTGTCGCGTGAGCTGGTCTATCTGAGCACGACCGACCAGATGACCGGCCTGCTCAATCGCCCGTCATTCCTCAAGGAGGTCGAGCGGCTGGTTGGCTCGCTTCCTGCCGGCCGGGCGGCAGGGGCGTTTGCCTATATCGACGCCGACCATTTCAAGCAGATCAACGACCGCTACGGCCATGCGGTTGGCGATGACACAATCCGCTATATTGCACGCCACATCCGCGATGCAGCTCGTCCAAATGATCTGTGCGGGCGCTTGGGCGGCGAAGAATTTGCGATGTTCCTGGCCGGCGAAACCAATGCCGGGGCAGGAAACATTGCAGACCAATTGCGCAAGCGAATTGCCCAGCAAGTGGCCTTCTCCGATCTTGAGGTACGCGAAGTTTCGGTGTCGATTGGCGTCGCGGCGCATCGCCCCGGCCAATCGGCGGCTGATGTCATCAAGGAAGCCGACCGCAATCTTTATGCCGCCAAGAACCTCGGCCGCAATTCAGTGGTCGTCGATCTCAAGAACCACCGCGTGGCTTAGATCGGTCAGCCAATCCAGCGCAGGATGAGGTAGATGCCAGCCGCCAGACCAGCCGCCAGCGGTACGGTCGTCAGCCAGGCGGTGACGATGGTTGTGACATGGGCGCGGCGCACCAGCCGCCGGCGCGCGATTTCGGCCACAGGCAGGTCCTGGACAGCTTCGGCTTCCTCTTCGGCTTCGTCTGACGACGCTTGCATTCCGGCCAGCGCCCGCTGCCGTTCGGCCTTGCGCGCCAGATAGGCGCGGCGGCGCGGCGAATGGGCTGTATACCACTCGCGGAAGAACCCGACGCCAAACACTGCGCCGACTGCAATATGGGTCGACGAGACCGGCAGGCCCAGCCCCGATGCAACGAGCACGGTGAGCGCCGCCGAAAGAGCGACGCAGAAACCACGCATTGGATTGAGTTTGGTGATCTGCTCGCCAACCATCTGCACCAGGCGTGGCCCGAACAGCAGCAGGCCGATGGAAATGCCCGCACCGCCAATGAACATGACCCAAAGCGGAATGCCGACCGAAGCGTCAATCGAGCCGGAACGGGTGGTCGAGACGATGGCGGCGAGCGGACCTACCGCATTAGCAACGTCATTGGCCCCGTGGGCGAAAGACAGCAGCGCCGCCGAAATGACCAGCGGGATGCGGAACAGTTTGCGAAGCGATTGGTTGCGGTTTTCAAGGCCACGCGACTGCCAGGCGACCAGCCGGTGCGACAGGACCCAGGAGACGGCGGTTGACGCGGCTGCTATGAGAAACAGGGACGTCGTGCTCAGATGCATGACACGCGACAGACCCTTGGTGCACAGATAGGTGGCGAAGGCGCCGCCCATGACAGCCACGAACACCGGCACCCAGACACGTGCTGCATCGATCTTGTCGTCGCGATAGATGACCAGCGACTTGATGAGGTAAAGGAAGAAGGCGGCAATGACGCCACCTGCCAGCGGCGAGACAATCCAGCTCGCTGCAATACTGCCCATTACAGTCCAGTCGACAGCGGAAATGCCGGCACTGGCAATGCCAGCGCCAAGCACGCCGCCAACGATGGAATGGGTGGTTGAGACCGGCGCGCCTATCCAGGTCGCCAGGTGCACCCACAATGCCGACGACAGCAAAGCCGCCATCATCAACCAGATGAAATCGTTGGGCGTAGCAATGGCGTCCGGGCTGACAATGCCTTTGGAAATGGTGGCCACCACGTCGCCACCTGCGATCAGCGCGCCTGCAGTCTCGAAAATGGCGGCGATGACCAGCGCGCTGCCAATGGTCAGCGCCTTGGCGCCAACAGCAGCACTGACATTGTTGGTAACGTCATTGGCGCCGATCGTCAGCGCCATGTAGCCGCCGATGGCCGCCGCGGCGATGATCGTAAAGATGCCGGCTTCGCCAGACGCAACAATCGAGGCAACGACGCCTGCAAATGCAATGAACAGCAGTGCAATGCCTGGCGCGACCAGGCCACGCGACAGCACGCCAGCGGCTTCCTCGACCGAGACGAACTTGTCGAGATCCTTGTCGAGAGTATCCTTGCGCGCCTTGTGAGACGTCGGGGCCATCCATGCACCTTCCTGAATACCGGCCGGGAGGACGGGATCAACAGCTGCCAATGCAGCCGTGAAACGCTCTATTGAAGGATGGGCCTGCGATCAATGATTGGCTGGGCTGCCAGCGGCTCAGAGTGCGAATTGTCGTGGATTACGGCCAAAACCGTTGATCAGTTCGGCGAGATCCGGCTCGGAAACCAGTCTTGCAGCGTCGGTGGAGCGAAACCACTGGCGGCGGCGCTTCTTCATTTCCGGCCACTTGTCGGCGACCTGGTCAACTTCGACCGGAAAGACATGGACTTCGCACTGCCATTGATTGCCGTTAGGCAGCGCCTTGGAATAGTAGAAACGACCGATTTCGCCGCGCGCCACGCCGCCTTCAAGGCCAGCTTCTTCCTTGGCTTCGCGCAAGGCTGCATCGCTCAGGCGTTCGGTGTTTTCCGGCCAGCCCTTTGGCAGGACCCAGCGGCCAGTGCCGCGGCTGGTGACCAGCATGACCTCGACGCCATCCTTGGTGAGGCGCCAGGGAAGGGCGGCTGCCTGCACACGGCACGGAAGGCCCCCGAAGAAACGGCGAACCCTGTCAAAAACAGTCTGTCGTGTGGTGTAGGAGATCAGCATCGCGTCGCGCCTGTCGCACCTCTTATGTAAGCCAGCTTAATACCTGTATCGTTAATATCCTGTTAACACATAGGAATCCAGAGCCCCCGATACAACACGCATCGGGCGGGCGGGTCGGCGCAAGGCTGGCCGGCTGGATATGGATGCGGATATGGACCGGCTCAGCCGGCGTGGCCTTCGGCAATCGGCTTCTGGTAGGTGAAGCCCATGTCCCAGGGGAAATAGATCCAGGTATCCTGGCTGACTTCAGTGACGAAAGTGTCGACCATTGGCCGGCCCTTCGGCTTGGCGTAGACAGCGGCAAAATGGGCCTTCGGCATCATGGCGCGCACGATAGCCGCTGTCTTGCCGGTGTCGGTGAGGTCGTCGATGATGAGAACGCCTTCTCCTTCATTTTCGAGCAGTTTTGGCGAGACCTCCTTGAGGACGACCATTTCACCTTGCGAATCGTAGTCGTGGTAAGAGGCTACGGAAACTGTCTCGATCACCCGGATGCCGAGTTCGCGCGAAATGATTGCGGCTGGAACGAGCCCGCCGCGCGTGATGCAGACGATGGCCTTCCACTGAGCAGAATTGACGCCCGCAAGCCGCCAGGCAAGCGCACGCGCGTCACGGTGGAACTGGTCCCACGAAACGGGGAAGGCTTTATCGGGCAGGGACATCGGGTGTGCACTCCGGGCAAACGCGCAAAACTGGAATGCAGCCGGAAATACCCCGGTCGACTGCCGCCAGGCAAGCGCCTGACAGACGCCATCCACACGGATTTCAGGAGTTTGCGGCTGTTTTGGCCAGCATGGCCTCGATCTCGGACTTTGCCTTGGCGAGGTTTTCGGGCGAGCGCGAACGGACGACCAGCTCGGTCCAGAATTTTCCGTCAAGATATTTTGGATAGGAGCCGATCACTGTGTCAGGGTTGGCTTTCTGGATATCGCCCAGTGGTCCGCCAATCGTGCCTTCGCCAAAGGGGCTGGTGACGGATTCCGACAGCATGACCGTGCCGCCCTTGAGCGTGGGCACAACATTGTCGAGCATTGCCTGAAAAATCGACGGCACTCCGGCCATCACATAGACATTGCCGATGTTGAAGCCGGGCGCGACCGAGATCGGGTTGCGGATGTGCACGGAGCCAACCGGCATGCGCGCCATGCGCTTGCGCGCTTCGGTATATTCGATGTTGCGCGACGCAAAACTCTTCGCGAGCAGTTCGTAAGCCTTGGCGTCATATTCGCAAGGCACGCCAAATGCCTTGGCGATGGCATCGGCCGTGATGTCGTCATGGGTCGGGCCGATGCCGCCCGTGGTGAAGACATAGGTGTAGCGCGCCCGCACGGCATTTACTGCGGCGACGATCTCGTCCTCCTCATCGGGGACGATACGGACCTCTTTCAGGTCGACGCCGATGGTGGCGAGGATATCGGCAAGGTGGCCGATATTGCGGTCCTTGGTGCGGCCCGACAGGATTTCGTCGCCGATGACGACCATGGCCGCCGTAATGATGTCGCTCATGAAGGTGCTCCAGACGAGCCTGCTTAGCGGTCAATTCTGGCCGTCGCAACGGTATCGTTTCGATGAACGGTCCGTCACCGAACTTGTTCTATCCGTGAACGATCCACTCAGCTAAATCCCCGCCGACCAAATTTCGAAACACGCTTTTTCCAAGACACATGCAGGAGATAACAATGGCGAAGGTTCTGGTGCTCTACTATTCGAGCTGGGGACATATGGAAGCGATGGCCAACGCAGCTGCCGAAGGCGCACGCGATGCTGGTGCTACGGTGACGGTGAAGCGGGTGCCCGAACTGGTTCCCGAGGACGTGGCCAAGGCTTCCTATTACAAGCTCGACCAGGCGGCCCCGATCGCCGATCCGCTCGAACTCGATCAGTATGACGCGATCATTGTCGGCGCATCGACGCGTTATGGCGCAATGGCTTCGCAATTGAAGAATTTCTGGGACCAGACCGGTCCTCTGTGGGCCAAGGGCGCTCTTCTGAACAAGGTTGGCTCGGTGATGACGTCGACGGCAACCCAGCACGGCGGTGCGGAAATCGCGCTGATTGCAACCCAGGTCATGTTGCAGCACCACGGCATGGTCATCGTGCCGCTGTCCTATGCCTATCAGGGCCAGATGGGCAACGACGTGGTGCGCGGCGGTGCTCCTTACGGAATGACCACTACGACCAATGGCGATGGTTCGCGTATGCCATCCGAGCAGGAACTGGAAGGCGCAAAATTCCAGGGCAAGCGGGTGGCGGAGATCGCCGCCAAGCTGGTTGCCTGACGCGTATCCATTCGAGAAAAGTTGGCGGTGGGCGGCAAGTGCCGCCCATTTGTCGTTGAGACCCCTTGCCACAGGCAGCCCTTTCGGCTCGCACTGACACGCTTCCACAGATATTGAGCGGCCTGACACTTGGAACGGACGCCCGATGAAGTCGACGCCGGAAAAGCACAACCTGCTTGAGGACAGCTTTGCAATCCTGTGGGGCGCGAGCTTTGTGGCGCTTGGCCTGGCGCTCTACCAGAAGTCAATGCTGGTGACGGGCTCGTCGTCCGGCATCTCGCTGCTTATCAATTATGCCACGGGTTACAGCTTTGGCCTGGTCTTTTTCCTGGTCAACCTGCCTTTCTGGTATCTGGCGGTGCGAAAAATGGGCTGGGGGTTCACGCTGCGCACCTTTGCGGCGGTGACGCTGTTTTCAGTTCTGTCGCGCTTTACGCCGCAATGGGTCGAAATCGCCGATGTCGCGCCGCTCTACGCGGCGCTGGTGGGCGGCGGATTGATGGGCACCGGGCTGCTGATCCTGTTCCGCCACCGGGCGGGGCTGGGCGGCATCAATGTGCTGGCGCTCTATCTGCAGGAAAAGCATGGCATACGTGCCGGCTATTTCTCGCTTGGCGTCGATCTGTGCATTCTGGCGCTGTCGTTTTTTGTTATCGACTGGACACAGGCGCTGTTGTCGATCCTGGGAGCGGTGGCGCTCAACCTGGTAATTGCGATCAATCACAGGCCAGGCCGCTACATCGGCATGAGCTGATGTTGACGCGGCTTTGATGGTCGGTCAGTTTTGCCGCAATCTGTTTGGAGATTGCTGGTGACTATCCTGCTCTATCTGCTCTGCTCGGTCCTGCTGGCGCTCGCGCTCTATCTGGGCGTCAATGTCTATGTGACGCGCCGCTGGGCGGCAAAGGCTGAACAGCTCATCCCGCCGGCGGGCAAATTTACCGAGATCGACGGCAACAAGATCCACTATGTCGATGAGGGGCAGGGCAGGCCGATTGTCTTCGTGCACGGGCTGGGCGGACAATTGCACCATTTCAAAGGGCCGCTGTTTGATCAGCTCAAGGGCGATTTCAGGCTGATTGCGCTCGATCGGTCGGGTGCGGGCTATTCGGCCAGAAAAGAAGGCGCGACAGGGCGGTTGCGCGAACAGGCGGCAGTCGTGGCCGGATTGATCGAAAGGCTCGGCATCGATAAACCGCTGGTCGTTGGGCATTCGCTGGGCGGCATGATTTCGCTGACACTGGCGCTGGAACATCCGGCCAAGATCGCCGGGCTGGCGCTGCTGTCGCCTCTGACGACGCGGGTAAAGAACCCGCCGGCGGGTTTTGCCGGACTGGCGATTGCCTCGCCTTTTCTCAGGCGATTTCTGGCCAATACGCTTGCCATTCCGATGTCAGCCAAGATGGCGCCGCAGACTCTGGACTTCGTATTCGGTCCGCAGCAACCGCCGGAGGACTATGGTGTCAAGGGAGGTGGCTGGCTCGGCCTGCGTCCCGACCATTTCTATGCGACGTCGTCAGACTATGTGGCGGTGAATGACGAGATTGATGCGCTGGCTGCGCGTGTCGGCGAGATCAAGGTTCCTGTCGGCGTTCTGTTCGGCGACAAGGACCGTGTGCTTGATGTCGAGGAGCAAGGCCAGTCGATGCGTGGACGCCTCAAGGGCGTCGACATCGAAATTCTCGAAGGCATCGGCCACATGCCGCAATTCGTGGCGACCGATGCAACGCTCGCCTTTATCCGCCGGATGGCGCGAAAAGTTTTCTAGCGCGAAGGGAACAACCCGCGCAGACCCTGTTCGGAGGCTTCTGCAACACCGCGCTCGGTGATGAGCCCGGTCACAAGCCGGGCTGGCGTCACGTCAAAGGCCGGATTGGCGGCCTCGGTTTCGTCGGGCGAAATCCGCACCTGGACCACCTGGCCGTCGCTGGTGCGGCCCCACACCAATGATACCTCGTCGCCGGACCGTTCCTCGATCGGGATTTCGGCGACGCCGTCGCCAACCGTCCAGTCTATCGTCGGCGAGGGCAGCGAGACATAGAAGGGCACGCCGTTGTCGCGCGCAGCAAGCGCCTTGAGGTACGTGCCAATCTTGTTGCAAACGTCGCCATTGCGGGTTGTGCGGTCGGTGCCGACAATGACCATGTCGACCAGGCCGTGCTGCATCAGGTGGCCGCCGGCATTGTCGACGACAAGTGTGTGCGGCACGCCTTCGCCAACCATTTCCCAGGCGGTGAGCTGCGCGCCCTGATTGCGCGGCCGGGTCTCGTCGACATAGACGTGGACCGGAATGCCTTCTTCCATCGCCATGTAGATCGGCGCGGTCGCGGTGCCATAGTCGACGGTGGCCAGCCAGCCGGCATTGCAATGGGTGAGAATGCGCACCGGCTCACCGGCAGGTTTTGACGCTGCGATCTGGCGGATGAGGGTGAGACCATGCCGGCCGATGCTGCGATTGAGCTCGACGTCCTCGTCGGCGATTTCAGCGGCCCGCGCAAAGGCAGCCGCGGCGCGCTCGCCGGGTGGCAGCGGGCGCAGCAGCGCGCGCATGTCATCGAGCGCCCAGCGCAGGTTGATTGCGGTCGGACGCGTTTCGTGAAGCTGCTCCCATGTCCGGTCAAGGCCCTCGTCGGACGGATCCTCGAGCATGGCGATGGCCACACCATAGGCTGCGGTCACGCCAATCAGAGGCGCGCCGCGCACCCACATGTCGCGGATGGCTGTGGCGACTTCCTCAGTGGTTGCGAGCCGGACAACCCGGAATTCGTGCGGCAGCCACCGCTGGTCGATGATCTCGACAGATCGGCCGTCTTCTGCCGGCCAGATGGTGCGGTAATGCTGGTTGGACACTTTCATTGGTCTGCACCCCCGCCAGCTTCAATTTCTCGCGCCAGAGCGTTTGCCGCCGCGATTGTCAGTCCGTTCTTGGCGCGCCGGATGATCCCGGTGCCAAAGTTCAAGGCGTTGGTCTCGCAGCTGGCGCGCAAATCCTCGTCCTTGATTGTTTCGAAATCGGCATTGTGCGCCAGGCCGAGAATGCGGCGATGAATCTCGACGCCGGCAAAACCGAAGAGATCCTGTTCCAGCTGGCCAAGCAGCCGGGTCAGGCTTGCCTTGGCGCCGTCTGCGTCGCCCTGATCCTCGAACAGGCTGCGCGCATAGAGCATGCCGGTTCGTTCTGTCATCCAGAGCCGTTCAAACTCGGCCTTGAAGGTCGCCCAGGTCTCGGAAATCACGTCAAGCAGCCAGTCGCGCTGAGCCGAGCGGCTGCCGGCCTCCTCGTGACCGCGCTGCGAGAAAAAGCTCATCCAGAAATTGGCGAACAGCATGCCGACGTCGAACGCCATCGGCCCGTAGAACGCAAATTCAGGGTCGATGACGCGGGTGTCGTCGTCGGTGACCATGATCGAGCCGGAATGCAGATCGCCATGGACCAGCGTTTCGGCGCTGGTGGCGAAGAGGTGTTTCAGCCGTTGCGCTTCCATCTTGAGCGCGGTGTCGGCGCGCATCTGGGCAACCAGTCCGTCGAGTTGGGGCGATGTGTGGCGGTTCAGTTCTGCGGCGAAATAGGGGTCAGTGAAGACGAGGTTTTCGGTAATGTCGCACAGTTCGACATTGTCGGCGAAGAGTGAAAGGTCGGCCTTCCGCTCGCGCGCGGCCATCGACAGGTCGGAACCGCGGAAGAGCGTGCGCGCCATGAACAGGCCGAGGTCCCTGGCGATTTTTGGCGGCATGCGCCCGGCCACAAGCGCGTGGCGCAAGATGACATGCGGCGTCAGGAACTCCATGACGATCAGCGCCTGGCTCTCGTCGAAATGGATGACTTCGGGCACACGGCCGGGATCGCGGGCGGCCTGACGCTTCAGCGCGTGATATTCAAAGAAGCTGCGCTTGAGCGGCAAAGGCCAGCTTTCACCGACGAGCCGCACATAGGGCAGGGCCTGTTTGACGATCAGCCCGCCTGCGTCGCTTTCGACAATGAAAACCAGATTTAGATTGCCGTCGCCGACCTCGCGCACCCGCCAGCCTGCGGGATCGCCAAGCGTGTCGCGCAATGCTGCGACAGAGCCGAGCCGCGCCCCGAGCGTCTCTACATTCAAGGGTTTATAGGCCGAAACAGCCATGCGCTCCTCCCGATGCGCCGTCGAGCGCAATCATCGCCATTTGGGAAACGCTAGTCCACAGCTCTGGCAAATGTCAATCGAGTTGACAATTGCTCAGATTGAGCCTTAGCATCATAGCCAATGGAGGAGTTCGCCATTCATGGCAGCCATGTTCCGCATCGCCGGACTGGGGAAGTCGTTTGGCCCGTACAGGGTGCTGGACGGCGTGTCGCTGGACCTGTTTGCGGGCCAGGTGACTGTGCTGATGGGCGCCAACGGCGCTGGCAAATCGACACTGGTCAAGATCATGAGCGGCGTGCACGCGCCCAATGCCGGGTCGATGACCCTGTTCGACCAGCCGTTTGCACCGTCGAGCCCCGCAGAAGCCATGCGCGCCGGTGTTGTGACTGTGCATCAGAACATCAATGACGGTGTCGTCGCGTCGCTGGATGTGGCGAGCAATCTGACGCTTGATCGTTTGTCCGGCCGTGGCGCGCGCCTGTTGGTGAATCCGAGACGTGTCAGGCGCGAGGCGGCGGAAGTTGCCGGGCGATTGGGGCTGGAAGTTGACCTGCGCGCCGACATTTCCTCGCTGTCGCTGGCTGACCGCCAGATGGTCGGCATCGCGCGCGCCATGTCGCATGAGCCAAAAGTGATGATCCTGGACGAGCCGACGTCGTCCTTGTCCAATGCCGAGGCCGAACGGCTGTTTGCCCTGATCGAGCGGCTGCGCGCCCAGGGTGTCGCAATCCTCTACATCTCGCACCGCATGTCGGACATCCGCCGCATTGCAGACCGCATCGTGTCGCTGCGCGACGGCAAGATTGCCGGCATGTTCGAGGGTGAACAGCTTGACTATGAAGGTGCTGTCGAAGCCATGCTTGGGCGCTCGACGCTTGCCGCCGAGATCGACGTCGAGGATGGCGGCAAGCCGGTCTTTGAAGCCAAAGATATGCGCCTGAAGGCGGGCGGCCGGCCATTCTCGTTGTCGCTGCGCGATGGCGAGGTCGTGGCGATCACCGGGCTTGTCGGCGTCGGGAAAACCCTGCTCGCCGAAACACTGTTTGGCCTGAGGCCGCCGGTATCAGGCGCAATGTTCCTAGACGGCCGTCCCTATGCGCCGGTCAGCCCGCTGGATGCGATCGATCACGGCGCGTTTCTGGTCGCAAAGGATCGCGCCGAGAGCGGCATCGTCAGCGACTTCAATCTCTACCGCAATGTGACGCTGCCTTTTCTGCGGCGTTTCTCCAGCGGCGGCGTGATGCGCAATGGCGCAGAGCGAGAGGCGGCACGCACCCAGATCGACAATCTGTCGATTGTCTGCCGTAGCGAGCGCGACATGATGAACACCCTGTCGGGCGGCAATCAGCAAAAGGTGATGGTGGCGCGGTGGATGTCGCAGCCGTCGCGCCTGTTCGTGCTAGATGAACCGTTCCAAGGCGTCGACATTTCTGCCCGCCGCGACATTGCCGCCAAACTGCGCGCCAGCGCGATGGGCCGCGCGACATTGTTGTTCCTGACCGAAATTGATGAGGCGCTGGAGACAGCCGACCGCATTCTGGTCATGTCAGAACACACGATTGTCGGTGAGCACCGCAACAACAATCTCGACATGGACCGACTGCTTGCCGATGTGGCGGGCGGCGCAATGAAAGGCGCTGCCTGATGGCCGACACGCTGATCCGATATGGATTTCTTGCCCTTCTGACCGGGCTGGTTCTGTTCTTTTCGCTGATGACCAGCGGCTTTGCCACGCCGCAGGCCGCGGTATTCATATTCCAGTCAGTCGCGATCACCGGCATTCTGGCGCTGGGCGTCACCGCTACGCTGGTTGTCGGCGGCTTTGATCTGTCGATTGGATCGGTCGCCACCAGCGCGATGATGGCCGCCGCCTATGTGATGATCGTGCTGGAACAGAACGCCTTTGTGGCGGTGATCGTGTGCCTTGCGATTGGTGCGCTGGTCGGCCTCGTGAATGGCCTGATTATCGTCTATATGCGCGTTCCCGACCTTTTGGCGACGCTTGGCATGATGTTCCTGCTGGTCGGCCTGCAGCGCATTCCGACCGAAGGCCGGTCGATTGCGGCGGGCATGACGATGCCCGACGGGTCGACCGCAGCCGGCACGTTTTCGCCCGCCTTCCTGGCGCTTGGCCGCCATCGTTTTGACCTTGTACTGCCAAACCTCGTGCCGGTTTCAGTGGTGGTGCTGATCGTGCTTGCGGTGCTGATCTGGTTCTTTCTCGAATACACCCGCTTTGGCCGGATGATGTATGCCGTCGGGTCGAACGCGCGGGCCGCCGAACTCGCAGGCGCGCCGGTCGCCGCCTACAAGATCTGGGCCTATGTTATCTCCGGCATCTTTGCATCCATCGGCGGCATTCTGCTCGCCGCGCGGCTTGGACGTGGCGACATCGCCTCGGGCAATAATCTGCTGCTGGATGCTGTGGCGGCTGCGCTGATCGGTTACGCGGTGCTGGGCGCGGCCAAGCCGAATGCGTTTGGCACGGCAATCGGGGCGCTGTTTGTCGGTGTGCTGCTGCAAGGCCTCACCATGATGAACGTGCCTTACTACACCCAGGATTTCGTCAAGGGCGCGGTGCTCGTCGTCGCGCTCATATTCACCTTTGCCCTTTCAAACCAGGGCAGGCGCTAGCACCACACAGGGCTGCGGAAACATGGAGGAAAGCATCATGAGGATTACTCGCAGGGTATTTTCGGGCCTCGCGCTCGCAACCACCGCGCTTTTTGCGCTGCCGGCCATGGCGCAGGACAAACCGGCCCCGTTCGACAAGCCGGGCGACGTGAAAATCGCGCTGGTGCGCTATCTGTCGACCGGCGACTTCTTCCAGGCCTATCTGGCCGGTGTTGAGGCGCAGGCCAAGGCGCTCGGCGTGCAGCTGCAGGTGCTCGATAGCCGCCAGGACGCCGCACTCCAGGCCGACATGGTCGACCAGGCGATTGCGCTCGGCGTCAATGGCATCATCATCCAGCACGGCCTGACGGAATCGATGAAGGAAGCCGCACAGCGCGCGGTTGACGCGGGCATCAAGGTTGTCGCCTTCGACGTCAATGTCGAGAACGACAAGATCCCGCAGATCGAACAGTCGGACCGCGATCTGGCCCGTCTCGCGCTGGAGCAGGCTGTGAAGGACAATGGCGAAGCCTGGAAGGCAGGTTACGTCTATGTCGCCGGTATCGCACCGCTCGACCGCCGCGACGAAACCTGGAAGGAATTCAAGGCAAAATATCCGGGCATCAACGAAGTGGCGATGTTCGGCACGCTGGACAACCCGATTGCCAACTCGGTCGCCAATCAGGCGCGCTCGGTCGTCACCGCCAACCCGGACATTCAGGTGATGTTTGCGCCTTATGACGAGTTCGCCAAGGGTGTGAAGATCGCGGTCGATGAGGCCGGCATGTCGTCGTCGGTGAAAATCTATTCGGCAGACATTTCGACCGCCGACATCTCCGCCATGCGTGAGGCTGGTAGTGCCTGGGTGGCAACGGCTGCGACCAACCCGGCAGTCGTCGGACAGGTCTCAGTGCGTGCGCTTGCCCAGCTTCTGGCCGGTGAAGATCCGGGCAAGCAGGTGATCGTGCCGCCGACCCTGATTACCCAGAAGGACCTGAACGACAACGACATCAAGAACATGGAAGAACTGTCGGCCAAGATGCCCCAGTTTGCTCATGCTGACGTGGCCATGCCGGCCTGGATGCCGAACCCGAACAAGTAAGCCTTCCTGGCTTGGCGGGGCGGCCTTTCGGCCGCCCCGTTTGCCTCTTGGCAGAGAATTGACATTTTCCAGCCTTGCTGACTAATGTCAGAAAATTGAGGATTTTTGATGCCGCTGCGCCCCGGCGACCAGATCGTTCACAAGGCTGCCTGGCTCTATTACACCCACGGCCTGCGCCAGGATGAGGTTGCCAAGCGGCTGAACATCTCGCGCGCGTCGGTCGCCATGTATCTGCGCAAGGCGCGCGAGACCGGCATCGTCACCATAGCAACATCGACCGAATTGTTTGCCTCCGAAATGTTGGCGCGGCAGCTGGAAGACCGGTTTGGTCTGGATGGTGTCTGGATCGCCGACAGCAATGCATATCCCGATCCTGAAGCGGAAGTCCCAAGTCTTGGCGCAAGCGTCTTCCTGTCGATGGTGGCCAGCGGCCAGCGGGTTGGCGTCGCCTGGGGCCGCACGGTCTACGCCATTGCCGACGCGATGGCCTTTGCCGACTTGAAAGACGTGACGGTGGTGCAGCTCTGCGGCAATCTCGGGGCGCCTTATTCCTATCGGCCTGACCAGTGCACGATGGAAATCGCCCGCCGCTTCAATGCCAAGGGCCTGAACTTTTATGCGCCGCTGATCCTGTCGACCGAGGCGCTGGCGCTGGCTTTGCGGGCCGAGCCCGTCATCCGCGAGCAGCTGGCAGGCGTCGGCGAATGCGACATCGCGCTGTTCTCGGTCGGCGTCGCCGACGAGGACGCCCATGTGGTGCGTTGCGGTGCTGTGACAGCGGCGGAATTGCGGGCGCTACGCCGTCAGGGTGCGGTTGGCGTCATCGCAGGACAGTTGATTGACGAAAACGGGACCTGGCTCGATTGCGACTACAACCGCCGCTGCATTTCGGCTGACTTCGATGATTTCAAGGCGATCCCTCAGCGCTTGATGGTGGTTCAGGAGGCGGCAAAGCTTGAGCCGCTGCGCGCCGCGCTGGCAGGACGCTTTGCCACCCACCTCGTGCTGTCGCGCGCCATGGCGGAAGCCTTGATCGACACAACGGCGGCTTCTGCCGCCTGACCCAAACAAACACGGATACCCAAAATGAAAAACCTCTGGAACCAGACCGAAGCCGAAGCCATGGTGAAAGCCTATGCCGCCAAGGGCGTCGATCGCGACCTGGCGCTCAGGGTCTACACGACCCGGCTGCTGGGCGGCGACCCGCGCCTGGTGCTGCATGGTGGCGGCAATACATCGGTGAAGCTGACCGCGACCGATCTGGTCGGTGACCAGTGGGATGTGCTGTGCGTCAAGGGGTCCGGCTGGGACATGGCGGTGATCGAACCAGCCGGCCTTCCTGCGGTGAAGCTAAAACCTCTCTTGAAGGCGCGTGCCCTCGAAAAACTGTCGGACGAGGACATGGTCGCTTTGCAGCGTGCAAACCTGATTGATCCTGGCTCGCCCAATCCATCGGTCGAAACGCTGCTGCATGCCTTCCTGCCGCACAAATTTGTCGACCACACCCACTCGACCGCTGTGCTGGCAATCGTCGATCAGGGCGATGATTCGCGCGAGCTGATCGCAAAAGTCTTCGGCCCGAAGATGGGCTATGTGCCTTACATCAAGCCGGGTTTTGATCTGGCGAAGGCTGCTGCCGAGGTTTTTGACCAGGATCCGTCGGTTGAAGGCTTGATCCTCGACAAGCATGGCATCTTCACTTTCGCCGAGACTGCCAAGGACGCCTACGACCGGATGATTCAATGGGTGACGGTCGCGGAGGACTATGTCGCCAACAGCAGCAAGCCGGCGGCTGCGCGCGCCACATTGCCGGGCAAACTGGCGGCGCCTGCCGAAATTTCGCCGATGCTGCGCGGTGCGGTCGCTGCCCGCTACGATGAAGGCCGCGTCGAGCGAATGGTGTCGGACTTCCGCACCTCGCCAAAAATCCTCGAATTTCTCGGCCGCGCCGATCTGCAGCGTCTCGCAGGGCAGGGTGTCTCGACGCCGGACCTGTCGATCCGCATCAAGACCGGACCGGTGGTTCTGCCCGCGCCTGCGGCAGGCGATGCCGCTGGCTATCGCGCGGCGGTCGAAAAGGCGGTCGACGCCTATGTCGAGGACTACAAGCGATATTTCAAGGACAATGACGCGCGCGACGACATCAAGCGCACCATGCTCGACCCGATGCCGCGGCTGTCGCTGGTGCCGGGGCTCGGCATGTTTGGTCATGGCCGCACGCTGAAGGACGCAAAGATTGCGTCAGATGTCGGCGAGATGTGGATTGAGGCGGTGTCGGGAGCGCAAGCTGTTGGCGATTTCCGCCCGCTGGCCAAATCCGATCTGTTTGAGCTGGAATACTGGTCGCTGGAACAGGCAAAGCTGGCCGGCAACAAGCCAAAGCCGTTGACCGGACAGGTGGCGCTCATCACCGGCGGCGCGGGCGCGATTGGCGCGGCAACCGCAAAACTGTTTGCCGCCAACGGCGCGCATGTCGTCGTGGTGGACCTCGACGGTGACAAGGCAGCGGCCGCAGCAAAGGCCGCCGGCAACAACTCGATTGGCGTTGGCGCAGATGTCACCAAGCCGGCCGATGTGCGTGCCGCGTTCGACAAGGCCGTCGAGGTCTACGGCGGCGTCGACATTGTTGTGTCGAACGCAGGTGCTGCCTGGGAAGGCGGCATCGGCGAGATTGACGACGCGCTGCTGCGCAAGAGTTTTGAGCTGAATTTCTTCTCGCACCAGAACGTGGCGCAGAATGCGGTGCGCCTGTTCAAGGAGCAGGGCACTGGCGGCGCGCTTCTGTTCAACACATCAAAGCAGGCGGTCAATCCGGGTCCAAAATTTGGCGCATATGGCCTGCCGAAGGCGGCGACCCTGTTCCTCTCGCGGCAATATGCGCTGGAATATGGCCCGATCGGCGTCCGTTCGAATGCAGTCAATGCGGACCGCATCCGCTCGGGCCTGTTGACTGACGAGATGATCGCCAGCCGGTCGCAGGCGCGCGGCCTGTCGCAGAAGGATTACATGAGCGGCAATCTGCTCGGTCTGGAAGTGACGGCCGAGCATGTGGCGCAGGCCTTTCTGCACCACGCGCTGGCCGACCGCACGACCGGCGACGTGACAACCGTCGACGGCGGCAACATCGCGGCGGTGTTGCGCTAGCTGGTCAGGCTTTCACCTGCCTGAATTGAATTGGCTGGGCTTGTTCGACTGCAACGGCGCTGGACAAGATTGGTGCCTTCGTCGCACACAATAGGCCCTGATCATGGTGCGCCGCTTTTACAATCTCCCTTCACTGAATGCGCTCGCCGCATTCGAGGCGGCCGCGCGCCATCTGAGCCTGACCAAGGCGGCTGAGGAATTGAACGTTACTGCCGGCGCGATCTCGAAACAGGTGCGGCTGCTCGAAGACGAGATCGGGTCGCCGCTGTTCGTGCGTCGCCACCGGGCGCTTGATCTCACGCGAGAAGGCGAGACCCTTGCAGCGTCGCTGCGCGACGGGTTTGACCGGATTTCGTCGACCTTCCGGCAGGTCAAGGCATCCGGCGGACCGTCTGGCGTGACGCTCGGTTGCACCATGGCGATGGCGCACTTCTGGCTGATGCCGCGCATGGACGCGTTCTGGGCGAACCATCAGGATATCGTCGTCGATCACGTGATCTCCGATAATCCACACGGCCTGAACCGGCCGGACATCGACCTGCGGCTGCGTTATGGCAATGGCGACTGGCCAGACGAGCACGCAGCCAAGCTCTATGATGACGAGATTTTTCCGGTCGCCAGCCCTGCCTTCGTGAAAGAGCATAGCATTCGTGGGTTGGACGATCTGGCGCAGGCGCAATTGCTGTCGGTCGAGGGCATAGACTGGGACTGGACGACATGGCCTGACTTCATGCGTGAGATCGGCCACCGCGGGCGTGCCCTGAACATCCGCCGCTTCAACTCTTATGTCATTGCCGTGCAGGCGGCGCGCAGCGGGCAGGGGATCGCGCTGGGCTGGTCAAACCAGGTTGCGCCCTTGATCGCATCTGGCGAACTGGTTCCTGTTACCGATGCGCGGATACATGCAGCCTTTTCCTACTATGTGACATGGAGCGCGCAGCGCCCGCTGACCCGGCAGGCGGCAACTTTGCGGGACTGGCTGGTGACCCTCAACGATTGAGTTGAGCTCAACCGAATGCGGCGGCTTATTCGCTTGCCTTGAGCCTTTTGGCGCGATTTCCTGCCGGCAACGGAGTCCGATGACATGAGCGCTGCCGAACCCATTTCTGCTGACCAATTGCCGGGCGCACACAAGCGCGGCGGCGGGCGATTAGGGCGCAAGGCGATGCGCAGCGCCGTCCAGGCGTCATTCCCGGCGCTGGTGCGCAATATCCCGGTCTACAACATCGTGCCGGATGAGGCGGTGGAGCTGATCCATCAGGAATCGATGGCCATCCTCGAAGAGGTCGGCTGCGAATTCCGCGACGACGAGGCGATCGATATCTGGAAAAAGGCCGGTGCGGACGTGAAAGACACGCGCGTCCGCATCGACCGCGCTCTCTTGATGGAACTGATCTCGAAGGTTCCGTCCGAGTTCACGCTCAACGCCCGCAATCCGGAGCGCACGGTTCGCGTCGGCGGCAAGAACTCGATCTTCATCCCGATGTATGGCGCACCCTATGTGCGCGACCTCGAAAACAAGCGCCGCTACGGCACGCTGGAGGATCTCCAGAACTTCCACAAGATGGCCTACATGTCGCCAGCGCTTCATTCGACCAGCTCGATCATCTGCGAGCCGATGGAGATAGCGGTGCCGAAGCGTCATCTGCACATCATCCGCTCGGCGCTAAAGCATTCCGACAAGCCGTTCATGGGCATTGTGACGTCGAGGGATCGCGCCGAAGACACGATGGCGATGGCGGGTATTGTCTTTGGCGAAGACTATGTGCGCGACAATCCGGTGCTGGTGTCGATCACCAATTGCAATTCGCCGCTGGTGTGGGACGCCACCATGCTGGACGCGATGAAGGTCTATGCCCGCTCCAACCAGCCTTTGATCCTGGCGCCGTTTGCGCTGTGTGGCGCGTCGACGCCGGCGTCTGCCGTTGGCGCGGTGGCGCAGGTGAATGCCGAGGCGCTGGCCGGCGTCGCGTTCACGCAATTGCTGCGTCCCGGTTCGCCGCAGATCTATGGCCAGTTCATGGTGACAGTCGACATGAAGACTGGCGCGCCCATGGGCGGCACGCCGGAAGCGGCGCAGATGATGTATCTGATGGGTGCGCTGGCGCGCAAATACGGGCTGCCCTGGCGCACGTCCGGCTTCCATGTCGGCTCGAAGCTGAATGACGCCCAGGCAGGTTACGAGTCCAACATGCTGATGCACGCTGCGATCCTCGCTGGCGCCAATTACATCTGGCACTCGGCCGGCTGGCTGGAAGCGGGGCTGGCCTGCGGCTATTCGAAATTTGCAACCGACTGCGAGCAGCTTGTCGGCTGGTACAAATATGCCGGCGGCATGCCGTTCGAGGATTTCAAGGATGCGATGGCGGCAATCCGCGAGGTCGGGCCGCAGGGGCATTTCCTTGGCACCCAGCATACGCTCGATCATTTTGAGAGCGCCTTCTTCATGCCATCGGTGATGGATTTCAATTCATTCGAACAGTGGAATGCCGAGGGCGCGAAGGACCATGACGCGCGCGGCCGCGACAAGGCGCGCCAGATGCTGGAGAACTACGAAGAACCGAAGCTGCCCGCAGATGTCGCCGAAGCGCTTGACGATTTCATTGCGCGGCGCGAGCGCACACTGCCGGACATGGTGAGCTGACGAAGGACCACGCTCTCGAAGCACTCTTGGATGCAACTTCTACCGGAGCCGCGCGTGTCGAACGACCCCTTGCTGCAACCGTTCAAGCTGAAACACCTGACGTTGCGCAACCGCATCATCGTCACGTCGCACGAACCCGCCTATCCCGAAGACGGCATGCCGAAGGGCCGCTATCGTGCCTATACGGTAGAGCGCGCAAAGGGCGGCATTGCGATGACGATGACGGCGGGGTCTGCTGCGGTCGCCAAGGACAGTCCGCCAGCGTTCAACAATATTCTCGCCTACAAGGACGAGATCGTGCCCTGGGTACGCGAATTGACGGATGCCGTGCATGAAGAGGGCGCGGCGATCATGATCCAGCTGACGCATCTTGGCCGCCGCACACGCTGGGACAAGGGCGACTGGCTGCCGACGGTCGCGCCGACACACCGGCGCGAACCGGCGCACAGGGCGTCGCCGAAATTGATCGAAGACTGGGACATCGAACGTATCATCAAGGACTTTGCCGATGCCGCCGAGCGGATGAAGGCTGGCGGCATGGACGGCGTCGAGATCGCGGCGACCGGCCATTTGCTCGACCAGTTCATGTCGCCGCTGCACAATGAACTCGATGATCGCTACAGCGGCTCTGCGGAAAACAGGCTGCGGCTGAGCCTGGACGTTTTGCGGGCGGTCAGGCAGCGCGTCGGAGACAACTTCATTCTGGGGCTGCGCTTCGTTGCCGACGAAATGACCGACGGCGGCATTTCGAGAGAAGACGGGCTGGAGTTCTCACGCCTGCTGAAAGACAGCGGTCTTGTCGACTACCTCAATGTGACCCGCGGCTATGTCGCCACCGACGCTGGCCTGACCGACATGATCCCGGTGCAGGGCATGGCCAACTCTCCACATCTGGATTTTGCCGGCGAAATCCGCGCAGCGACCGGGTTTCCGACTTTCCATGCGGCCAAGATTCCCGATGTCGCGACCGCCCGCCATGCGATTTCCGCGGGCAAGGTTGATATGGTCGGCATGACCCGCGCCCACCTGGCCGACCCGCATCTGGTTCGAAAGATCATCGAAAAGCGGGAAGACGATATCCGACCCTGTGTCGGTGCAAATTATTGCCTCGACCGCATCTATCAGGGCGGCTCTGCCTATTGCATCCACAATCCCGCGACCGGCCGCGAGCAGACCATGCCGCACTTGATCGCCAAAGCCGCAACGCGCAGGAAGATCGTCATCGTTGGCGCTGGCCCGGGCGGCATGGAAGCGGCGCGGGTTTCGGCCGAGCGCGGTCATGACGTGGTTGTGTTCGAGGCGGCTGACAAACCGGGCGGTCAGATCCGGCTGACGGGGCAAAGCCCAAGGCGGCGCGAAATGATCTCGATCATCGACTGGCGCATGGCGCAATGCGAGCGGCTCGGCGTTGATTTTCGCTTCAACACATGGGCGGAGGCTGACACGGTCAAGGCCGAGAACCCCGACGTGGTCATCGTCGCCACCGGCGGCTTGCCGCACACGGAAATCCTGACGCATGGCAACGAACTGGTCGTCTCGGCCTGGGATATTATTTCCGGCGATGTGAAGCCCGGCGCAAATGTGCTGATCTATGACGATGCGGGCGATCATGCGGCGCTGCAAGCCGCAGAATTCATCGCCAATGCGGGCGGCGCGGTCGAGATCATGACGCCTGACCGGTCGTTTTCGCCCGAAGTCATGGGCATGAACCTGGTGCCCTATATGCGGGCGCTGCAAAAACTCGACGCGACTTTCACCGTCACCTATCGGTTGCTGTCGGTCGAGAAGCGCGACAATCGGCTTGTTGCCCATATCGGCAGTGATTATGGCGGCGTGGCCAAGGAACGCATCGTCGATCAGGTCGTGGTCAACGATGGCACGCTCCCGCTGGACGACCTCTATTTTGAGCTGAAACAAGGGTCGAAAAACCTTGGCGTTGTCGACTATGAAGAGCTGATCAGTGGCGCTCCGCAGTCCGTCGATCGCAACCCGGATGGGACCTATCAGCTGTTCCGCATCGGCGATGCGGTATCGGCGCGCAACACCCATGCTGCGATCTATGACGCGCTGCGTCTGGCTAAGGATCTTTAGCCTTTGGCGTGAGTGGGAAGCGGCAGGCGTCGGCGGGTGATTGCCGCATGAACCTGCGCGCCGTGCAGGAGCGCCGCGTCGTTGAAATCATAGGCCGGGTTGTGAAGCGGCGCAGACGCTTCGCCATTGCCGATAAAGGCAAAACAGCCCGGTGCGTGATCGAGAAAGCGCGCGAAGTCTTCTGACGCTGTCATGGGGCCGGCAGCCTCCGCCACTTGGCGGGACACCGGCTCGGCGGCAGCGAGCATTTCGGCTGCAAGCGCTGCGTCGTTGATCAACGGCGTGAACTCGCGCGAATAGAGCACTTCGGCTTCGATATTGTTCAGCGCGGCAATGCCGGCTGCGATACGGCGCATCTCGGCCTCGATCAATCGTGATACGTCCGGGCGGAAACTGCGCGCATCGCCCAACACCCGCGCCAGACCGGGCAGGGCGTTGCGCGTGCCATCGGTCAGCAGTTCGGTGACCGACACGACTGCAATGTCAGCCGGGTCGACCCGCCGGGCTACGATTGCCTGCAACGCCACCACCAGCGAACACGCGGGTGTCATCACTTCGCGTGTGTGGTGGGGCCGCGCCGCATGCCCGCCCAGGCCACGCAGGATGATCTCGAAATTGTCTTCCGCCGACATGATCGGCCCGCTACGTGTCTCCAGATGGCCGACCGGCAGGCCGGGCAGATTGTGCAGCCCAAAAATCTCATCGAAGGGAAACCGCGCCATCAGCCCGTCGTCCAGCATGGCGAGCGCGCCCTTGCCCCATTCCTCCGCAGGCTGGAAAATGAACCGCACGGTTCCGTCGAAACCACCGTCTTCGGCAAGCAGACGCGCAGCGCCCAGCAGCATTGCGGTGTGGCCGTCATGGCCGCATGCGTGCATGACGCCCGGATTGGCCGATGTCCAGGGCGGGTTGCCGGTCTCTGTGATGCGCAGCGCGTCCATATCGGCCCGCAGTGCAATTGCCCGGTTTGATGAGCCCGCCTTCAAGGTGCCGACGACGCCGGTGCCGCCAACGCCCTCCGCGACATCAAGCCCGAGACGGTGCAGTTCAGAAGCCACGAATGCCGCAGTCCGGCTTTCCTCGAAACCGAACTCCGGGTGGCGGTGCAGGTCGCGCCGCCACGCCGTCATGTCAGATTGCAGCCCGGACAAGTCACTCATTGGCTCAGCTTCCTCGCGACATCGAGCAACACGTTTGCCCCGGCGATCAGATCAGCATAGGCAGTAAACTCTGCCGGATTATGGCTGATGCCGCCCCTTGACGGCACGAAGATCATTGCAGATGGCGCGATGCGCGCAATCATCTGGGCGTCGTGGCCCGCGCCCGACGTCATGCGGCGGCAGGTCAGTTGCCGCTGCGACGCCGCATGTTCGATTGCCCCGACGATTTCTGGCGCAAACACCACCGGCTCGAACCGCGCAAGCCGCTCGGTGGCGACTGCAAACCCCTGCGCGCGAAGGCCGTCGAGGTAAGTATCAAGCGCCACTTCCTGGCTCTTGAGCCGATCCTCGTCCGGATTGCGCAGGTCGACCGTGAACGATGCGGCGGACGGGATGACGTTGATCGCGTTCGGCTCAAAACGCATCACGCCAATAGTAGCAACTGCGCCATCGGTTCCGCGGGCCAGGTCGTCAAGAAAAGCAATGACTTTTGCCGCTGCAACGCCGGCATCCTGCCGCATCGGCATTGGTGTCGTGCCGGCATGGTTTGCAGCACCGCCAATCGTCACCTTCTGCCAGGAAATGCCTTGCAGGTTTTCGACCGCGCCAATGCGAACGTCCTCAGCTTCGAGGATCGGACCCTGTTCGACGTGCAATTCGATATAGGCCGAGGGCCTGAGAAAGCCGGGGAGCATGTCGCCAGCGTAGCCGATGCGCGCGAGCTCCGCGCCGAGCGTCGTGCCATCCGTGCCGATGGTTGCGAGCGCCGTCTCAACGTCAAGTCCGCCCGCAGCAACAAGGCTGCCCATCATGTCGGGCGCATAGCGCACGCCTTCCTCATTGGTGAAAGCGGCGACGGCTAGCGGCCGGGCAGGGCGCAGGCCGGCAGCCTGCATTGCCTCAATCACGGCCAGACCCGCCAGCACGCCATAGCAGCCGTCAAAAATGCCGGCATTGACGACCGTGTCGATATGCGAGCCCATGAGCACCGGATCGCCGGTCGAGCCCTCTGGCACCCAAAGGCCGTAGATGTTGCCGATCGCGTCGATTTCGATCCGCAGGCCTGCCTGCCGGAACCAGCCGGACACGAGATCACGTCCGGCCCTGTCGGCGTCGCTCGCTGCAAGCCGCGTCAGTTGGCCGGCTTCGTCGCGGCCGGTCGCTCCAAGTTCCGCCAGCCGCGACAGCAGGTGAGGGCCATCGATTGCGGCGGTCATGCGCGTTCTCCCGCGGCGACGAGGCCGGGCGCACGTCCGACGATCTTTTCATAGACGGCCGGGTCAGTCGCGCCTTCGGTGTTGATGACCAGCAGACGTGATTGCGGCCCTAAGCCGATGCTTTTCGCAAGTTCGGCGTCGCGCAGCACGGCCACCGCCCCGGCAAGTCCGGCTCCGCCGCTTTCCCCCGCCACAACCGGCGGGTCGCCCGCGACCGGGTTTGCCAGCCGGCGCATGATCGAAACAGCGTCATCGTCCTCGACTGTCATGAATCCATCGGCGACACGCTCCAGCACGCGAAAGGCAACCAGCGATGGCTCGTAACATTCCAGCATCGCCATGACCGTCGGCTCGGTCTCCTCGACCTTGACGACATGTCCTGCGGCGGCGCTGGCAACGATGCACGGCGCGCGTGCCGGATCGACCACGGTGACGTGCGGGCGCTCGTCGCCCAGCAGCACCGCCAGATGGCCAGCGACAGCAGCGGCAAAACCGCCGACGCCAGCTTGCAGGAAGACATGCGTCGGCGGTTCGGGCAACTGCGCCAGCGCCTCACGCACAATCGTTGTATAGCCCTGCATGACCAGACCCGGGATTCGCTCATAGCCGGGCCATGATGTATCGGACAGGACAGTCCAGCCGTTTGCGCTGGCGACACGTGTGGCTTCTGCGACCGAGTCGTCATAATTGCCGTCCACACGCACCATCTGCGCGCCGAACCTGGCGATGGCATCGATACGGCCCTGGCTGACGCCCGAATGAACGAAGATGACTGAATGTGCGCCCATGAGCTGTGCGCCTTGCGCGACGGAGCGGCCATGGTTGCCGTCGGTCGCGCAGGCAAATGTCATTGATCCGGCAATCGCCCGCACTTCGGGCGAGAGGAGGTCATCAGGTGAAACCGGTCTGCCGAGCCGTTTTTCCGCCTCTTCCTGCACCAGTTTCATCAGCGCGTAAGCCCCGCCAAGCGCCTTGAAACTGCCAAGGCCAAGCCGCTGGCCTTCGTCTTTCAGGTGGATCGAGCCGAGCCCAAGATCGTGCGCCAGACCGGGCAGGGCGAACATCGGCGTGGGCGCGTTGTTGTCGCGCAAGGCCAGAATGCGCGCCGCGTCATCGGCGCCCGCCAGGCTTAGCACCGCCTGGTCCCGTTCATCGAGCGGCTGGCCTTGTTCGGGCATTGTGTTGATCAGATACATGACGCTCTCCATTTCTGGAGAAAACATACTTCAAGGACCGTGAAAAAGGCGCTGGATTTCGGGGTGGTTTGTGCAAGTTTGTTTCATGATGAGCGAACTTGATGCATTTGACCTGGCGATCCTGCGCATCCTGCAGCAAAACAACCTGACGCCGCAGCGCGAGATCGGCGAGGCGGTCAACTTGTCCGCGCCCTCGGTGCAGCGGCGCATCCGCCGCATGGAGGCTGACGGCGTCATTGCCGCCAATGTGGCCATCGTTGCGCCAGACAAGATCGGCCTGCCGCTGACGATCTTTGTCCAGGTTGAACTCGTCAGTGAAACGCCGGACGAGATTGACCAGATGAAACGCAGGTTCCGCGATGCGCCGGAGGTGCAGCAGTGTTTTTATGTGACCGGCGAGGCAGACTTCATGCTGGTTGTTGTGGTCGAGAGCATGGCGGCCTATGAGGACTTCACACGGCGGATCCTGTTTCAAGGCGGCAATGTCCGGAAATTCCGGACCTTTGTGTCGATGGACAAGGTGAAGACGGGGCTGGCGGTCAATATTCCGCGCGCCTAGACCCTTTCAGGTTCAATTGGGGCAGTCCATCAGCCACACGGCTGCCGGGCAGGGCGCTCACGAGCGATTGTAGACGTCCAGGGTGTAACCGATGTGCTCGGTCATCAGCTGCCGCGCCAGTGCGTCGTTCCGGTCAAGTGCCGCATTCATCAAAGCTGTATGATTGTCGATCGACATCGCCTCGCGCAGTGCGGCGATCGTCTCCGGATTTGCCTTGCCGCTCTCGTTGGCACGCAGTGTGGGAGCCAGGCTGAGTACGCGGTGGTGGCGGCGCAGCTGGTCTGAGATAGTGGCTCGAAAGCGCATCAGCCAGCCGGACGCTGCGGCGCCAATCAGGGCTCTGTGAAAGGCTTCGTGCTTCTCCTCCCATTCGTCGATCTCGGCTTCTGAAGTTCGTGCTGCGTCAACTGTTGCACGCGACAATCGATAGTGCGCCGTGACGATCTGGTCCTCCCAGTCGCGCCCGCCTTTTGCGATGGCTTCTGCAAGCAACGGGAGCTCGACAACCAGACGCGCCCGGGTCAGATCTTCCAGTTCGGGAAGCGAAACCGGTGCAACGGCAAAGCCACGATTGCTGATAGCGCGCACCAGCCCTTCGGCTTCAAGCCGCGACAGCGCTTCGCGCAATGGGGTCCAGCCTAGTTTGTACGTGGAGCGCAGAGCCTCCAGCTTGAGCGGCGCGCCAGGCCGAAGCCGGGCACGCAGGATTTCTCCGCGCAGAAGCCGATAGGCAGACTCGGTCTTGGTAACTGCTTTTTCGGTCGGGTTCGTGTTGTGCACGGTCGCAATATATATTCAAACAGCCATTCTGCGCAATTATATATAATGCATTGACGCCCGTTCCCATCATGCCTATCGTTGCGGCACACTTCATTTGTGTTCGGGAGGAACAGTCATGAAATCAAAGTTTCAGCGTTTTGCTGCAGGTCTCGTTCTTGCCAGCGGTCTTGCGATCGCCGGTGGCGCGTCAGCACAGGAAATCAAGATCGGCGTCGCCAATTTCGGTGAGCATCCGCAGCTGGCTGCCGCTATTGCCGGCTTCAAGAAAGGCCTGGCCGACAATGGATACCCGGAAGGGGAAAAGGTGGGCTACGTCGAAAGCCACACCAATTTCGACGCCAGCCTTGTGCCGCAGATGATTGCAAAGCTTCAGGCCGATAATCCGAAGCTTATCTACACCGTGACGACCCCTGTTTCGCAGATCGCTAAGAAAGCGCTGGCGGGGTCCGGCATCAATATCGTCTTCTCCGCCGTCACAGACCCGGTCGCCGCAAAGCTGACACCGTCCTGGGAAGCGGGCGATGAGGGAATGACCGGCGCGTCCGACCTGCAGGATATGGCGGCAGTGTTCGAGTTTACCAAGAAGCTTTTTCCGAACGCCAAGCGCATCGGCTTGCCTTACAATCCAGGCGAAGCCAATGACGTCGCGATGCTCGAAAAGGCCAAGGAGGCAGCCGCTGCCACCGGCCTGGAGATTGCCGAAGTCGGCGTTGACAATGTCAACGACATCCAGCAGCGCATCGCCTCGCTCTCTGGGAAGGCGGACGTCATCTATGTCGGTGCGTCAAACTTGTTGCAACCCGCTGTCGCCGCAGTATCGGCGGCTGCGCGCCAGGCAGGCATCCCGATCGTCAATTCCGACGACAGCGCGGTTCGTAACGGCGTCGTGCCCGCCAGCTTCTCGGTCAATTACAGCCAGGTTGGTGCCGCCGCCGGCAAGATTGCGGCCGAGATTCTCGGCGGCAAGGCCCCGAAGACGATCGCGCCTTTCCGCCCGGCCTACGAGGACCACGCACCTGTGATCTCAAAGAAGGCGATGGCGGCGTTCGGCGTCGAAATTCCGGCTTCGCTGGCCGATTGCGGTTGCATCGTCGACTGATCAAGACGTGGAAACTGTTTGCGGCGCCATCTGGCGCCGCAAATGTTTGGGGAGGGGCAGATGCTGGAAATCCGATCCGCACGAAAGCTTTTCTACAAGGGCTTGCCCGACGAGAAGATTGCGCTTGACGGCCTCGACCTGAAACTGGCGACCGGCGAGTTCGGTGTCGTCATCGGTTCCAACGGCGCCGGAAAAAGCTCGATGCTCAATGCGATTTCCGGCGCGCTTGTGCTCGATAGCGGCAAGGTGCTGATCAATGGCGACGACGTAACCGACGTGCCGGTGCACAAGCGGGCCAGACGCATTGCGCGCGTGTTTCAGGACCCGATGAAGGGCACGGCAGCGTCGATGACGGTGGCGGAAAACATGCTGTTGGCCGAACTGCGCAGCAAGAACCGCACGCTCAGGCGCGGGCTGAACCCGAAACGTCTGGCCCACTACCGTGACCGGCTGTCGATGCTCGCGCTTGGCCTTGAAAACCGGCTCGATACACGCGTCGATCTTTTGTCGGGCGGTCAGCGCCAGTCGCTGTCGCTGATCATGGCAGTCGATGGCGACCCTGAATTGTTGCTGCTTGACGAGCATACGGCGGCACTCGATCCGCGCACTGCGGACATTGTGATGCAGGCGACTGTGCGCGCGGTCGAGGCGCTGAAGCTGACGACGCTGATGGTGACACACAACATGCAGCACGCGATCGACTTTGGCGACAGCATCATCATGCTCGACGCCGGCAAGGTGAAGCTCGACATCAAGGGCGAGGAAAAGGCCCGGATGACCGTGCCCGACCTCGTTGGCAAATTTGCAGTCAAGACCGACCGTATGTTGCTTGGTAACTGAGCGGGGGCGATGATGGATTTTCTCACAAACACGCTCTCGACCTTCTATGCGCTGGTGCCGGTGACGCTGGCGCAAAGTCTGATCCTGGCCTTTGTGGTGCTGGGCATCATGATCCCGTTCCGCACGCTGAATTTTCCTGATCTCACGAGCGAAGGCGCATTTCCGCTGGGTGGCTGTGTCTGCGGTGTGCTGCTGGCGGCAGGCGCCGGGCCGTTGACAGCGATCCTTGCCGCGCTACTGGCGGGCTTTGCCGCTGGCTGTTGCACCGCCTTCATCCACCTCAGGTTCCGCATCCATACTCTGCTGGCGGGCATATTGATGATGACGATGCTCTATTCGATCAATCTGAGACTGATGGGGGTGTCGAACTTGTCTGTGTTTGGCAAGACGACAGTGTTTGACTGGGCGCCCTTCGTGCAGCCAGGCTTTCCAGCGGCGAAGATCATCATCGCGGGTCTGATCGGGCTGCTGGTCTTTGTGGCGCTCAACATGTTCTTCAAGACAGAGCAGGGCACAGCGGTGCGAGCCGTCGGCGCAAACCCTGACATGGCGGAAGCTCAGGGCATCAATGTCTGGGCAGCGACCATCGGCGGTGTGGGGTTGGCCGGTGCTTTCTCGGCAATAGCCGGCGCGCTGATGGTGCAAAGCCAAGGCTTTGCGGACGTCAACATGGGGCTTGGCATCCTGATCAACGGGTTGGCGGCGCTGATGATCGGCGAAGCGATTGTCGGCAAGCAGACTGTGCTGCGCCAGGTGGCGGCCCCCTTCGTTGGGGCGATTGTCTACTATCAGCTCGTCTCGCTTTGTCTCGCTGCGGGCATGCCGCCGCCGGACCTGAAACTGGCAACTGGCCTGTTCGTGCTCGCCATGCTGGCGCTGCCAAGCCTGAAGCTGAAGCGTGGGCCTGCAGTTGCACGCGAAACAACGCGGGAGTAGTTCATGGCAATCGATTTTGAGGCGGCGCGCGCCATGGATGCCGCGGACCCGCTTGCGGCGAAACGCAACTCGTTTGTCATCCCCGAAGGCGTCATCTATCTCGACGGCAATTCGCTTGGTGCAGCGCAACCTGCCGCGTTTGCCGCGCTCGATCAGGTGTCGCGCGTTGAATGGGGCCAGGACCTGATCAAGAGTTGGAACACCGCCGGATGGTTTGACCTGCCGGTGAAGCTGGGTGACCGCATAGGTCGCCTGATCGGGGCAGGCGAAGGCCAGACCGTTGTCGCCGACACGACCTCGATAAACATCTACAAGGCCTTGCACGCTGCAATGGGCTTGCGCCCCGACCGCAAGATTGTCGTAGCAGAAGGCGGCAGTTTTCCAACCGACCTCTACATCGCCGAAGGCGTGATCTCGACAATTCCAGGCGCGACGTTGCGGCTGGAAGGGGTCGACGCGCCGGCAATCGAAGAGCTGATCGACGACAGCGTCGCGGTCGTGCTGGTCAATCAGGTGAATTACAAGACAGGTTCGCTGCGCGACATGTCGGCGTTGACCCGGCGCGCCCATGATGCTGGCGCACTCATTGTCTGGGATCTTTGCCATTCGGCGGGCGCACTGCCTGTCGAGCTGGACGCCAGCGATGCCGATTTTGCAGTCGGCTGCACCTATAAATATCTCAATGGCGGGCCTGGCTCGCCCGCGTTCATCTATGTCGCCAAACGCCACCAGACGATGGCGCGGCAGCCATTGTCGGGCTGGTGGGCGCATGCCAGGCCCTTTGCGTTTGAGCGCGGTTTTGACGCAGATCATGGCATCCGGAATTTCCAGTGCGGCACGCAGTCGATGCTGGCGATGCGGGCGCTGCAGGGCGCGATGGCAGTCTGGGACGATGTCGATATGGCGGCATTGCGCGCCAAGAGCATGGCATTGACCAGCCTGTTTATCGAACTGGTCGAGGCACGATGCGCAGGGCAGGGTTTGTCTCTTGAGACGACCCGAAATGCAAGCCAGCGGGGCAGTCAGGTGTCGTTTGCCCATGATGGGGCTTACGCCATCATGCAAGCGCTCATCGGACGCGGCGTGATCGGCGACTTCCGGGCGCCCGCAACGCTTCGTTTCGGTTTCACGCCGCTTTACACAAGCTTTGAGGATGTCTGGTCTGCGGTCGACATTCTGTCAGACATCTTGCGATCCGGCGCATGGAAAAATGACCGCTATGCGGTGCGATCTGCTGTGACCTGACCGGGTCCGCCAGCCGGCAATTCGACAACCGATATGTGTGATTGCTGGTTCGTCCAGGATTGATGGTTGTTCGGAAACGCTTCACCCGTTTCTCCGGAAACTCATCTCTGTGTTGGATCGCTCGACGGGCCACCCCTGTCGCTGGCGTCACAAACGCCCGTCGGCACATCGATGTTAGAAATATTGCAAATTTATTGACACGTGGGAATATTCTAACATACCATCCTGAACTGACCCGCTGCTCAAGGGAGGAGAAACGCGATGAATTCTTGGTTCAAAGGTCAAAAGACTGCGCTTTGCGCGACATTGAGCGGAACTGCTTTGCTGGTTGCCGCTCTTGGCGTTACATCGCCGGCATGGGCGGCAGATGTGATACGCGTCGTTTCGCCTTATCAGACGACAACGCTCGACCCGATGCGATCGGCTGCGGCGGGCAATATTGAAACTTACGGCCAACTCTATTCGCGGCTTCTTCGCCGCAACTCGGAGTCCGGCGCGCTGGAGCCCGGCCTTGCCGAAAAATGGGAAATATCGGCAGACGGCCTGACTTACACGTTCCACCTGCGTGAGGCCAAATTCTCCGATGGTTCGGACATCACCGCCGATGATGTGGTCTTCAGTCTCGAGCGCATTCGCAGCGATGCAAAGTCGGCCTATCCGGCGCCGCTCGGCGCGCTCGACACGATCAGCGCGGCTGATCCGAAGACGGTCGTTGTCAAACTCAAATCGCCGTTCGCGCCATTTCTCGGCAACCTTGAAATCTGGAACATGGGCATCGTTTCCAAGGCCGACTTCGACAAGCGCGGCGAAGAGGCTTTTGTCACTGCGCCGCTGACGTCCGGCCCCTATGCGGTCAAGGAATGGAAGCCGAACGAAAAGCTGGTGCTGGAGCCCAATCAGCATTACTGGCGCGAAGGTTTTCCGAAGGCCGACGCCACTGTTGAGTTGATGGAAATCGCCTCGCCGGAAACACGCCAGGCGATGCTGACGGCCGGCGAAGTGGACGTCATGCGCGCCGTGCCATGGTCACAGATCGACGCCTTGAAGAAGGTCGACACAATCGACATGCGGCTTGAGCCGTCAACGACAATCTACATGACGCTGCTCAGTGAAAAGCGTGAGCCATTCTCGAACATGAAGGCGCGGCAGGCGGCCGCTTATGCCATCGACAACAAGGCGATCACCAAGGCAATCACGTTTGGCTATGCGACGCCGGCCAATACGACGCTGCCCGGTGGTCTGGATTTCCACGATGCCGAATACCCCGGCATTCCATACGACCCGGCAAAGGCAAAAGAACTGCTGGCTGAGTCCGGCATGGCTGGCCGCGAGGTCAAGATCCTGGCGACGGCAGACGCGCCGGCCCAGCAGATGGCGTTGCTTTTGCAGGCGCAGTGGCAGGCCGTCGGCTTCAAGCCTGTCATCGTCAATGTTGATGGTGGCGCATGGTGGGATGCAACCGGCAAAGGAGACTACGACGCCGCCGCCAACTGGTGGTACAACGAGACACCAGATCCCGATCTGGCCGTCCGCTGGGCTGTCTGCGGCTCCTGCGGGTCAAATTCCTACAACACCTTCTACAACAATCCGAAGGTTGACGAGCTTGTCGAGCAGGGCACCAAGGAGGCCGACCCGGCCAAACGCGCCGCCATCTACAAGGACATCCAGAAGATAACGACCGAGGAAGTGTCGCAAATCCCGCTCTACTACGCGCCGAACGCGGTCGCCTATTCGAAGAGGGTCCAGGGCGTGAAGCTGTTGCCGTCGCTGCAGTGGACGCTTGAGGACGCAACCATCGTCAAATGAACCCGGCGAGCCGGCCCCGATCAGACCTGACAGGGTCAGGGGCCTGGCTGATTGGCGGAGTGGTACGGCATTGAAAGTCCTGTCCACAATAACGCTGCGGCTGCTGCAGCTGGTGGGGGTGATGGCAGGCGTCGCTGTCATCACCTTCCTGCTGCTTCGGCTGGCGCCGGGCGACCCGGCCCGGATGCTGGCGGGCGAGCGGGCGAGCCCCGAGACCATCGCCGCAATTCGCCTGCAATATGGGCTCGATCTGCCGCTTTGGCAGCAATTCCTGGTCTATGTCCAGAACCTGCTCGGCGGCGATTTCGGCCGATCCTTGCGGTTCCAGCAGCCGGTGGCCGACCTGATTCAACGGTTCATGTGGCCAACACTATTTCTTACGGGCTATGTTGTGTGCCTTGCAGTGCCGCCAACAATTGTCCTGGCGATTATCAGCGCCCGCAACCAGGGCGGCCTTGCCGATCAGGCGATCCGTCTGATTGGCGTCGTTGGCATGGCGATCCCGGTTTTCTGGCTGGGCATCATGATGTCGCGCTTCTTCGGTGTGTCGCTCGGCTGGTTCCCGGTCTCAGGTTACGGTAACGGATTTGGCGGACACCTCTACCATCTTTTCCTGCCCGCGTTGTCGACAGCCATCTGGGTCGTGCCCGTGCTGACCCAAAATTTGCGCGCCGCACTGATCGACAGGGCAGGGGCCGATTTTGTCACGGCCGCTCGCGCCCAAGGTGCAAGCGAACGGGAGATTTTCTGGAAGACTGTCCTCCCCAATGCCATCCTGCCGACGCTCAATCTGCTCGGCGTCATGGTCGCATTCCTGATCGGTGGCGCCATCATTGTCGAGACGGTCTATGCCGTCCCGGGCCTCGGTTCTTTGCTGATCGGCGCCTTGCTTGGCCGCGACTACTATCTTGTTCAGGGCCTGACGCTGGTCTTCGCATTTGCGACCGTGCTCGTCACTTTGATCGTCGATCTGTTAACCGCGGCCATTGATCCGCGCGTCAGGCTTTGAGAGGGCGACATGGCAAACGTTGCATCCGTTTCTGCGTCTCCTGGCCGAGCCCGCGTCAGCCTGTCGATGGCCATCGCGATTGTCATTCTGATTGGCTGGATCGTCGTTGCGGTGACTGCGCCTTACATCGCACCATACGATCCAAATGCGGTCGACATCCTCAACATGATGGCGCCGCCAAGCGCCGACCATTGGTTTGGCACCGATCAGGTCGGTCGCGACATCTTTTCGCGTGTGTTGTTTGCCTCGCGGATCGATGTCTTTCTGTGTCTTGTTGGCGTCATCCCGCCGCTGCTGATCGGCACGGCTGTCGGTCTGGCCAGCGGCTATTTCGGCGGTATCGTCGACACAATCTTCATGCGGGTCTATGACCTTTTTGTCGCCTTTCCATTTTTCGTGCTCGTGTTGGCGATCGTCGGCGTCCTGGGGCCCGGCCTCGTCAACTTTGTCATTGCTCTAACGCTGGTCGGCTGGGTCAGCTACGCGCGCCTCGTGAGAGCTGAAGTGCTGACGATCCGCGAAAGCGAATATGTTCAGGCCGCACAGTGCCTTGGCTATTCGCCGTCGGTTATCCTGACACGCCATGTCCTTCCCAACGCTATCGGTCCGGTCATCGCCTATGCGGTCAGCGACGCTGTGCTGGTCATGCTGGCAGGAGCAAGCTTTGGTTTCCTCGGAATGGGAGCGCAGCCGCCGAATGCCGAATGGGGCGTCATGATCGCTGATGGTCAAGCCTTTGTGCAGCAGGCGTGGTGGATCTGCCTGTTTCCCGGCCTGGCGATCGTGTCGCTCGGAGTCGGCCTTGCGTTTCTCGGCGACGGGCTGGGGCAGATGCAGCGTCGGCAGGTGACAGCATGACAAGAATGGCAAATGCCTCACCCTTACTGCGGGTTGAAAACCTGTCGGTCTCGTTCGGCGCCGTCACCGCAGTAAAAGGCGTGACATTCGATCTACAGCCCGGCGAAATCCTTGGTATTGTCGGCGAAAGTGGATCGGGCAAATCGGTCACCTGCAGGGCGCTGCTGGGACTTTTGCCCGGCGCGGCAAAGTCAGCTGGCAGCGTCAGGTTCGATGGCCGGGAACTGATCGGCCTGTCAGATGGCGACTGGCAGTCCTTGCGCGGCCACGATGTGGGCATGATCTTTCAGAACCCCGCATCACATCTTGATCCGCTGCGCCGGATCGGCACGCAGATCGCAGCGCCAATGATCCGTCATCTCGGCATTAGCCGCAGGGAAGGTGCGCGGCGCGCAGTGGCCCTGCTCGAGGCAGTCGGCATTCGCGAGCCTGAAAAGCGTGTGCGCTCCTATCCACACGAATTCTCCGGCGGCATGAAGCAGCGCGCGATGATCGCCGCCGCAATTGGCTGCGAGCCAAAATTGTTGATCGCAGACGAGCCGACGACGGCGCTCGACGTCACCGTTCAGGCGCGCATTCTGAGTTTGTTGCAGGATCTGAATCGCGAGCGGGGCCTTGCCATCATCCTGATCTCGCACGACCTTGGCGCCATTGCCCACGTCTGTTCCCGGGTATTGGTCATGCGCAACGGGGAAATCGTCGAACATGGACCTGTCGACGAGGTGATCAACCGGCCGCGGCATGCCTACACGCAGCTGTTGATCGACTCGCAGCCTGGCAGAAAGGTCCTGCCTTCGGCAGACCCGGTTTCACAACCCGCACCGCTGTTGCGCGCCGACAATGTCTCGGTAACGTTTCCAATGCGGCAAGGGCCATCGACCGGCTTATTTGGCAGCACACTTCGGTTTCGTGCGCTTGACGGGGTCGACATTCATGTCGGCGCTGGCGAGACGGTTGGCATCGTTGGCGAAAGCGGTTCCGGAAAATCGACGCTGGCACGCGCAATCGTCCGGCAAAACCAGGTCAGCGGAGGGGCGTTGCGTTTGGGCGATGACGATATCACGGCGTTGTCCGGAGAAGCGCTGGATCGCTTTCGGCGGCGTGTCCAGATGGTGTTTCAGAACCCTTATGACTCGCTCAACCCGCGCATGACGATTGTGGATGCGGTCGCCGAGCCGATCTGGCGTCATGGCCTTGCCGGCAAGCCGGCAGCTCTGAAGGAAGCGCATGAGCTTCTTGAAATGATGGAATTGCCAGCAGCGCTGCATGACCGCAGGCCGCGCCAACTTTCGGGTGGCCAGTGCCAGCGTGTCGGACTTGCCCGCGCTATTGCGCTCAAGCCCGAATTGCTCATCGCCGACGAAATCACCTCGGCACTCGACGTCACAACACAGGCCCAGATTCTGGAACTTCTGGTCCGGCTCCAGCAGGAGCGGGCGCTGGCGCTGCTTTATATCTCGCACGATCTGGCCGTGGTCAGCAGTCTCTGCAAGCGGGTCTACGTCTTCAAGAATGGCCGGGTTGTCGAGACCGGGATAGCGAGCGAAGTCCTGTCGTCGCCGCAGCATCCTTACACGCAAGAATTGGTCAGATCACTCTCCCACCTGTCGGCAGCAACGACACCTCCATCTTCTACCGGGATCAATCATGCGCCTTGATGAATATACCGCCTGCGACGGAACCGGACTGGCGCGTTTGATCGCAGCCGGCGAGGTGACACATGCCGAGCTTGCCCGCTGTGTTTCCGACGCGGCTGCTGGGGTCAATCCGGCCATCAATGCCGTCATCGAGCTTTATCCCGACGCGCTGGAGGCAATGCCGGGAGCGGCACTCACGGCGCCATTCCACGGCGTTCCGACACTTACCAAGGACTTTCCGGTCGAGGCTGGACGGCTCGCTTCATTTGGCAGCCGGCTGGCGCACGGGTTCCGTGCCAACGCGGACTCCGTTTACTGGCGCCGGCTTCGTGAAGCCGGACTGGTCAATGTTGGCCGCACGACAAGTTCGGAATTCGGTGTCGCCGCGACCACCGAGACGCTGCTTTATGGTGCGACGCGCAATCCCTGGGACATCAGTCGCGGTGTTTCCGGGTCGAGCGGTGGCGCTGCGGCGGCTGTTGCCGCTGGCATCGTGCCATTTGCTCAGGGCAGTGACGGCGGTGGATCAATTCGCAATCCGGCTGCGTTTTGCGGCCTGATCGGGTTGAAACCATCCCGCGGCAGGGTCACCGGTTCGCCCGGCGCCGTCGCCCCGCTTCTCGGACTGGCGACCAGTTTCATGCTGACGCGATCTGTCCGCGATACCGCAGCGCTGCTCGACGCCTGTCAGGGACCCGATGCCGGGGACGGCTACGAAATTGCCCAGCCATCTCAATCCTACCTGAGCGCAATCAACGTGCCGCCCAGGAACCTGCGCATCGCGGTCTGCACGCGGTCCTGGTCCGGTGTGCGCGTCGACCCTGAAATCATTGCGGCGGCAGAAGCATCTGCGTCAAGGCTGGAGGCATTTGGTCATCGGGTTGAGATCGCATCCCCAGACTTCGACTACGGCGCCTTCCTGCACGCCCAGAAGATCATTTGGGCAGCCGACTCTGCCGCCTCATTGCCGGCGTTGGCCGCACATATGGGTCGCGTGCTGGATGAACATACCGTTGGCTCGACGGTCATGGCGCTCTACCGCGAAGGCCTGTCTTTGAGCGCCGCTCAATTGATGATGGCATTGGCGGCCTACGATCATGTCACGCGGCAGATCGGCCAATTCCTGGACCGGTATGATCTGTTGCTCACCCCGACAAGCACAATGCTGCCTGAGCCGATCGGGTCGTTCAATCCAGACAGGAATGATCTGGACATAGACGCTGTCTTCGACGATCTGGCGCCCAAGGAAACATTTACCGCGTTGTTTAACGCCACCGGCCATCCGGCCATATCCCTGCCGCTCGGCCGCAGTTTGACGGGTCTGCCGGTGGGTATCCAGTTGATCGGCCCCTTCGGGCGCGAGAATGTCCTGCTCGGCGTCGCGCGCCAGTTGGAGGCAGAGTTGGACACCGGAAACGGGATCTGGGGGCAGGGCTTGCCTGCGATCCATGCCGGCAAGCTGGTAGAGGCGGGCAAATCCGGGGAGAGCTGAAAGTGGCGAAGCCGCGCAAATTGAAGACGCCGGGCGACGACAGCCAGACTATCGATCTTGACAGCATGCTGCGTGCGAGGATGGACAGTCTGTCGCCGTCCGAGCAGAGCGTCGCCGGCTATATGCTGGACAATATCCAGATGCTTCCGTTCGAGACCGGCGCCAGCATTGCCCAGGCAGCCGGTGTCAGCGAAATGACCGTGACGCGCTTTGTGCGTGGGTTTGGATTCGACAGCCTGCGTGACCTCAAGAGCAAACTCAGAAACTCGCTCGCCCAGAAGGATAGCGATGTTGACGACTACATGGCGCGGTTCCAGACGCGCGATGAGCAGAGTTCAGCACTTCAGGAAAGCCTGAAGCTGGATCTGGAAGCGGTGGTGAAGGCTTATGAACTGACCGCGACCGAGTTGTGGGGCGAAGCGGCGATGACACTTGCTGAAGCGCACATGGTCTATGTCGTGGGCTTCCAGGCGTCAAAAGGCCTGGCGCTCGATTTCGCCAGCCGGTTGCTCTGGGCGCGGCCCAATGTCGTTTTCATCGACAATGCGAGCGGGACTTTTGGTGAAATCGTCACAGCTGATCCCGAAAATAGCGTGGTGGTGCTGGTTGATACCGCCGCCTATGCGGTGCGCGGCGTGAGGCTCGCAGGAAAATTGAAAGAACTGAACATGCCGCTGATCATTGTCACCGATAAGTTCAGCCATTGGGCATTCTCATATACCCGCTTAGTCTTCGAAACCCACACCCATGTGCGCACGTTCTGGGACTCGACCGCAGGGATCAGCGTTGTTCTCAATCTGATGATTGATGCGGTGGCGACGAGGCTTGGTCCCAGGGCCAGGGACAATTTTTCGAAGATGAGCGACATGGCCACGCTGCTCGGAGAGTTTGTTGGCGGATCCTACCTTCGCCGC
Organism: Mesorhizobium sp.; assembly: GCA_036742015.1. Classification (GTDB taxonomy): domain Bacteria; phylum Pseudomonadota; class Alphaproteobacteria; order Rhizobiales; family Rhizobiaceae; genus Mesorhizobium_A. The sequence goes on along the minus strand of DAINRF010000005.1, from coordinate 75,882 downwards.
AAGGACTGACCTGCGCTGCAATCCACCGGAAGACTGCAACCCATGACCGACGCCTATCCATTTCGCGATCCGTTGAGGCCCGGCGCGCCGATCATTCCCCGCCAGGACTGGGATCGAGCGCCATGGAATCGCTGGACTTTTCAGCATGTGCGCGAATTGGTGCCGACCGCGCAGGTCTGGCGCGGTCCGGGGCCGGCCAGCCCGCTGCCGGTTGCGCATCGCCACATTGACGAGATCAGCTATGATCACAATGGAAAACGCGAAACGATTGCCGGCTTTCTGGATTCAAGTTTCAACGACGGCCTGCTTGTCCTGCATGGCGGCAATGTCATTGCCGAGCGCTATCAGAACGGTATGACTCCGCAGACCTTGCACCTGTCTCAATCGGTGGCGAAGTCTGTCGTTGGCACCGTGGCTGGCATCCTCATAGGCCGCGGCATTGTCGACCCGGACGCACCGGTCACACACTATCTGCCGGATCTTCATGCAACAGCCTATCGCGGCGCGACGGTGCAGCATGTTCTCGACATGACCAGCGGCGTTGTTTTCGACGAAACCTACGCCGCCATTGACTCGCACATGGCGATGATTGACGCCGCTTCCGGCTGGAAGGAAAGGAGAGATCAGGCTTGGCCGGCGTCAGTCTGGGAACTGATCCTGACCCTCAAGCAGGCCGAATGCGGTCACGGCGCCTCGTTTCGATACCGGTCAATCGAAACCGATATCCTGTCATTCGTGCTTCAGAGCGCCACTGCGACGCCTCTTGCCGAACTCGTGAGCCGTGAGCTCTGGGCGCCGATGGGGGCAGGCGAAGACGCCTGCTTCACCGTTGATTCCGCCGGATACGCGCTCGGCGACGGCGGCTTCAATGCGACGCTACAAGACTATGGTCGTTTTGCGCTGATGCACTTGCGTCGCGGCGAGATCAACGGCAAGCGAGTGGTTCCATCGGCGTGGATTGACGAGATCACCACAGGCGCGCAGCCTACGCTGTTCGGCGGCATCTATCATGATGTGCTGCCGAACGGCGCCTATCACAATCAGTTCTGGATCGAGGGTGGCAACAGCGCTGCCTATATGGCCCGCGGTGTTTTCGGTCAGATGATTTACATCGATCCCGCGACAGATTTCGCAGCGGTCATCCTGTCGAGTTGGCCCGAATTCGTCTCGACCGAGCGGTCGTTGGCTGCACTTGCGGCCATCAAGGCAATCCGAAGCACCCTGGTTTCCTAGCCGGCGGCAGCTTGGATGGGGTGTAAGCCCTTGCAGGTTGGAAAATGGCCAGCATCGCTCATTGTTTCTGTGTCGCCCGTCTACCGGTCGTCCTGGGTGCCATCAGGCCAAATACGCTCCTCTGCCGAGCCTCTCATCGACATCCGGCCTCACGGTCAAAGACATAGTCGTCACTGACAGCACCGTCAGGACCTGGGTCCACATCCAGCGCCGCAAGATGATCAATAACAATACGCCGATGCCGGCGGTTGATGGCTTGATGTGGAAGCCTTAGGTATGGTGCCGGGTCAAGGCCGGTCAGTGCTGGGAATGGACCAAAGGCTCGCCGCTGCAGGATTGGCACGTTGCAACTTGCTCGGTGGCTTGATCTTCGCGAACAGCCCCCCATTCGCCTATTGTCGATGTGATGTTCCGGGACAATCACCCAGCTCGGAGCATCGTCGAGGCTGGTGTATTCGGGGTCCTTGTCGGCCCGCTCCGCGGCTTCGATCACCACATCGATGGCGTCCCCTGTGCCATGCATGTCCTCCGCGAGCACCCAGTGGGCCGATGGTGAGACCTTGCACCGGCAGGGAATTTCGCGGCTGATCCGGTCGAAATCGTCGAAGGTGAAGTCCACGCCAGATTCCTGCGCAATCGCCAGAAGATGCAGAAACGTGTCGGTTCGGCCCCTGATCAACATGGAGCTATTCTGGCAAACATGGAAACGCTCTGTTTCACCGTGCTGCGAGCGGCCTCGGCATCAGGTGGACCTCGTCGGCGAACCAGGGCCGGACGACTGTTCGAATTCGACCAATTGCGCGGCGCAGCGAGACAGGTTCGAGGGAATGTACGCCATTGATAGTCTGGCGCGCTCTGAGTGTCCCTCGAGAAGCAGGTATCGAACCGAGGCGCTTTGAACGCAGATTACACTTTCAGGAATGATCGCAACGCCTGCGCCGGCGCCGACCAGTCCGATCGCCGTATATATGGTGTTCGCCTCGACTGCGATCTTTGGCATGAAGCCGGCATTGAAGCAAAGTTTGGTAAGCTGACGATAGAAGGCTGGCGATCTATGTTTCGGGTAGAACACGAAATCCTGATCGGCCAGTTCATCGATCGCCACCGACTTCCTCGCCGCAAATGCATGGGAGGACGGAATGACCAGATAGAAAGCCTCATCCAAAACGGTGAAACTGGCAATGCCGGTTTCTTCGATTGGCGGGCGAACGATGCCGACATCAATTTCGCCCTTTCTAAGTGCAAGCAGCTGCTCACTGACAGTCATCTCGCGCAGGTTAACGATGACATCGGGGAGAGATTTTCGGAACGGCCCCAACAAGTTCGGCAAATAGCCGATTGAGGCCGAATGTACGAAGCCAATGGTTACCTCGCCGATTTCGCCTCGATTGGCGCTGCGTGCAACGTGACGGGCTTGCTCGCATGTCGCAAGGATCTTTCTTGCTTCTATGAGGAACGCCGCTCCCGCTTCAGTCAAGGCGACCCGTCTGCGCGTGCGCTCCAACAATAGAACATCCAGTTCTTCTTCGAGCTTCTTTATTTGAAGGCTCAATGGAGGCTGCGAAACATTTTCACGCCGCGCTGCACGACCAAAATGAAGTTCTTCTGCTACAGCTACAAAGTAACGAAGCTGGTGCATTTCCATCGCAACTGCTCCTTGCGCGGGGTCGTGCATAGGCAGATCGACTGCTCCCCGGACTGCTGTCGCCTTATTGAGATCAATTCGAGATTATTAGTCGCCCTAAAAAATATTGGAAGTATGTATCCGCATCAATTACCTCCGAAATGAGACTACCAAACAGTTGCAACGCAAGCGTCTGGCAAAACCCGACGATGCCTCAACAGGTCTTGGCGCTTCACCGGGTCGCGTCTTTGCACGACCGGGCGACGGTCGTTTGACCTGGCAACACAACCGGAGACGCCGGGTCGATGACCCGCCAAATACGCATGGACGCGAAAAATCTCATCGTGATCATGGCTGACGAACATTCCAGCAAGGCGATTGGTGCCTATGGGAACAAATTTGTTCGCACGCCCAATATCGATCATTTAGCCGCAACAGGGGTCCGCTTCACAAGCGCTTACACACCATCGCCGATTTGTGTTCCGGCGCGAGCAAGTTTTGCAACCGGAAAGCCAGTATATCAGATTTCTGCGTGGGACAATGCCCATGCCTATACCGGCGAGGTTGAGAGCTGGCATCACCGGCTAAGGAATGCCGGCCATCACGTTCGTTCGATTGGCAAGCTGCACTTCCGCGGCGGAGCGGACGACGACAATGGCTTCTCACAAAGCGAGATCCCGATGAACATCGTCGACGGGATTGGGGATGCTCTGGGTTTGATCCGCGATCGCGACATTGAACGCGGCGCAGCCAAGAAGATGGCCGATCTCGCTGGCCCTGGCGAGTCAAATTACACGCGATATGACAGGGATATTTCGGCGCGCGCTCAGATATTTCTGCGCGAAACCGCACCGAATCTGCGCGGCAAACCGTGGGTGCTTTTCGTCTCTTTCGTATCGCCCCATTTCCCGCTGACTGCGCCGCCGGAATACTACTACATGTATGATCGCGACACGTTGCCCATGCCCAAACTCTACCAAGCGGCAGATCGCCCAGACCATCCGTTTCTAAAGGACTATCGCAGCGCTTTTGCCTATGACACCTATTTCAGATCGGCGGCGGAAGTTCGTCGCGCGCTTGCCGGCTATTACGGACTTTGTACGTTTATCGATGATCAGGTCGGCCATATTCTAGACGCAGTCCGCGACGCCGGTCTGACCACCGACACCCGCATCGTGTATACGAGCGACCACGGCGACAATCTCGGTACCCGTGGTCTTTGGGGCAAATCGACGATGTATGAGGAATCCGTCGCCGTGCCGCTGATCATTGCGGGTCCAGGGGTTGCAAATGGTGTAGTGAACGACAATCCGCGTTCGCTCATCGACCTTTCGCGTTTCATCCTGACTTCGACAGGGTGCGACGGCGGCGGGTTCGGCGAGAACGACTTGCTGAGTGACGGGCCTGCCGCGATCGTTTCGGAATATCACGCCACCGGCTCGCGAAAGGCGGCATTCATGCTGCGCGATGGCCCCTGGAAATATGTCTACTATCAAGACTACGCTCCCCAGCTTTTCAACCTCGAGGACGATCCTGAAGAACTGGTCGACCTGACCGGGATCCAAGGCTATGGCGAGATAGTCGAACAGTTACGCGCAAAATTGTTCTCCAGGCTTGATCCGGCAGCCACTCACGAAAGGGCCGTGGCGGATCAGAAGCGAAGGATCGAGGAGCTCGGTGGCGCAGATCAGATCATTGCGCGTGGCGACTTTGGATTCTCTCCGCCTCCTGGCGTCAATGCAAGTTTTTCCGCCTCCGGTGAGGAACAGTGATGAAGCCCTTGCTGTCACTGACCTGCGATGATCATGGACGGCCCGATGCAGCGGCCGTCGCGGTGGTTGCTGGCGCGATCGGCCCCGTCCTTGATGCACATCACCATCTTTGGGATCTGGACGCCAATTCATATCCTTGGCTTCAGGAAAAGCCCGTTCAAGCACATTTTGGCGACTATTCCCGGATCCGAAAAACCTATCTCGCTAGCGACTATCGCCGGGATGTAGGCATTGTTCAATTGGCGGGCAGCGTCCATGTCGAGGCGCATTGGCGCGACGGAATTGCGCCACAGGATGAAACCGCCTGGCTTTCTGCGCATTCTGACAGTCAAGGTCTCCCGGACGCAATCATCGGAGCAGCTGAAGCGATGTCGCCAGATCTGGATGATGTCCTCAACGCTCATCAGGCGTTCGCCCGCTTCCGCGGAATCCGCATCATGGCCTATGGCCGAGGCAAGCCTGAAGGCGCTCTGCGATACCGCGACGAGTGCTTCCGCACCGGATTGGCGCGAATGGTCGAACGCGACCTGATTATAGAGCTCCAGGCGCCACCGACCGCGCACGGCGCAGTTTGCGAATTGGCGGACCTGCATCCGAGTGCACGTTTCGTGATTATTCACTGCGGACTCCCAATCGATCGCTCCGGTGCCGGGCTGGCGACATGGCGCGAAGGGATCGCAATGATGGCGCGCCACGAGAATGTTTCAATGAAGCTGTCCGGGCTGCCAATGACAGACCACAAATGGGATGTTTCGAGCTTCAAGCCAATGGTACGGCACTTGCTGGACAACTTTGGAACCTACCGGCTGATGTTCGGGAGCAACTTTCCCGTCGACGGACTTTTCTCCGACTATCCGACACTGCTCGCGGGCTATGTGGCCGCTATTGGAGTTAGGGATATCGCGCCCTTGCGCCGGATCTTTCGCGAAACGTCGAGCGCGTTTTACCGTACGGTCGAAACATCTGGGAATGGCGTGGAAGCCGCCAATGACTAACTTTGATCTCCTCCCGTTAGCGCAAGTCGGCCAAACTGGCTTGAGGGTGACGCGATTGGCTTTTGGCGGCGTTCCCCTCGGCAATTTTCCCAGTGTCTTGGCCGAAACCGATGCACAAGCAGCACTTCTCGCCGCCTGGGATGCTGGCATCCGGTATTTCGATGTCGCGCCACTCTATGGTCACGGGCTTGCGGAACATCGCATCGGCTCTTTTCTGCGGGGCAAGCGGCGAGATGATTTTGTGCTTTCCAGCAAGGTGGGCAGGCTGCTGAAGCCCGAAAGAACTGCCGACATTCGCGCCGACCCGAGTGCAGGCATCTTCCGTGACCCTTTGCCGTTCTCGATCATCAACGACTACAGCTATGACGGCATCATGCGGTCGGTTGAAGACAGTCTCCAGCGCATGGGTCTCGCGCGGATCGATATTTTACACATTCACAATATTGACCCCGCAAATCACGCCCCCGAAAAGCTGGAGATCTTGTTTTCGCAGTGCATGTCGGACGGGTATAGGGCGCTCGATCGCTTGCGCAGCGACGGTACAGTATCAGCTCTTGGGGTTGGCAACAATGACCTCGGCATGTGTCGCCGTTTTGGATCTGCGGGTGATTTCGACTGCTTCATGATGGCGGGTCATCTGAATCTGCTGGATCAGGGCGCGCTGGCGCATTTTCTGCCCGAATGCCGCAGCAAGGGAACGACGATCCTTCTGGGGAGCCCTTTCGCTTCAGGACTTCTCGCAGCGAAAAATCCCGCTCAATCAAAATACATGTATGACGCACCGTCGCCCCAAATTCTTGCGCGGGTCGAGACGACACGGCGGATCTGCGAGGCTCATGGTGCAGATCTGATCGCCGCCGCGCTTCAATATCCCGCCCGGCATCCGTCGGTCGGCGCCGTAGTGCCCGGAATGCGCACGGCAGAAGAGGTGCGGCAGTGCGTCGCCGCTTTCAAGCAACCACTTCCCGAGGCGCTTTGGCGTGATCTCGAATCCGTTGGGACGCCCGATCCTGGCTCCGGCGTGGAGGGCGTGTGATGTCTGAAGTGCAAATTACAGGTGTCGGAAAACGGTTCGGTGCGGTCGAGGTCTTGCGCGACATCGACCTGCACATCCGCGACGGTGAGTTTGTGGCACTTGTCGGTCCGTCCGGCTGCGGCAAGTCCACTTTGCTCAGGATCATCGCGGGACTTGAAGACCAGAGTTGCGGCGATGTTGCGATCAATGACCGGAACGTCAACAAGCTCACTCCAAAAGACCGCGACATCGCAATGGTGTTTCAATCCTATGCGCTTTATCCGCACAAAAACGTATTCGAGAATATCGCGTTTACGCTACGAATGCGCGGCCTGCCGAAATCTGAGATCAATGAAAAGGTGCGCGCCGCCGCTGGCTCGTTGAATCTGACCAGCTACCTCGACAGAAAACCGTCCCAGCTGTCCGGCGGTCAGCGCCAGAGGGTGGCAATGGGAAGGGCGCTTGTTCGCTCGCCAAGAGTGTTTTTGTTCGACGAGCCTCTATCGAATCTCGATGCCAAGCTGCGGGTCGAGATGCGAACTGAAATTCGACGAATGCATCAAGACCTGAACGCGACCTCAATCTACGTCACCCATGATCAGGTTGAAGCGATGACGATGGCCGACCGTATCGTTGTACTTCACGACGGGCGCATCATCCAGACCGGCGAGCCGATGGAGCTTTACGACCGTCCTGCGACACGCTTTGTCGCTTCCTTTGTCGGCTCTCCTCAGATGAATCTGTTCGAAGCGTCGTCGATCTCAGGCCGACACGGCAGCGACCTTACGACAGCGGGGCAAACCGTGCGCATACCCGGTCTCCGCGCGCCCGAGCAGCGCAGAATTATCTGGGGTATCCGTCCCGACGACATCGCGCTTGGCGCGCCGGGTATCGGCATTCTCGACGGGCGTGTCGAGGTCGTGGAGCGTACTGGTGGTGAGACGCTGGTTTTTGTTGACGCGGCCGTCGGACCATTTTGTGTTCGGACTCCGTCACGGACGCAAATCAGGGTCGGCGAGGCGGTGAGCATTTCCTTCGAAAAAGAACACGTTCATCTTTTCGATGGCATGACTGACCGGCGGATATCGCCTCTCCGGGGAGCCTGAGATGTTCTCTGTCCGCCGTCACCCGGTATTTTTCATATTCCTCTTCTCACCGGCCATTGTTCTGGTGGGCAGCTTGCTTGTCTATCCCATCGTCAACGGCCTGTGGCTGGCTTTTACCGATGCCACGCCCTTGCGGCCCGATACGCGTTTCGTCGGACTGGAGAATTTTGTCTATCTACTCGGCGATCCGCGCTTTCTGGATGTGCTCGGCAACACCGTCTATATCTGCGGCGTCTCGACGATCCTTTGCACCATCTTCGGCCTCATCCTTGCCCTCCTTCTGGACAGCGGCATCAAATATGTCGGATTTTTTCGCGCAGCTGTCTTTCAGGCTTGGGTCGTGCCCTGGATCGTGATTGCGATCTTGTGGGGTTGGATTTTCAACGACGAGTGGGGAATCGTGAACGATTTCTTGCGTCGGCTGGGCCTGATTCAAGGCAAAATGCCCTGGCTGTTCGATGTCGATCTCGCGCCCTGGGTAGTGATCCTTGCCTATTCCTGGCGCGCAATCCCCTTTGTTATGGTTGTCGCGCTTGCAGGCTTGCAGGGCATTTCGCGTGACGTTCTGGAGGCGGCTCAGGTCGATGGGGCGAGTTACCCTAACAGGCTGCGCCATATCCTGCTGCCGCTCCTGCAGAACATAGTTCTCGTTGCTGCGCTGCTTGAAGCTGTACGTTTCCTGCAAGAGGTGACGATTCCGCTTGTGCTCACTCAGGGTGGCCCGATCGGCTCCACAAACGTACTAAGCCTGTTCACCTACAAGGCCGCCTTTTCTGAATGGGATTTTGGTCTTGCATCCGCCGCCGGAACCGTCTGGCTGATCTTCGTGATCGTTCTTTCCGCAATCTATAGCCGGTTGCTTCTGAGGAGGATCCCGTGAGCATTTCATCTCAGCGCCTGCGCCGGAAGGTCAACAGGGCCATCGTCTATCTCACGGTCTGCATTTTGCTGACGGTCATGATCATTCCCATCGCATGGATGGCGTCTACGTCGTTCAAGCCGCTTTCGGATGTGTTTGAAACGCCGCCGCGCTGGATCCCCAAGGACCCGACGATCAAGAACTACGTTGCTCAGTTCAACGATGTGCTGGGAACGCTGATGCTGAATTCTTTAATCGTTGCGATAGGCGCTGCATGTCTGTCAACATTTGTCGGCGCGATGACGGCTTACGCCATTTCGCGATTTCGCTTCAGGGGTGGTGCGATCCTGATGTTGTTCTTCATGGCATCGCTCGCCTTCCCCGTACCTCTCATCATGATCTCGCTTTACGGCCTTTTTGTTAAGCTCGGGCTCCTCAACTCCTACCCTGCGCTGATACTCAGTCACACAGCCATCACCATTCCGGTGTCGATCTGGCTGCTCAAGATTTTTTTTGACCAGCTTCCCCGCGAGGTTGAAGAAGCAGCGTATGTCGACGGCGCGACACCGTTGAAGGTCTTCCTGTTTATCGTCCTACCAATGGCGAGGCCGGCGCTCGCCGCCTCTGCGATTTTCGTTTTTGTGGTCAGCTGGAATGAGCTTCTTTTTGGCCTGACCTTTACGAGCATGACCGACATGCGGCCTCTTCCTGCGGGGATCACGCTGATCTTCCTGCAAGAATTCGAAGGCGCCTGGAGCGAGATGATGGCGCTCGGCGTCATGGTCTCCCTGCCAGTCCTGATCCTGTTCTTCTTTTTTCAGAAGACCTTTCTACGCGGAGTGACGGCTGGGGCGGTCAAGGGATGACAACGACAGTTCACGATGAGCAAACGGGAGGAATTGATCATGACAAGATTGAGAACTGCTTTGATTGCGATGCTGCTTGCTGCAATGCCGGCGGCGGCCGATGAGAAACTGATCTATTCAGGCTGGCTTGGCACTTATGATTATCTGGCGCCAGTGTCGGATTTGATCGAAAAGAAATTCGAAGAGCAGAATCCTGGCGTCGACTTCATTCGTCAGGATGTGCCCTTCGAGAAGGCGCTCGACCAGGCGACGGTTGCGCATCTGGGCGGCAATGCCTCGGACCTGATTCACCTGATTCCGGGATGGGCGCCGGCGCTCCAGTCCATCGGCGCACTTGCGCCGCTTGACGATCTTTTCACCAAAGAAGAGCTCGGGCAAATTCCTGAGGCGGCGCTGAATGCGCTGCGTTTCGAGGACGGCAGGTTGTACGCACTCCCCTGGGTGCCTGGACCCGTAATGCTGTTCTACAACCGTAATCTCCTCAAGCAGGCCGGATTCAGTCCGGACAAACCACCCCAGACTTGGGACGAGTTGAAAAAGATGATCATGGGTGTTTGTGCCTTGCCGGCGGGCGAAGGCGGCAAGATCTATGGTCTGGCCCTCAGAAGCTGGTCCAACCCTAATGCTGTGCAATGGTCAATCCCGTGGATCTATGGCTTCGGTGGTGATGTAGTGGACGCTACGGGCAAGGTGTCGTTCAACACGCCGGAGACACAGTCCGCATATAAATGGCTGCAAGACGTCTCGACGGCCGGCTGCGCACCGGATGGATTTTCCGTCGGCGAAACGCGCAATCTCATGGCTGCGGGGCGCGCTGGCTTCATCCTCGAGGGTCCGTGGGGCCGTGGCTTGTTCAATAACCTGTCGGAAAATAGGATCAAGACCGGAAAAGATGCAGATATCTGGGTTGCCCCGCTGCCCAAAGCGCCAGACGGCTCACACCGCACAATTGGCAACAGCCACGTGATCGCAATCTCTTCCGCTGCAAAAGACAAGAAGTTGGCTGCGGACTTCATCCGCCTGATCTTGTTCGATCGGGAGATCACCGATGAATATTACAAGCTTAGTGATCAGGTTTCGACGCCGTCTTCGCTGCTGCTCGCGCAAGGCCCGATGGGCGCTGATGAATTCACTCAGAAATTCGTCGCCGAGCTTCAGGTCTACAACGATAACCCAATCAAGCATCCAAAATTTTATGCGATCCTTGATCAAGTCGTTCCTCAGTATCAGAGCATACTGAAGGGCGCAGACATAGGGTCTGCGCTGGCGACGGCTGACAGGCAGATTGAACGGCTCATGTCTCGCTAGAGCAAATCCGGCGAATATTGAATTGCCCTGTTTGCTCTAGTCCGGCGGACTGCCGGAGTTTCTCGCGAATCGGATCCGTTTCCGCGCCCAGCAGGGCGCGGGGGACTTTTGGAAATGAACAAGTTGCCATGTCTTCTCAGACCGAGTTCGACTTTGTTGTCGTGGGCGCTGGCGCAGCTGGCTGTGCAGCTGCGGCGCGCTTGTCGGAGCGTGCCGACGTCAGCGTTCTTCTTATCGAGGCCGGCCGGGATGATCCGTGGATTTGGCTGCGCGTCCCGCTTGGCATCGGAATAGTCCTGACGGGCGAGCGGGCGTTGCGGCGCTACGTCACCGAACCGGAACCGCAACTGAATGGGCGATCAATCTTCTGGCCTCGCGGCCGTGTTCTTGGAGGCACGTCCACCGTCAACGGGATGCTCTGGGTACGTGGCGACCCGAAAGAATATGATGATTGGGCTCGCAATGGCTGTGACGGCTGGGACTATTCAAGCATTCTGCCGATTCTTCGGCGGATCGAGCGAACTGCGCTTGGTGATGCGGCCGTTCGCGGCCGATCCGGGCCGGTTTCGATTGTCGAATATGGACCGATCGACCCTTTGACCGCCGCATTCCTGACCGCCTGCAGGGAAGTCGGGATTGCGCACAACCCGGACTATAATGGCAACCAGTATGACGGTGCGGGCATTCTCCAGTTGAACACCCGCCGCGGCTGGAGGCATGGAGTGCGCGAGGCTTATTTCTGGCCTGCGCGAAAGCGGAAGAACCTGACGCTCATGACGGAAGCCGTTGCGGAGACAATCGGATTTTCGGGCAAGCGGGCGCGGACAGTTCTGGTCCGTCGAGGGGATGATCTGATTACTCTGTCGGCCCGTAGGGAGATTGTGATTTGTGCTGGTGCGATTGATAGCCCGAAACTCTTGCAACTCTCCGGAATAGGTGATCCGGAACGGCTTCGCTCTGTGGGAATTGCGCCCGTCCTGGCGCTTCCAGGCGTGGGTGTGGGGTTGCGTGATCATCTCCATATTCGCCTGTCTTATCGTTGCACACAGCCGGTGACACTGAACGATATGTTGCGCTCACCACTCGGCAAGGCGCTACTTGGCCTACGCTATCTCTTGCGGCACGACGGGCTAATGGCAACCTCGACCTCTACGGCCCATGCATTGGTGCGCAGCGTCCCTGGGCTGGACCGGCCGGACATTAAGATTCAGCTCCACCCAATGTCGTCGCCAGACGCACGCCATCCGCGCAAGCTTAGCCTCGATCCGTTCCCCGGGTTCGGCATTGGTGTTTTTTCGTTGCAACCTAAATCAGTCGGCGAAGTTATGGTTCCGTCGCCAGATGCCCGGGTGCCACCCCGGATCTCAGCAAACTATCTTGACCACCCTGACGATGTAGTGAGCGCCATCGCAGGTGTCCGCATTGCGCGCAAGATCGCTGATCAGGATGCGCTGCGCAGATTCATTGGAGAAGAGACGTCTCCCGGCTTGAAAGCGCTGCGGGATGCCGAGCTTCTTGATTTCATTCGAGCCACTGGCACGACCTCATATCATCCAGTTGGAACCTGCCGCATGGGTCGCGACGCAATGGCAGTGGTCACCCCTGATCTCAGTGTTGTTGGTGTTGCGGGATTGCGGGTCGCCGATGCCTCCGTCTTCCCTACGATGCCTTCGGCCAACACTCACGTGGCGAGCATTCTCGTTGGTGAACGTGTCGCGGATGTGATTTCCGCTGTTTGAAATGACCTCGTCGATGCCATTTTTGGGTATGCTTCCGCAGCTTCGCCGCGCCCCTGTTTGCTGCCCGGTGAATGCCGGACAATATTAGATTTCGGTCTCACAGAGATACGATAAATATCATTCCAATACATATGCGTTGTGACTAATTTCCAACACGCTTTGGGTCGGGCTTCGACTTCGGACTTGGCAAATGCTCTGACGCAGCGGAATCGAACGGCAATCTTGGGTCCGCGGGTGGACTGAATTCCAATGGTCCGGCTCCGGCGTTGAGATGCGAAAAGATGGAGTAAAGGAAATGATCAGAATAAAATCGTGGGCATTATTGGTCAGCCTTTTTGGAGCAACCATTGCACAGGACGTCGCCGCAGACGAATTGCCGACAGTCAAGTTCGGCATGATTCCGGTCCCGGTTGCGCATGTATTTTCGGCGCAAGCGAATAACCTTTTCAAAAAGCACGGCGTGAATGTGGAACTTGTGAAGTTCACGAGCGGACCGGCACAATTTCAGGCGCTTGAAAGCGGATCAATCCAGATCGGCGAAGGCGCAATCGCTGCATTCTATATGGCACGGACACGAGGGCTTGATGCAGACTGGGTCTATACCTTTGGTGACTATTCACCGCTCTCAGGCGTAATGGTCAAACCCGGCAGCACGGTGAAAAGCTACAAGGACCTTGCCGGCAAGAAGGTGACCGCGCATTCAGGATCGATACAACACCTTTCCCACATCTATGCGATGATGCAGAGCGGATTGCCGGTTGATGGAGCTCAGCATGTTGCTCTTCCTCCGCCCCAAGCATTGCCAGCGCTTGTAAACGGGGATGTCGATGCCTCTTGGCTCTTCGAGCCTCTTATTGCCCAAGCCAAAAACAAAGGGGCGACCCTTCTTGCAAATTATAAGGATTTCGGCATCCGCGATCCATTCGGCATTGCCGTGAATACCAAATGGCTGAATGAGTCTGAGGAAAACAAGGAGACGCTCGTCAAGGTGATTGCAGCGCTGGAAGAAGGATGGGCCGTCTTTGAAGAAAACCCCGAACCAGCAATCGCCGCTGCGATTGAGTTTACCGGAACCAGCCGCGAAATTACCGAAATGATCGTCAAGAATCTGGTTTGGTATGATGCTGCTGACATGACAAGTGCGAATGGAGCGGTCAGCATGACCAATCCCGGGGATTCGTCGCATGGACTTGCGAACGTCCTCGCTTGGATAGATGAAGTGGCGATGGCTGGAAAGCTCATCGACAAGACAGCGGACCATGCTGACTTTATCTATGAAGATGCAGTCATCAAGGCTGCAAAGTGACGACAGCTCTTGAAATTCGCGGCCTCAAAAAAGTGTTTGAGGCTGCGCGGCAACCTGAGCGCAACATTGTCGCGCTTGAAGGTGTGGATCTTTCCGTGCAGGCGCGGGAGATTGTTTGTATTGTCGGGCCGAGCGGTTGCGGCAAGTCCACCTTGCTTGACCTCATTGCCGGCTTTACCCAGCCTACGCTTGGTTCGCTTGATGTTTATGGAAAGCACGTCGGTGGACCAAGCCCCGATCGCGGGGTCGTATTTCAGGCTCCCGTCCTGTTTCCCTGGCTCAGCGTTAAGGGCAACGTCATGCTTGGTCCAAAGTCGGCTGGAGTCGACCTGACGGCATTGGCTGAAAAGACCGGGCATGTTCTGCAAAGTGTCGGTCTCGGCGATTTCGGAGACCACTATCCCTATCAATTGTCCGGGGGGATGCGTCAGCGAGCCCAGATTGCCCGCGTACTTGTCGCGAGCCCTAGCATCATGCTGATGGACGAACCTTTTGGCGCACTCGACGCGCAGACACGCATGTCGATGCACGAACTTCTGTTGTCTGTCTGGAGTGAATACAAGCCAACAATCATCTTTATCACCCACGATGTTGAAGAGGCTATCTTCCTTGCAGATCGCGTTGTGGTCATGGAAGCGCGGCCTGGGCGGATTGGCAAGATACACAATGTTCCCTTCGAGCGTCCTCGTACATACGACATTATGTCGGACGCGCGCTTCATTGCCCTGCGCAAAGACATCATCGAAATGTTGCGGCAGGAAGGGCACTGATATGTCGCTCGCGCAGATCTCACAGAAATGGATCAGTATCGCCTCGGCGTCGACAGTTATCCTGATTTGGGCGGTTGCGACGGAAAGCGGCTGGACTGATCCGGACTTTATCCCCAGCCCATCGTATCTAGCGGCGGCTTTCGTGACGCTGTTGACAAAAGGCTACGGGGGTACATCGCTGTTCGGGCATGTTGGAATGAGCCTTTTCCGAGCGTTTACGGGCTTTACTCTGTCGCTCATCGTTGGCATCCCGCTTGGCCTGTTGATCGGTCGCAGCCGTGTAATTGAGGCGATTACGGCGCCGATCATCGGCTTCTTCCGCCCAATCCCGCCAATCGCCTTCATCACCCTTTTCATCTACTATTTCGGCATCGGCGAAGGGCCGAAGATCGGTCTGATTTTCATGGCTTGCCTGTGGTACGTCATTCTGAATACTGCTGATGGCGTTCGTGCGATCCCCGAGCTCTACCTGCGCGCCGGTGAGAACATCGGGTTGAACCGGTTTCAGATGTTCACGCGCGTCATGGTTCCAGGCGCAATGCCATCGATCATGACGGCAGTCAGGGCGGCCTCCGCAATCAGCTGGACGCTTGTGGTGGCCTCTGAGTTAATTGGAGCACAGGCTGGACTTGGCTTCTTGATCCTCGACTCCGCGCAGTATTTCAACATCTCTGTGACCTATATCGGGATCGTATTAATCGGACTGATCGGGCTGACCTGGGAGCTGGCAATTACCAGGATCCAGCGCCGGATTCTGCACTGGCAAGGAAAGTAGTGGCGACTGGTTTCTTGAGGCCCTCAAATGAAGATCACGCGTATCACGAGCCACGTACTGCAATGTGACATGCCCGAGGAGTTGGGATACTCCCAGCAGTACTATTCAAAACGCACCGCTCACCTCGTGGAGGTCGAGACCGACGAGGGCGTGACCGGATGGGGCGAATGCTTCGGTCCGGGCAACATCGCGCTCGCCAACAAGGGCATCGTTGAAAGGGTGATCTCTCCCATGATCCTCGGCATGAACCCGATGGATCGCGATGTTATCTGGCATAAAGCCTACAATCTCATGCGAGATCATGGCCAGAAGGGAATGGCGCTTCAATCGCTTTCGGGTGTGGACATTGCTTTATGGGACATAGCTGGAAAGGTGACCGGTCAACCGCTTCACAAACTGATCGGGGGCGCGCATCGGACCAGCGTAAGATCATACGGTTACGGGATGATGCTCAAACGCGAGAGTGTGGAAGACCACATCTCCCGTTTTACCGACGAAGCGGCGAAGATCAAGGACATGGGTTTCGTCGCAACAAAGATGAAGCTTGGACTAGGCCCAAGGGACGACATCAGGCTCGCAGCGGCGGTGCGCAGAAGCGTCGGCGATCAGTTCGATTTCATGGCCGATGCCAACCATTGCTATACGACTGCAGACGCCTTCTATGTCGGGCGGGCGCTGGATGAACTGAATGCTTTTTGGTTCGAAGAGCCGGTCGCGCCTGAAGATCTGGATGGCTATCGTGAATTGCGCGCCGGATTGAGGGTCAACATCGCGGGAGGCGAGGCGGAGTTCAACCGCTGGGGCTGGCGTGCTCTGCTGGAAGCCCGGGCGCTTGACATTGCACAGCCGGAAGTATGCGCGCTTGGCGGAATTACTGAATATCTGAGGGTACTTGCGCTTTGCCACGCCCACTTTACGCCGGTGGTCAACCATGTGTGGGGTTCGGCGATTGCAGTGGCGGTCAATCTGCATCTCCTGGCTGCGATGCCACCGCTTCCTGGCGGCCTGTTTCCGCGCGAACCGTGGCTGGAGTTTGACACGACGGAAAACCGCTTCCGCGATGAGCTCCTGATGACGCCACTTGACGTTCAAGGCCAGGTCAAGCGAAGCGGAACAGTTGCGGTTCTGACCGGCCCGGGCCTGGGGGTGGAGCCGGATCGAAAGTTCATCAGCAAGTTTGCGATCGCCGGATGAGGTCGAGAAGCCTGACACTCGCAGAAGGAGCAAGATCATGCCAGTCGATTACTCCTGTTGCGGAGCGTCGCGAGAAAGCGATGGCGACGCTCCTGGCTCCGGGCAGCCACCAGCCGCGCATCAACGTCCACAGACGCCGCGGAATGAAGTTTCCCTGGCTGGCGGCCGGTTCCTGATGGGCGACTGTTTCGGCGACGGTTACTTTGCCGATGGTGAGGCGCCCGTCCATGAAGTCGAACTCGGTCCCTTCAGCATCGACGTCACCTGTGTAACGGTCAGTCAATTTGCCCGCTTTGTGGACGAAACAGGCTATCGCACCGAAGCCGAACGTTTCGGCAATTCCGCAGTGTTTCATCTTTCGGTGCGGGCCAAGGATTGCGATGTGATCGGGACATTTGGCGCGCCGTGGTGGCTTGGCGTTCGCGGAGCAGACTGGCGTCATCCGTATGGACCGGAATCCGGTATCGAGGACTTGATCGATCACCCGGTCGTGCATGTCAGTCACAATGATGCTCTTGCCTTTTGCGCATGGTCCGGGCGGGAGCTTCCGACCGAAGCGGAATGGGAATATGCGGCACGCGGCGGTCGGGTGGGTCAGCGCTTCCCCTGGGGCGATGAGCTTGAACAAGACGGCAAGCATCACGCAAATGTGTGGCAAGGGGAGTTTCCGCACCGGAATTTACGGGCAGATGGGTTTCTGACGACCGCGCCCGCGCGGCACTATGAGCCTAATGGCTTCGGTCTCTATCAGATGACGGGCAATGTGTGGGAATGGTGCGCTGACTGGTTCAATCTCAACACCTATGCCCGCTCGCCCTTGCGCAATCCACAAGGCCCTGAAAGGGGTACCGCGCGCGTTGTGCGTGGCGGCTCCTATCTATGCCATCATTCCCACTGCAGCCGCTATCGGCTGTCTGCGCGCAGTTCCAACACACCGGATTCATCAACCGGCAATACGGGTTTCAGGACGGTGAAACGCCGCTAGCTGCCATTTCCACAGACGTTATCCGTGAGTTTTGAGATTGGAGGCTTTCCGCCGAGCGCCAAGTGAGACCGTCTGGTGTTGTAGCCGCATAGCCAGGCGGGCATGCATCGGTTCCGCTGAGCGGAGATATGGAAGGGTCTTTGGTAGAGCCATTCGCGCAGCGACGGACAGGCTATGCCCCGGCAATCGGTTTTCTGCATAGCGGAAAACCGCTCAGCTTCGTCTATGACATCGCTGATCCGTTCAAGCTGGACACGGTCGTTCCTGAGGCATTCCAGAATCCGGGTCAGCACGCCAAAGGCAAACTCGATATGCCGCCCGATCGGGCCGTTTGCCTTGCTTGCCGCGTCTCCTTCAGGCGCAGCGGGTTGCTCGCCCGTATCATTCCGTAGATCGAGAGTGTTCTTGCGGCCGGTGAGATGACGCGCCCAGAGCCGCGGCCGAGGCGGTTGGCCCTGTCTTTGATGACGCGCCAACCGGCGGCGAGGGCAACCGCTGATGATGGTTGTCGTCATTTCTGATGCGCTGCCGCGCTTGCGAGGCCAGCCTTGGCATCTCTTGGTCGCCGGCTGTGACGAGACGCCAAACGCCAATGCCGGCTCGCGAAACGAAATTGCCTCCCTGGATCACGAAAAATTTGAAGTCGCCCACTTGCGCGACGCGCCTCGTCATGCATAAAAATGAATATCGGATCATAAATCATTTCTTGCAATCGCGACGTGCAATGATCCGGGAGGAACACGTATGGACGGAGCCTGGTCGACTGAGCATCAATCGTTTGCGGACGATGTGCGTGCGTTCACGCGCGCCAATCTGCCAGCCGATGTGCGCGCCAAGGTGCTTGCTGGCCGACCATTGACGCGCGACGATCACATGCGTTGGCAGAGCATTCTTGCAGACAAAGGCTGGCTCGTCGGTTTCTGGCCGAAGGAGTTTGGCGGCCTGGGCTGGTCGCCGACGGAGAGTTTCATTTTCCAGGAAGAAACGACCCGGCTGGGCGCACCCTGGTTGATCCCGATGGGCATCAACTACGTCGGACCGGTCATCTACACCTACGGAAATGAGGAGCAAAAGCGCCAGCACCTTCCTGGCATCATCTCGAACAAAACGTTCTGGTGCCAAGGCTATTCCGAGCCGAATGCGGGCTCCGACCTGGCGGGCCTGTCAACCAAAGCGGTCCGCGACGGTAACCACTACGTCGTCAACGGTTCCAAAATCTGGACCTCATTCGCCCATTGGGCGGACTGGGTCTTTGCGCTGGTTCGCACTGATCCGGACGTTCGGCCGCAAAGCGGCATTTCGTTTCTGCTGATCGACATGCGGTCCAAAGGCGTGACGGTTCAACCGATCACCTCGATCGAAGGGCATCACCATCTCAACCAGGTGTTCTTCGAAGACGTTCGCGTGCCGGTTGAGAATCTGGTTGGCGAAGAAAACAAGGGCTGGACCTACGCGAAATTCCTGCTCGGCCATGAACGGGTGCTGTCGGCTGAAGTTGGCAAGGCCAAGCGTTTTCTGGAACGGATCAAGCGTCTCGGAGACGAGCGCGGCCTGTCGGATAGCCAGCGCTTCCTCGACCGTTACGCGCGCTTCGAGATTGATGTGATGGCGCTAGAATGGACGACGCTGAGATTGCTTGACGTTGTCATGTCGGGCGGCGTGGTTGGCGCAGAGGCCTCGCTGTTGAAGCTGCGCGGCTCGACGATCATGCAGCAGCTTGGCGAATTCTCGGTCGATGTCATGGGGCGTGACGCACTGCCCTATGACCACGCATGGCTGATGGACGGCTCCAATCTGCAGGCCCCAGATCTTGTCGAGGATATGGGCGTTGTCGGCGAAATGCTGTTTCAGAAGGCGCCGACCATCTGGGGCGGATCAAACGAGATCCAGCGCAACATCATCGCGAAGCATTCGCTGGGCTTGTGAGGATCTCGCCATGAATTTGACCCCCACATCCGAACAGACCCAGCTGAAGGACGGCGTGACACGCTTTGTCGCAGAGCGTTTTCCTGAATCGACGCGCCGCAAGCGCGCCATGTCTTTCAATGGCATTGATCGCGGCGTCTGGAAAGAAATGGCTGATCTGGGCTGGATCGGCGCGGGTCTTTCTGAAGCCGAAGGCGGGTGGGGCGGCAGTCCCATCGAGACGATGGTGATTCTCGAGCAGTCCGGTTATGGCCTGGCCCCGCAGCCGACGGTGGACGCCGCGGTTCACGCGTTGAGACTCGTCGCCGATATGAGGCCAGGCGGCGAAGAGGTTGCCGGCATCATCAGCGGCGACAAGATCTACACCGTTGCCATCGTTGACAAGGTTCCAACGAACTTGAGCCCGGGCCCCGGCGGATACGAGTTGTCTGGGATCAAGCGATTTGTCCCGATCGGCGAGGCTGCCGACGCATATCTGGTGGTGTGCCAGATGGATGGCGAGCCAGCGCTGGTCAAGGTGAACGCTGATGCGTCCGGTATAGCGCGGACCGCCTATCGTACGCTTGGCGACGGTTATGCTGCAGATATCGCCTTCGACAGGGTCAAGATCGCGTCAGACGGGCTTCTTGCTTCGGGGACAGTTGCACAGGCTGCGCTTGCCCGGGCGGAACAATTCGCAATCGCCGCCGCCTGCGCGGAAGCCGTCGGTATCGCGCAGTTCCTGCTCGACACGACGCTGGACTATGTGAAAACACGCCGTCAATTCGGCCAGCCTATCGGCACGTTCCAGGCGGTGCAGCACAGGCTCGCCGACATGTTCGTTGCGGTGGAGGAGGCCCGCTCCCTGTCGATCATGGCGACCGTCAAGCTGGGCTCGGCAGACAGTGAGGCGGACAAGGTTCACGCGATCGCTGCCGCGAAGGCAGGCGTCTTGTCCCGGACGATCCATGTAGCGCGCGAGGCGATCCAGCTTCACGGCGGCGTTGGCATGACGGAAGACCTGCCGCTTGGCGCAGGTTTTCGCCGCATCAAGGCATTTGGTCTGGCCTATGGCGACGAGCACGTTCAGCTCGACCGTATGGCCCCGGGCATCAAGACGGGCGTCTATGCGTAGGCTGCATTTTTCAGGGAGCGAGTGAATGAGCGTCGATTTTTTCAAGGGCTACGAGACAATCGCCTTCAGCAGGGAAGGGCGCATTCTTACGATCACGCTCAATCTGCCAGACACGCTGAATGCCGTAAACGCCAAGCTTCATACCGAGCTGTCCCGTGTTTTCCTCGACGCTAACGACGACCCGGATTCCGACATTGTGGTCCTGACTGGCGCTGGCCGGGCGTTCTGCGCAGGCGGCGACGTCGACTGGATGCAGGACTCGATCGATAACCCCGACATGTTCACCCTGACCGGGATTGAAGCCAAGCGCATCATCTTCTCACAGCTCGATATGGAAAAGCCGCTGATCTGCCGCATGAATGGTCACGCAATGGGTCTTGGAGCGACAATCGCACTGAGCTGCGACGTTGTCATCGCTGCCGAAAAGGCGAAGATCGGCGACCCGCATGTCTCAATCGGCCTGGTCGCAGGCGATGGCGGCGCAGTGCTCTGGCCGCAGCTGATTGGCTTCCTGCGCGCCAAGGAATATCTTCTGACAGGCGACCCGATCCCCGCTGCCGAGGCGGCGCGTATGGGTCTGATCAATCGCGCCGTCGCCGCCGAACAACTGGACGATGAGGTCTATGGCCTGGCTCGGCGGCTGGCTGGCGGCGCGCGCAAGTCGATACGCTGGACCAAGGTGGTCACCAATCTGCCGCTCAAACAACTTGCTCACTCGATGATGGATGCAAGCATCGGCTACGAGACCCTGTCCAATATTTCCAAGGATCACCAGGAAGCAGTTTCGGCCTTCCGGGAAAAGAGAAAGCCCGTGTTCTCGGGCGACTGACGGCAATTAATTTGGAGGAGTTGATTGAAATGACCAGATTGACGAGACGTAGTGTACTGGCTGGCGGAGCGGCCATCGGCGGCGCCGCGGCATTGCAGATGCCTTTCGTGTTGCGCAGCGCGGCACAGGAAGCGATTACCATCGGCGTCATCACGCCGCTGTCAGGCCCCCAGCAACTGATCGGCAACTTCGTCAAGATTGGCGCAGAGATTGGTGCGGACTGGGTCAACGCCAATGGCGGCATCGGCGGCAAGCAGGTGAAGCTGGAATTCCGGGACGACAAGGCCAACCCGAACGATGCAGCAGTCGTGACGCGCGAACTTGTCGGGTCAGGCGTCAACCTGACGCTTGGCGCAATCGCCAGCCCGGTTGCGCTCGCAATGGGTCCGCTCATGCAGCAGGAGGGTGGCGTCCACATGACGTCCGGCGCCGGCACCGAGAAGCTCAACCATGAGGGCTACAACGAGCATGTCTTCCGTATTGGCGACGGCCCGTTCGGGCGCAACAAGGGCCTTGCCCGGCACGCAATCAACATTGCGCCTGAGATCGACACCTGGGGCGGCATCATCCCTGACCACGAATATGGCCGCACGACATGGGCGATCTTTGTCGACTCCATGCTGTCTCTCTATCCTGAGAAGACCGGCAAGCAGCCAACCATCGCGGACCCGATCCTGGTCCCTTATGGGTCGGGTGACTACAAGAGCTTCATCGCCCAGGCCATGCGCCTTCCGGTGAAGGGGCTCTACACGTCGGTCTACGGCGGCGATGCGGTGACCCTTTACCAGCAGGCAAAGCCGTTCGGCCTGTTCGACAAGACGGAACTGCTGCTTGACTCGGCCAATGAATTTCTTGCCGCAAAGGCGCTCGGCAATCAGGTGCCGGTGCATTGGACAGGGTCGCATTGGTATTTCGAGACCAACAAGGGCAATCCGCTATCGGACAATCTCTACGACGAATATGTCAAGCGCACCAACGACAAGTATCCGATGGGCTGGGCCGCTGAGTCACAGGCTGCGATCATCGCCTACAAGACGGCCATCGAGAAGGCCAATGGATCGACCGAAACCGGTGACGTCATCGCTGCCCTGAAGGGCCTGACATTCGACAGCGCTACCGGCAAACGAACCATTCGCCCGGAAGACAATCAGGCGATCAAGAACGGCGAACTTTACAAGATCGAACCGTCGTCAACAGAGGCGTCGGGCTTTGCTGTGACCGATTATGTTTCAGTGGACGGCGCGTCGATCATCGAGCCGCCGACACCGGGCAAGCGTATGGAGCTGAAGACGCTCTAAGGCGCGATGTTCGCCTCGACGGACGTTATCCGGAAGAAGCGAACGGACGTTTGCGGGTTAGCATTTTTACAGACCAGGCCGGGGGCGGCGGCGCCCCCAGCATCCTCCCCTGCCGGGTGGGGCAAAAGCCTCACCCGGCGTTGAGCCGAGGCGCACCATGGCGATTTTCGATATCGGTCTTACTGTCTTCAACGGTCTCTCCTGGGGCATGGCGACATTTCTGGTCGCCGCCGGGCTGACGTTGATCTTTGGTATTTTGCACATCCTCAATTTTGCCCATGGCGGGTTCTTCATGATTGGCGCTTATCTGGCTTACACGGCCATGACAGCGATCGGCGGCGGCTTGCCGGTTTGGCTGTACATTCTCATTGCCCTGGCCGCAGGCGTTGCGGTCGCCATCATGGGCGTGGCGGTGGACTATCTGATCTTTCGGCGGTTGCGTGGCGTCGAGGACGCTTACGTGCTCATCGCCACCTATGCCTTGCTCCTTGTCTGCGTCGGCCTGGTTCAGATGATATGGGGTCTCAATTTCATGAGCGTGATGCCGCCGCCTGCGCTGAATTCAGCACTGTTCATCGGCGACCTGATCATGCCGACCTACACGTTGTTCATCATCGCCTGCGGCGTGCTTGTCTTCATCGGGTTGGAACTTTTCATCTCCCGATCGAACACCGGAAAGCTGATCCGCATTGTCGCCAAGGACGCCTGGATGGCGCGCTTGCTGGGGCTGGATGTGACGCGCATCTACCTCATCACTGTGGTCATCTCGTTCGGGCTGGCGGGTTTGGCCGGCGGGCTCTTGTCGGCCAACCAGTCGCTGTCGCCGGAACTTGGCGGCGTCTTCCTCTTGCAGGCTTTTGCAGTCGTTGTGGTTGGCGGCATGGGCTCGATCCGCGGCGCATTCCTTGCCGCCATTCTGCTCGGCCAGATCGAAGCGTTCGGCAGCGTCTTTTTCCCGAACTATCCGGGCATCTATTATCTGCTGGCGCTGGCGATCATTCTCTTGATCAAGCCTGAAGGCCTGTTGGGCAAGGAGCAGCCGACATGATCGACTATCGCGCCCGTTTCCGGCTCAATCTGGCGATAGCGGTTCTCGGGCTGGTGGCCTTCGCGCTGCTGCCGGTGTTCTTCAATCGCGGCATCGTATTCTTGGCCGGGCTGGTGGCCATCAACATCGTGTTTGCGCTGTCGTGGAACCTGCTGTTCGCAGGCGTCGGTCTGCTGTCATTCGGTCAGGCGATGTTCTTTGCCGGCGGCGCCTACATGATGGCCGTCCTGTCTTTGAACCTGCCGGAAATTCCGTTTCTTCTGGCCGCCGCACTTGCAGCTTTAACCGGAGGAGCGATTGCTCTGGTTTTCGGATTCGTTGCAATCAAGCGCGCCAGCGGCACTTACTTTGCGATCCTGACGCTCGCCTTCGCCGAATTCGTCCACATCGTCATCACCAAGACGAACTCTCTTGGCCGCAATGACGGGCTTGTCGGCATTCCCCGTCCCGTTATTGATTTCGGTCTCTTTGAGCTCAATCTGGCGACGGGCAACAACTACTACTATTTTCTCATCCTCATGATGGCGCTGGCGGCCTTTGCGTTGTGGTGTCTGCAAAACTCACCGGCTGGCCGGCTGATGCAGGCCATCCGTCAGGAGCCGATGCGCACCTCCTTCCTGGGCGCGGATGTCCAGACATGGCGGCTGATCGCCTTTGTCATCTCGGGCATGTTCGCCGGTTTTGCGGGTGCGCTTCTCGCGCCCTGGGCGCAGATTGTCTCGCCTGAGATCGCCTATTGGACGGTCTCGACGCAACCGATCTTGTTCGCGCTGCTTGGCGGAACCGGCAGTTTCTGGGGCCCTGCAGTCGGCGCGATCATGTTCGGCGTGGTGGACTACGCAACCCGCAATCTGCAGGGGCTTGCCGATCTGACGGTTGGTTTGCTGTTGCTGGGCGTCGTGCTGGCGATACCCGGCGGGGTGCTCGGTCTGGTGTCGCGGCTTGGTGCTGACAGGAAGAACGCGCGCGCCGTGGGTTCCAAACCTGCTGGACCTGTTTCCCGCGCGGAGCAAACACCATGAGCGCAGAGTTTCTCAAGGCCACCTCGCTCTACAAATCCTATGGCCCGGTCAAGGTCCTCAAGGATGTCACGATGCACATCGCCGCCGGCGAAGCCCATGTGGTGATCGGCCCGAACGGCGCAGGCAAGACGACGCTGTTCAAATGCCTGTCTGGTGAATCGAAGGTCGATCAGGGGACGATCGAGCTCGCCGGGTCGAACGTCACCGGCATGCCAGGCTGGAAGCGGGTCCATCGCGGTGTCGGACGTTCGTTCCAGGTCGCAAAGATTTTTGGCGACATGACAGCCTATGAAAACCTCGTCGTTGCAGTCGAAATGCGCGACCGCATATCCAGCGGCGTGCTTGCCGGACTGTTTCGCGTGGCGCCCCGCGACAGCGTCAGACGCGAGGTTGATCAGCTTGTCGAGAATCTCGGCCTCGGCGCATCGATTGGCGATCCGGCCAGGATCCTGTCCCACGGCGACAAGAAACGGCTTGAGCTGGCTATGAGCCTGGCGCTGCGCCCAAAGCTGCTTATGCTCGATGAGCCGACTGCAGGCATGTCGCCTGCAGATCGCTCCGAAGCGGTGGCGATGATTTCCCGGGTTCGGCAGGACTATGGCTTGACGCTGCTCCTGACCGAACATGACATGGAGGTCGTCTTCGGCCTCGCCACCAGGCTGACCGTCCTGCATCACGGCGAAATCATTGCGTCGGGCGAGCCGGCGGCGGTTCGTACTGATCCTAAAGTAAGAGAGGTCTATCTTGGGCACGCCTGACGCGCTTCTGTCTGTCGGCAATCTCGACGCATTCTATGGCGGCAGTCACATCATTCAGGACGCGAACCTTGTTGTGCGGCCGGGCGAGAGCGTGGCGCTTCTGGGGCGCAACGGGGCCGGCAAATCTACCCTGATGAAAAGCCTGCTCGCAGCGGGACCGCGCGTGACTGGCGACGTCCGTTTTGCAGGGGCAAACTTGACCGGCGTTCCAACCGAAAAGCGAAGCCGGCTCGGGCTGATGCTGGTGCCGGAAGACCGGCGCATCTATCCGAACATCACCGTTGCAGAAAACATCGAGCTTGGCCGTTTCGCCGTGGCGCAAGGCAAGGCAAGTCTGAGCCTGACGGATATCTGGTCGCTTTTCCCGCTGCTCGAGCCATTGAAGGAGCGCGCGGGATTTCAATTGTCGGGCGGTCAGCAACAATTGGTGGCGGTGGCGAGAGGCGTGTTCGGCGCGCCAAAACTGCTGCTCCTGGACGAACCGGTCGAAGGCCTCGCGCCCGTCGTCGTCGAGGAGATGGCCGCCCACATCCAGAAACTGAGACAGCGCGACGGGCTGACGCTGCTGATCGCCGAACAGAATTTGAGCTTTGCCCGAAGCTGCACCGACAAGGTGTTCCTGATCGATTCCGGCAGGATCGTCTTCGACGGAAGCTGGGCCGAATTCGACGCCGACCCGTCGCTCAAAGAGCGCTATCTCGCGGTCTAGGAGAGAAGGCATGCAACAGGTTCAGTTTGTGACCGACCCCGCCGGCTGGCGGATGCGGTTTCTCGAAGGCGAGCGCGAAAGCAGGCGAGCGTCCGGCGAATGGCCAGGTCACACCATCGCCGACATGGCCCGCAGCCGCGCAGCCGCGCAGCCCGATGACATTGCGGTCAGCGGCGAGAACGGACACCTGACCTACGCCCAGGTGCTGGCCGAGGCCGAGGCGCTGGCACGGGGGCTTGCCGCCATCGGCGTCAAACGCGGCGACACGGTCAGCTTTCAATTGCCTAACTGGCTTGAATCCGTTGTGGTCAATCTCGCCTGCGCGCTGGCCGGCTATGTCGTAAATCCTGTCATTCCGATCTACCGGCAGGCGGAGCTCCGCTTTATCCTGAAGGACTGCAAGGCGCGCGTCATATTCATTCCGGAGACGTTTCGCGGGATCGGCTACCCCGACATCATCGCATCCTTGCGCGACGAACTTCCAGACCTGAAGCATGTGATCGTCACACGCGGCACTGCGCCCGGCGCAAGAACCTACGACGAAATCCTTGCGCTAGGACGCGCCAGTGACGCTCAACTGACGGCGGGCGGCGCGGACGACGCCAAATTCATCATCTATACATCCGGGACGACAGGACAGCCGAAAGGCGTGATCTACAGTCACAATCAGGGCCGGCGCCCGGTCTGGAGCAGCATGCAGGCATGGGGCATCAAGCCGGGCGATATTCTGCTGATGCCAAGCCCGGTCACGCATGTGACCGGATATTCTTACGGCATGGAGGCGCCTTTTCATTTCGGCACACGGACGATCTTTATGGAGAAGTGGGACGCGACTGCCGCCGCCGACATCGTCGAGCGAGACGGCGTTGTGTTCACCATCGGGGCGACGCCATTCCTGCAGGAATTGGTGGAAGCGGCAACGAGGCGCGGCCTGAGCTTGCCGAGCTTCCGTATCTTTGCTTGTGGTGGCGCGGCCGTGCCGCCCGACCTGATCCGGCGCGCCAACCGCACGTTCGTAAATTGCGCGACGTTTCGTGCGTTTGGCAGTTCAGAATGCCCGATGGTCACGCAGGGTGTTGTCGACGATGCGGAACTTGGAGCGACGACAGATGGCCGTATCAGCGACTACGAGGTTAAGGTTGTCGACGACGACGGCGTTGCAATGGCGCCCGGCAATGAAGGGGAAATCCTCGCGCGGGGACCGAGCCTGTTTCGCGGATATACGAGCATGGCCGCCAATCAGGAATCCTTCGATGAAGACGGCTTTTTCCGCACTGGCGATCTGGGCGTTGTAACGGCCGACGGCCTGCTGACCGTGACTGGACGCAAGAAAGATCTAATCATTCGCGGTGGAGAAAACCTGTCGGCCAAGGAAATTGAGGACGCGTTGCACACCCATCCAGCCGTTCGGGAGGCTGCGGTTGTCTCGATGCCGCACGACCGGCTCGGCGAGGGCGTGTGCGCCTATATCGTGCCAAGCGGCGCCGACAGGCCTGACGTCAAGTCGTTGGCCAACTATCTTCAGAAGAGTGGGTTGGCGCCCCAGAAATGTCCCGAGCGGGTCGAATATGTCGACGATCTGCCCAAGACTGCTTCAGGCAAAGTCAAGAAACATGAACTCAGGACGGCGATCGCAGCCATGTTGGCGGCCGAACGAACGGAGGCGCGCGCTTGACGGTCTGCGTTGCAGGACTTTAGGTCCAGCAATCGCAGTCAGAACACAAGCGAAGAATCGATGGGCAAACGCGAACAGAAGGCCAAGGCGACAAAGGAGGCCATCTTTGCTGCGGCCGCCAAGGTGATCGGGCGCGTGGGATACGCCAAGGCATCGATGGCGGCCATCGCCATTGAAGCGGGCGTCTCTTATGGCGGCATCTATCTCTACTTCGAAAACCAGCAGGATCTGTTCAATAAACTGCTGCCCCATATCGGCGAGGAAATGCTGCACTTCATTGCCGAGCAGTCAAAGAATGGTCGCACAACCGCGGAACGCGAGCGGCTTGGTCTCTATGCCAACTTTGAATATCTGACCAAGCATCCGGAATTGCATCGGGTGCTGAATGAAGCAGCTTTCTTTGCGCCCGAATCCTACCATGCCTATTTCAAGCGCATGGTGGACGGCTACCAGCGGTCACTTCGCAAAGGCATTTTGAGTGGCGAACTACCAGACTATTCCGAGGACGAGACCCGCACGCTGGCGCTGATGTTCATTGGCGCACGCGAATATTTCGTGCAGCAGTTCGCTGTTGATGACCTCGTGATCGAATTCCCGCCTGAAAGTGTCATGCAGACCTATCTCAAGGCCTATGCACTGGCACTGGGTTTTGATCCGAAGACAGCGTTCAACGTCGGTGAAGCGTCTGACGGGGTCGAGGCTTCGCAGGAATCTGCAACATAGCAACGGCGGAGAATTCAGTGAAACGCATCGAGATCGCGGAATATGGGGTGCCGGAAGACGTTGCGCGTTGCGTCGAGGCGCCTGATCTTGGACCTCCCGCGCCAGATGAGGTGGTTTTTCGTATCCTCGCGTTCCCGATCAACCCCGCCGATGTGTGGTTCTGCCGCGGTCTTTATCGCCTGAAGCCGCCTTTGCCGGCGACGCCTGGCGCTGAATGCGTGGGACGCGTCGAGGCAGTCGGATCATCGGTCAGAAACGTCAAGGTTGGTGATCTGGTCATCAATCTGATGCGCGAGAACTGGGCGACCGCGCGCAAGGTGAAATCGACCGATGTGATCAGGCTGCCGGATGGCGTCGATCTGCAACAGGCGGCGATGCTGCGGATCAATCCGCCGACGGCGGAACTGCTCTTGTCCGACATTGTCGATCTCAAACCTGGCGACTGGATCATTCAGAATGCCGCGAACTCTGGCGTTGGTCAGCTGGTGATTTCGTTTGCCCGGCGGCGCGGTCTGCGGACCATCAATCTGGTGCGGCGTGAAAGTCTGTTCGACGACTTGTACAAGCTCGGCGGGGACGTCTGTCTGGTCGACGGCGATAACCTGAAAGCACGCGTTGATGCTGCAACCGGAGGAGCGCAGGTCCGCTATGGAATTGACGCAGTTGGCGGGCACGCCACCGAACGCATGGGGCAGTGCATTGGCGATGGCGGCATCGTTTGCAATTACGGAGCAATGAGCGATGAGGAACCGGTCTTTGGCAAGGCGGAGTTGATTTTCCGTGGCGTGTCGCTCACTGGCATGATGCTGGGACGCTGTATGGCGCGTCGTTCGGCGGAGGAAATCGAACTGATTTATCGCAATCTCGCATCTCGGCTGATGGATGGCGAGTTTTGTGTCCCTGTCGCGGCCGTCTATCCGATCGAGCAGATTTCGGACGCTCTGCGTCACGTCCAGAGTGACGCGCATGGCGGAAAGATTCTCGTCGCGCCCAATGGCTGAAAAAGATGTCGTACGCAAATCGCCTTGCGCGATCTTTTTGTTTGAGTTGATCAGCCAGACATCGCACGACGGATCGTACCTCCGGCCCCCAAGCAGCCTCCGTAGCAATTATGGGATGCCGCAGCTCTGGTTTCAGATGCGTATGCCGACGCAACATCTTCCAATCCTTGTGACCAGCGACGAGCGAAACCTGCTCAATCGCGAAGCTGGCCTCAAAGAGGTGGCTCGTCCCTTCATGTCGCAAGTCATGGAAATGAAGGTCCTTGATGCCGAGTTCGGCACAGCCATGATGAAACGCCGTGCCATCTGATCTTCCGTTGTAGAGAAAGATGCGTTCATCCTGGTTGCGCGGGTCCTTGCGGTCGTGGATCGTCAGCATCTTCGTTCTGCTATCGACATCCGGCCAAGTCACTCGGCATATTTCGTCCTGACGCATGGCCCTTGTGACAGCAAAGCGGATGACGGGGGCAACCGGTGCGATCTGGCGGGGATTGGCATCAAGATGAACGATAAGCCTGTCTATTCTCGTCTCAGTTGACCTCGACCACCAGCGGGCGTCATCGTGAGGTAGGAACGTCTCGTTGACATAGCGCCACTTGTAGCGGATTTGGACGCGTCACGATCCTGATAGGAACTTGGTGAAAATGGGCAATTTCGTGTGCGCTCCGTTTGCACCTAAGCGTCGTAGTGTGGCGAAAAGGGTCGTATTTTGGCGTAAATTCGTGTGCAATCGGCGTTATGTAGCAAATTGATACTATTGGAAAAATGCATAAATATCAACAACATAGAATAGCCGTGGCCCCCATGATGGACTGGACGGACCGGCATTGCCGTTTTCTCCACCGCCAGCTGACAAAACAGTCGTTGCTCTACACCGAAATGGTTGTCGCCGACGCCGTCATCCATGGTGACCGCAACCGCCTGCTTGGCTTTGATCATGTCGAACATCCTGTGGCCTTGCAGCTTGGCGGGTCGGAACCGGCAAAGTTGGCGCAAGCCGCACGGATCGGCGCGGATTTTGGCTATGACGAGATCAACCTGAATTGCGGCTGCCCGTCAGATCGCGTCCAGTCCGGTACTTTTGGAGCCTGTCTCATGCGCACCCCCGGCCTTGTCGCCGAGGGCGTTGCGGCGATGAAGGCAGCGGTCTCCGTACCCGTCACAGTCAAATGCCGGCTTGGTGTCGACGATCAGGACACTGGACCGGCGCTGGACGACATGGCCGATGCGGTCTTTGCGGCTGGCGCAGACGCGCTCTGGGTACATGCTCGAAAGGCCTGGCTGCAGGGACTGAGCCCGAAGGAGAATCGTGATATTCCACCGCTCGACTACGACCGCGTCTATGCACTGAAACAGAGATTGCCCAACAAATTCATCGGCATAAATGGCGGCATTGAATCATTGTCTGAGGCCCTCAATCATCTCCGGCGCGTTGATGGCGTCATGCTCGGCCGCGCCGCCTATCACACACCGCTGGTTCTGGCTGATGCCGACAGCACCATATATGGCGAGACGCCGGCGGCGTTCGATCCCGACGCGCTGATCGATGCAATGGTTTCCTATGCCGCGAAACATATCGAAGCTGGCGGCAAGGTTGGCCATGTGGCGCGCCACATGACGGGCCTGTTCCACGGCCAGCCGGGCGCACGTCGCTTCCGCCAAATCCTGTCGACGGATGCAGCGCGGCCGGGTGCGGGTGCAGAAGTGATTGCACAGGCCTATCAGGCGCTGCGTGAAGCCTCACGCGTCCAGGCGGCCTAGAAACCATGCCACTTATTGACATGGCCCTGTTTGCCGCCACGATCGCTTTCGCGGGCGTCGTATCGGGTCTGTTTGCCGGTGCGTTTGGCATCGGCGGTGGCGCGGTGCTGGTTCCGGTGTTCTACCAGCTCTTTGGCTTGCTCGACGTCAGCGATCTGGTGCGTATGCACCTGTCGGTCGGCTCATCGCTTGCGATCATCGTGCCGACATCGCTGCGTTCGACGCTGGCGCACCGGGCGCGTGGAGCGGTCGATGAAGATCTGCTGCGTTCCTACATCATTTCTGTTCCGGCAGGCACGGTGCTGGCGTCGTTGTCGGCCGCCTACATTTCCAGTGGGGAATTGCGTATTCTCTTCACTGTCTTTGCGCTGCTGTTTGGTTTGAAAATGCTTTTCAACCGTCAGACCTGGCGGATCGGAACGGAGTTGCCGGGTAATCCAGGGCGGTCGATCTTTGGCATCGCACTTGGCTTTTTATCGACCCTGCTGGGCATTGGCGGCGGCATCATGAACAACACATTCATGACCTTGTATGGCCGTCCGATCCATCAGGCGGTTGCGACATCTGCCGGCGTTGGCACGCTGATCGCCGTGCCCGGCACCATCGGCTACATCTGGGCAGGGTGGGGCAATCCGCTGTTGCCGCTCGGCTCGACCGGCTTCGTCAACTGGATTGCGGTAGCGCTGGTCATCCCCATCGCCTGGATGGTCACGCCGCTCGGCGTCAGACTGGCGCATTGGCTCAGCAAACGTCAGCTCGAGATCGGTTTTGGCCTGTTCTGCCTCGCCGTGTCGATCCGCTTCTTCGTCAGTCTTTTCTAGTCGATAAGTACCATGCGGTCGCCGCGCACATTGTAGCCGGCAAGGGTCGACAGAAAACTCATTCCGAGCAGGCTTTGCTGAAGCTGGCCGGGGCCTGCGATGAACACAGGCTGGCGGTTGCGGAACACTTCGCCAATGCGGATTTCATCAGCCGTTACGCGTGCAGCGCGGGTCATGCCATTGGCCGTCGACACAGGTATGTTGAATGTCAACGTGCTGACATCGAAGCCGGCAGCCCGGGCGTCGCGATCACTCAAAACGGTGGTGGTCGCTCCAGTGTCCACCATGAACCTGATCTGCTGGCCATTGACGCTGCCGAGCGTCTCAAAATGACCGGAACCGTCCTTTTCGATCATCACCGTCTTGCGGCCTTCGGTGTCGGTCAGCGAGATCGGGCTGCCTGGCACCAGCCCTGCCGTCAACCGGCTGGCGACGTCCTGGAGCTCGTAGCGATACTGGTAACCACCGGCCATCAACACAATGATCCCCAGCCATATGGCGATGTTGCGGCTGGCCTCGCTGAAGCGGATGCCTGAACCAAGCAAGCTCGCACCTACGGCAGTCCCGATCAGCCCGAGATAGATCGCCCGCACGACATTGTCCGCATCCGTGCCGTAAATGCTGCCGCTGTCGTCGGAGAAATAGAAGATGCCGAGGAGAACCAAGGCGAGGATCGTAACCAGGAACCACAGCCGCATCAGATATTGTCTCCACGCTCGCGCGCCATGCGGGTGCGGCGCGTTTCCCGGCGCGGGCGGCGCTCGACGGTCTGAAGACGCGTGGGCAACTGGCTCATCACATCCCGGCGCTGCTGCGGTGTCATGGTGAGCCACGCGCCGATTTCAGCAGACGTGCGGCCACAGCCGAAGCAATAGCCCGTCTTCATGTCGATCGAGCAGACAAGGATGCAGGGCGATTCAATAGCGGTCAAATGTGTCGATCCGGCTCATCAAGAGGGATGTGGGGCAAACGGCGGCCGGTTGCAAGGCGCAACCGGCCGATCGGAATGCGCCAGTGGCGGCAAAACGCATTGTGCGGGCGCGCTTCTCTGGTTAGAGCGTCGGACAGAACAGGACCACGACATGACCGTTTCGCCACTTGATGATTTCCGCGCCTTGCTGGCTGCTTTGCCTCCCGTGGACGGTGCCGCCGGCGAGACAGTTGCAAACCTCTTCAGTTCGGCCCGTATTGATCATTCCGTACTGCGCGACATTGCTGTGCGTCTCGCTGGCGTCGTTGGCCGCAAGCCTTCCGTGTCCCGGCCATCCCTGGCATTGTTTGCCGGAACCCACGGTGTGGCCCGGCAGGGTGTGTCGGAGCAGCGGCTTGACGCAACCATGGAGGCTGTTGCCGCTTTCGGATCAGGCGATGCGCCGGTGAACCATCTGTGCGCCGCCAACATGGTCGGTCTGAAAGTCTATGACCTCGCGCTTCACCTCCCGACCGGAGACATTTCCAGACAGGTCGCCATGGATGAGCGCACCAGCGCCGCCACCATCGCCTTCGGCATGGAGGCGATTGCTGGTGGACCGGATCTCGTGATTTTAAGCTCCATCCGTGCGGCCGGCGACGATGTCGTGGCGCGCACGATTCTTGGCGCCGTCGATCCGCAATTCAATGTGACTGAGGGATTGAGCGACAAGGCTGGGGATGCGGTTCGGTCGGCTTTGGCTAAAAGCCGCGAAAGCGATCCATTGACTTGGCTTGCAAGCCTTGGCGGGCGCGAGTTTGCGGCAATCGCCGGCGCAATTGTTGCGGCGCGTATCGAAAAGATGCCGGTAATCCTTGACGGCGCAACAGCCTTGAGTGTTGCAGTGCTGTTGCATCGGCTGAGCCCTGACGCGGTAGCGCACTGCCTTGTTGCGGAAGCTGAGGGCGATGTTGGCACACATGCGGCCAAGCTGATCGGCCTCAAACCCTTGTTGCCATCCGGGACCGGAGCAGGCGAGGGGACGGCTGGCGTAGTGGCGGCTGGTCTGGTCAAGGACGCATTGTCTATCCATGCGGGCTTGTCTGCACACGCACGATCAGCAGCGCATTAGGCAACATGTTCGAGCGCTGGCATCGCTTCGATGACACGTGCCCGCGGGAATATGGCGATTGCCTCTGTGCCTTCGCGCAACTTTGAGTGAAGTTCAAACTCGCCGCCGTGAATGGCGACAAGACCCTGCACAATCGGCAGGCCTAGGCCCGTGCCTTGCTCGGCATTCTTGATGGCAATTGAACCTTGGCCGAACGACGATAACACGATGGGTATTTCGGCTTCGGGGATTCCCGGTCCGTTGTCCCTGACAGACAGATATTGGCCGCCACCTGCTGTCCAGCCGACGCGGACCCTTACCCAGCCGCCGGTTGGCGTGAACTTTATGGCGTTCGCCAGCAGGTTCAGCGTGATCTGCCGGAGCGCGCGCTCATCGGCACGGATTTTTGGCAGTCGCGCGTCGATCTCCTGAATGATGCGGATGTCTTTGCCGCGCGCCTTCAATTCCACGATATGGCAGCAGTCTTCGACAGTTGCGGCCAGCGAAAGACTTTCTTCGTTCAGCGAATAGCGGCCCGCTTCAATGCGTGACAGGTCGAGAATTTCATTGATGAGATCGAGAAGATGCTGCCCCGACTTGTGAATGTCGGCAGCATAGTCGCGATAGGTGGCATTGCCGATTGGGCCGAGCACTTCTGTGGTCATCACTTCGGAAAAGCCGAGAATGGCGTTGAGCGGCGTGCGCAATTCATGGCTCATCGATGCAAGAAATCGCGACTTCGCCAGATTGGCCTCCTCGGCGCGGCGGCGGGCTTCATCAGACATTGATTTTGCGGTTTCAAGCTCTGCGATCAGCCAGTCTTTTTCGCTACGGAATGCGAGCAGCGCCTGGGTCGATTTGTTCAGACTGCTGGAAATGTAGACAAAGAACGGCAGTGCAGCGACGAGCAGGGTGGCCATCGCGACGGAGACCGATCCAAGGTCCCTGACGGCAAACAGCACGGCAACGGCAACTGGCGCGGCGAAAGTCGCCAGTAATGCGCCAGGCAGTGCATAGCCGATGATTGCGGTGGCTGACATAGCGATCAGTAGCAGCACCGTCTTGATGGTGGGGATGTTCTCGATGCCGCAGGCATCACAGCCGATCGTGGCGAAATAGACCCAGCCAATGCCTGATATTGCGTGCGAAATCAGGAAATTGCGGCGGAGCGATGCAACCCGGCTGTCGTCGATCTCGCTCGCCAGAACCTTGCGGGCGATATGGCCAAGCGGCAGGTAGCAGACAGCCGCCGCCAGCGCCCAGATCAGAATTTCAGGACCGCCGCCGATGATGAACCCGCCAGCCGCAATGAGCACAAGCAGCATGGGAAAGGCAAATGCGCTGCCAGCCATCGCCTGGCTGTGGAGTTTCAGCAGTTCCCGTTCAAAATCCGGACTGCCGGCCTGCTGCGCCAATTGCTCGCGTGTCTTGCGAACTGCGCGCGCGACATCGCTGTTGCGGCGCACATTAGTGCGGTCCACAATGTTCTTGTCGGTCGAGCTGGACCGTGAAGAAGCCATAACGTGCGGGTTTGCCGATTGTCCTATGCTGAATGAATTCTTACTTTCCAATGATTAAGAGAACCTTCCAGAAATGAGCCCGGCCAACCGGCCGTGGCGTCGCGGCAGGCAAAACCAGGTCCGGCGCAGCAGAGCGAGGCGATGGGCTGAATATGGCGTGACGCTGGCGATCCTGATGCTTCTGCTGGTGATTGTCGCGCGCAACGACCGTTTCGAGACGCGGACGCTTGGCGGGCAGGCCGTGGTCAACGACGGCGACTCTCTGACGTTGCTCGGCGAGCGCATCCGGTTGCGCGGAATTGATGCGCCCGAATATTCGCAGACCTGCACCCGGGCTGGACAGACCTATCCATGTGGGCGCGACGCCCGTTTCGCACTCAAACGGTTGCTTGAGGCTGGGGAGCTCAGTTGCGAAGGCTGGGAGCGTGACAGATATGACCGGCTGCTCGCGGTCTGCTCGGCCGGCGGCATCGACCTGAACCGCCGGCAGGTCGAGCAGGGGTGGGCGATCTCCTACGGCGACTATCTTGATGCAGAAAGGACGGCGAAGGCCGCGAAACGTGGCATGTGGAGTGGCGAATTCGAGCGCCCGCGCGACTGGCGCGACCGGCATGGCAGTGCAGGCGAACTGGAACACAATGCGTGGCAGGCAGCGATTAACTGGTTGCGCCAGCTGTTCGTCTGGTAAGGTTGCAAACCGAGTTGGAGGATTGAATGAAACTGTTTGACGGGGGCAAGGCCCCAAATCCGCGACGTGTCCGGATCTACATGGCGGAGAAGGGGCTGTCCGTGCCTCTGGTGCCCATCGATATGGGCGCATTGGAGCACAAGAATGAGCAGGTCGCGTCGCGCAATCCGCTGCGGCGTCTGCCGGTGCTTGAGCTCGACGACGGCACGGTGATTTCTGAGTCCATCGCCATCTGCCGCTATTTCGAAGAGCTCAATCCCGATCCGCCGCTTTTTGGCCAGGGCGCGGTCGGCAAGGCGCTGGTCGAGATGTGGCAGCGCCGCCTTGAGCTGAACCTGTTTCTGGTTGTCGCCAATGCGTTCCGCCACACCCACCCGGCGATGAAGGAATGGGAAGTGCCGCAATTGCCCGAATGGGGTGAGATAAACCGGCCAAAAGCCATTGAGTTCCTGAAGTTTTTCGATTCGGAACTGGCATCGCGTGAGTTTGCCGCCGGTGACGCCTATTCGGTTGCCGACATTACCGGGCTGGTGGCGATGGACTTCATGAAGCCTGCAAAGATCGCCGTGCCCGAAGAGTTGGCCAATGTGCGCCGCTGGCACGCGCAACTTCTTGCCCGGCCAAGCGCCAGCGCCTGATCTATGGCTGAGACGGCAGACCTTGACCTGCTCTGGCAACAAGTCCGGGCCTGCCGCATCTGCCGCGACGATCCAATTGGCGTAGCACTGCCGCAAGAGCCTCGGCCGGTGCTACAACCCTCATCGACCGCGCGCATCCTGATCGCAGGTCAGGCGCCGGGCTTGCGGGTGCAGCAATCCGGCGTGCCGTTTGATGACCGTTCGGGCGACCGCCTGCGCGAGTGGCTGGGCGTTGACCGGGCACAGTTCTACGATCCGGCCAATTTCGCCATTCTGCCGATGGGTTTTTGTTTCCCCGGCTACAATGCCAGCGGACACGACCTGCCGCCGCGCCGGGAATGTGCGCCAGCCTGGCGTCAATCGCTGCTTGATCTGATGCCTCGGGTCGATCTGTTGCTGGTCATTGGCCGCTACGCCCAAGCCTGGCATCTCGGCAACACGCAAAAGCCGACTGTCAACGAAACGGTCGCCGCGTGGCGCTCGATCTATGACGAGACCAGCAATCCGCGCATGCTGCCGCTGCCGCACCCGTCCTGGCGCAACACGGCATGGCTGCAGCGCAACCCATGGTTTGAGGCGGACCTGCTGCCGGTGCTGCGACGCGAGGTGAAGAAGCGCCTGTTGCCAGAAACGGGAAACTGATCCTATCAATTGCCGCATTGGCGTGACGATTTTGCTTGTGAAAGTCGAATAGGGCAGGCAAATAGCACAGCATTCCACAAGGGAGCCAATGATGGACCGTCTCGACCGCAAGATTCTGCGCCTGCTTCAGGAGGACGCAACGCTTGCCGTGGCTGATATCGCCAAGAAGGTCGGCCTGTCGACGACGCCGTGCTGGCGGCGCATCCAGAAGCTTGAGGAAGAGGGCGTCATCCGTCGCCGAGTCGCCGTGCTTGACCCGGTCAAGGTCAATACGCGCGTCACCGTGTTCATCTCGATCCGCACCGCCTCGCACAGCCTGGAATGGCTGAAGCGGTTTTCGGAAGTGGTGCAGGAGTTCCCGGAGGTTGTCGAATTCTACCGCATGAGCGGTGATGTCGACTACCTGATCCGTGTGGTCGTGCCCGACATCGGCGCGTACGACGCGTTCTACAAGCGCCTCATCGCCAAGATCGAAATCCGCGATGTCTCGTCGTCATTCGCGATGGAGCAGATCAAATACACGACCGAACTGCCGCTCGACTACATGGTACTCGACAAGGACGGCGGGGCCTAACCTTTCCGGGGTTTCGCAGCAAGTTTGGCTGCCTTTTCGCGCAATTGGTCGATCCGCTTGGGGTCCTGCAATTCCTTGAGCGCGTCCTTGCCGTTCCAGCGCGCCGTCCTGTCGTCAGACGCCGCCAGTCTTTCGGCGAGCTCGATCGCTTGCCCATGCAGCATCAATGACCGCTTGCCGATCTGGCGCAGCGCCCAGTTGACCGCCTTCTTCACGTAGTTGCGCGTGTCGGTCGCGTGCCGCTCGATGATCGGCAGGAGAGACAGAAACGTCTCGTCCGGCTCTTTCTTGCGGTGCACCGCCGCCCAGGCGATCATCGCATAGGCCGTGCGGCGGACAAATTCGCGCTCGTCATCGGCAAACTCGTCGATCAAGGACCGCCAGTGATCGGTGTCGACAAAGGTGTCGGACACGCCGTCGACCAGATCCCAGCTTTCGAAGTCCGCTGCCCAGCGCCGCGCATCTGCCGCTGTCAGCAGTTTCGGATCGGCGGTCAGCCCGGCGACAAACCGCGCCTCGCTGATGCCGCTCTCCCACAGAGCCATCGCCCGCTTGTGGTCGCGCTTGATGATCTTCGCGACATCGCGCTGCACCGGGTTGGGAATGCCCAGCACCTTGTCGATATTGATGCCATAGCGGGCCTTGCCCTCGCGGTTTTTCTCCGAGCCAAGCGTGCGCAGATGCGCGACCACCTCATCGGCGGTCGAAGCAGGCGACAGTGATGTCATGTCACCTTTCCAGCCGCGCCAGCAGCGAGGACGTATCCCAACGCTGTCCGCCCATCTGCTGCACATCCTTGTAGAACTGGTCAACAAGCGCCGTTACCGGCAGTTTTGCGCCATTGCGATCTGCTTCTTCGAGGCAGATGCCGAGATCCTTGCGCATCCAGTCGACCGCAAAGCCAAAGTCATATTTGCCGGCGTTCATCGTCTTGTGGCGGTTTTCCATCTGCCAGGAGCCAGCCGCGCCCTTGGAAATGACGTCCACGACCTTTTCAATGTCGAGCCCGGCTTTCTTGCCGAAATGAATGCCCTCTGCCAGCCCCTGCACCAGCCCGGCAATGCAGATCTGGTTGATCATCTTGGTCAGCTGGCCAGCGCCCGCATCACCCATCAGCCCCACCATTTTTGCATAGGCCGTGATCACCGGCTTTGCCTTGTCAAAAACTGCTTCGTCACCACCGCACATGACTGTCAGCTGGCCGTTTTCGGCTCCCGCCTGACCTCCCGACACAGGCGCATCGATGAAATCGAACTCGCCCGCCTTGGCGGCGGCGTAAAGCTCGCGCGCCACTTCCGCCGAGGCCGTTGTATTGTCGACAAAAATCGCCCCCTTGCTCATCGTGCCAAACGCGCCATCCGGGCCGGTGGTGACCGAGCGCAGATCGTCGTCATTGCCGACGCATGCAAAGACAAAATCCATACCCTTGGCTGCTTCTGCCGGGGTTTTGGCGAATGCGCCGCCATGTTCGGCAGCCCACTTTTCGGCCTTGGCAGTGGTGCGGTTATAAACCGTCACGTCGTGGCCGCCCTTGTGCTTCAGATGCGCCGCCATCGGGTAGCCCATGACGCCGAGGCCGAGAAATGCAACTTTTGCCATAACTTCCAATCCAGATACTCGATCAAATGAACCTATTGCCGTTCCAGGACGGCGGCAAACGCCAGTGCAGGCAGATTGCTAATGCCTGAACAGATGCCGGGTGATGCGCCGCTCGATCCAGTCGATCAGATGGCGCAGCGTCTCCACAAGGGCCAGATAGATGATCGCTGCCCAGATATAGGTCTGGAAATCAAAGCTGCGCGAATAGGCGCGGCGGGTTTCCCCCATCAGGTCAAAAATGGTGATCAGCGCCACGATTGCCGATCCCTTGATCATCAGCACCAGTTCGTTGGCATAGGGCCTGAGCGCTACGATCATCGCTTGCGGCATGATCACCTTGCGCAATGTCTGCCAGCGTGACAGCCCAAGCGAAGTGGCGCCTTCCCACTGGCCGCGGGGCACGCTTTCGATTGCGCCGCGCAAGATTTCGGCCTGATAGGCGGCGGTGTTCAATGTGAAGGCCAGCACCGCATAGGGCCATGCGTCGCGCAGGAAGTTCCACAGGCCAAGCTCCTGCAATGTCGGACGGATCGAGGCGAAATATTCGCCCAGCCCGTAATAGACGAGAAATGTCTGGGCCAGCAGCGGCGTGCCG
Source organism: Mesorhizobium sp. (assembly GCA_036742015.1). GTDB lineage: Bacteria > Pseudomonadota > Alphaproteobacteria > Rhizobiales > Rhizobiaceae > Mesorhizobium_A. The sequence continues at coordinate 35,373 of DAINRF010000005.1, read as the reverse complement.
CGGAAGAAATAGACATAGCCATAGGCAAATGCAGACGCGACACGGTTCTTTGACATACGCGCCCAGGCAACCGGGATCGCCAGCAGCGAGCCAAGGATCATCGACACGACGACCAGTTTCACCGTCACCCAAAGGCCGCGCATATAGGCGGGGAAGGTGCGGTCAAACAGTTCCGGGTTCCAGGCGCGCGTCAGATAGATGACAAGGCCGATGCCAAGCAGCGCCCACAGCGCCAGCAGGCCGACGCCCAGCATGCGCGCGCTGGTCCAGGGTTTTGGCTGCGCCGGCGGCCGTTCGATCGCCGCCGAAACATGGTTGGAGAACGTCATCGTGCGCCCTCCTGCTTGCGTGTCCAACGCTCGATCCAGCCGATGGCGATTGATGAGACGATGGCCAGCGCCAGGTAGATAAGGCAGGCAAAGCCGAAAAACAGGAACGCTTCCTTGGTCACGCGCGCGGCAACGCTGGTCTCGCGGATGATGTCTGCAAGGCCAATGGCCGACACCAGCGATGTATCTTTGAGCAGGATCAGCCAAAGATTGGTCAGGCCGGGCAGGGCGATGCGCACCAGTTGCGGCAGGATGATCAGCCGCATCGTCTGGCCATGTGTCAGGCCGATGGCGTAGGCGCCTTCATATTGCCCGCGCGGAATGGCGCGAAAGGCCGACAGAAAGACTTCGCTGGCATAAGACGAGAACACGAAGGCGAGCGCCACGACTCCGGCGCCAAAACTGCTGATATTGATGCTGACGCCCAGACCCAGCGTATCAGCCAGTTTCTGGATACCGATCTGACCGCCATAATAGATCAGGAACAGCGTCAGCAGTTCCGGCAGGCCACGAAAGATCGTTGTATAGATATTCCCGGCCATGCGCAGGGACGGCTCGGCAGATTGTTTGGCCAACGCAATGAGAAAGCCCAGCAGCAGGCCGAAAGGCAAGGTAACAAGGGCAAGCAACACCGTTGTCTGGACGCCACGAGCGATCTCGTCCAGCCAGCCGTCAGCCCCCCAGCTCAGTAGCGAAAACACGCCAGATCGTCCCCCTGACCGGCTTGAGCAGTAGAAATGGCGGCGGCCCGATGGACCGCCGCCTGTTCAAACGTCACTCGCCGCCGTAAGCGTCAAAGGTGAAGTATTTGTCGTTGATTTCCTTGTATTTTCCGTTTTCGCGGATTGCCTTGATGGCAGCCGAGAATTCGTCGGCCAGAGCAGTCTCGCCCTTGCGCACCGCGATGCCGGCGCCGGGACCGTGGATTTCAACTACCGGTGTCACAGCGCCGACCAGAACGCAGCAACCCTTGCCAGCGTCTGTGTCCAGAAAACCCTGGGTGACGATGATGTCGTCATTGATCGCGTCAACGCGGCCGTTTGCGAAGTCCGCATGCATTTCATCAGCCGTTGGATAGGGCTTGATGGTCGAGTCGGTGTAGGTCTTTTCCGAATAATTGAAGTGCGTCGTGCCGGACTGCACGCCGATGGTCTTGCCCGCCAGTGCTTCCTTGGTGACGCCGGTGATGCCGGAATCCTTCAGCGCTGCGACCGACGGCGGCGTGTTGTAATATTTTGCCGAGAAATCGACCTGCTTGAGACGCTCTTCGGTGATCGACATCGAGGCAATGAATGCATCGAACTTGCCGGCTTGCAGCGCGGGGATCGCGCCGTCCCAATCCTGGGTCACCCATTCGCACTTCACCTTCATCTGCTCGCAAAGCGCGTTGCCGATGTCGATGTCAAAGCCTTCAAGCTTACCGTCGGACGTGACGCTGTTGAAGGGAGGATAGGCGCCTTCGGTGCCCATCTTGATGGTGCGGTCCTGCGCCTGCGCAGCGCCGATCGCAAGCATCGCGACCGTTGCGCCAAGGGCCATGGAAGTCAAAATCCGCATAATGTTCCTCTCTTATTTGACTCGGGTGTTTCTCACCCCCGGAGCGGACATTCTCCGCCCCGCTGGCGGCGATACTCCCATTGTTTGCAGGCAGATTACAACTGCAAATGCATCGGCTTCGCCCACAGTTCGAACTCGACGAAGCTGGCGTCAGTGCTCCACTGCATCTCCGTAGAGATCGAAGGAAAAATAGCGGTCGTTAATCGCCTTATAAGTACCGTTGTCGCGGATCGCCTTCAACGCCGCGTTGAATTTGGCGACGCGTGGATCGCCCTTGCGCATGGCGATTCCTGCGCCTTCTCCATGCAACGCCGGGTCATGGGCGATCACGCCAAGCAGCTTGCAGCACGCGCCTGCTGGCGATTTGAGAAATTCGTCGATGACAATCTGGTCGTCGTTGACCGCATCCAGGCGGCCATTGGCGAGGTCAGACAGCATGTCCTCGACTGATCCATAGGCCTTTATTTCGCTGTCGCCGAGCAGCTTTTCGGCATAGTTGAAATAGACGCTTGAGCTCTGGACGCCAACGGGACGGTTGGCAAAATCGGCAGGGGCGACGCCCATTATCGTGCTGTCCTTTGGAACGGCGACGGCAGCCGGCGTGCGATAGTAGCGGTCGGTGAAATCAACCTTCGCCTTGCGTTCTTCCGTAATGAACATGGAAGCGACTGCTGCATCGAATTTGCCGGCGGCAAGCGCAGGGATCATGCCGTCCCAGTCCTGGACGACCCATTCGCAGGTCACCTTCATTTCGGCGCACAGCGCATTGCCGATGTCGACGTCAAAGCCCTGCAGCGTGCCGTCTGACGCCACGCTGTTGAACGGCGGGTAGGCCCCTTCTGTGCCTAGTATCAGTATGGTGTCCTGCGTATAGCCGGTGGCTGGCTGCAGGCAGGCTAACGCCGCCAGGGCAGTCAAGGCAAGCAAAGGGCGCATGATGGAATCCGCTCAACGCGGCCGGAAAAGCCCGACCGTCGCGGCAACGAAATCGGCAATTGCCGTAACGTCGTCAAGAGCAAACAGGGGCAGGCCCTGTGGTTCGGTCGGATGATCGGCTGCGATCGCGACAATGTTGGGGTCGTTTGTGGCGAGTGGCGCCGTGTCTTTTGAACCAAGCCGGCGGCACTCGATTTTGGCATGAGCCTCGCGCTTGTAGCCTTCGACCAGCACAAGATCACATGGCGCGAGCCTGTCGATTATCTTGTCGAGTGAAGGTTCCGCCTCGCTGCGCAATTCGTGCATCAGCGCCCAGCGGTTGCCCGAGACGATGGCAACTTCGCCAGCTCCAGCTTTCCGATGACGAAAGCTGTCGCTGCCCTGCTTGTCGATGTCAAAGCCGTGATGCGCGTGCTTGACGGTTGAGACTGTGAACCCGCGCTGCACGAACTCGGCGACCAGCCGCTCGGTCAAAGTGGTCTTGCCTGAGTTCTTCCAGCCGGTGACGCCAAAAATGCGATGCGTCATGGCTCGAGCCTATTTGCGATGCGCCGCGCTTCGGCAAGATCGTCCGGCGTATTGATGTTGAAAAACGGATCGAGCATCTCGCCGCTTAGGTCCACGTCGGGAAATTCGATGCGGGCATTTGGGTGCCGCTCGATGAAGTCGGCTACGCGCCGGCGCCCTTTGGCCAACTGACTATCAAGGTCTTGGGTAAGCGCCGTCGGCCAAATCGCAAATGCCGGATGCAATCTGCCACGCGATGCGGCGACCGCAATGGTCGAGGTCGAGGCAGCTTCGCTCAGCCTGGTAGCCAGGTCTGCCGGAAAGAATGGCGTATCGCCCGCCAGTGTCAGAACCCTGTCAAAACCTTCGCCACCTGCCCATTGCAGTGCCGAGAATACGCCGGCCAGCGGCCCGTCAAAGGTCTGTTGATTGTCCGCCACCACGGGCAGGGAAAATGCAGCAAATCGCGCCGGATCGCCGTTTGCATTGATCGCCATTTGCTGCACATCAGGCGAAATGCGCTCAATGATCCGGGTCAGCATCGGACGCCCGGCAATTTCGAGCAGGCCCTTGTCGCCGCCGCCCATACGGCTGGAGCGTCCGCCTGCGAGGATGACCGCCGCGATGGCGCTCATTCAAGCTCGCCTATTTTTGCCGTGCGGCGGATGACCATCCAGGACGCGATAACGCCCAGCAATGCATAGGCAAACGCAACATAGATGAGCGGGAAGGGGCCGGTGGTGGGACCAAGAAGCGATGACGCCAAAGCAGCCGCCAGCGCGCCGCCAGCGATCGTCAGCGACCCGCCAAGCCCTGACGCTGATCCCGCCAGATGCGGACGGACACTGACGATGCCGGCATTGGCGCTTGGGAGCGCCATGCCATTGCCGACGCCGACAAGCACAGCTGGACCAAATAGCGAAATCGGCTGGTAGAGACCGGCGGCAAACATGGCCCACGATATCAGCATGCCCGCGACGCCGACCACGCTGCCCATCAACATCATATTGTTCATGCCCCACGCCTTGGTGTAGCGCCCAGACAGAAAATTGCCAGCCATGTAGCCCAGTGAGACGATGCCAAAATAGATGCCGTATTGCGATGGCGTCATGTGCAGGATTTCTGTCGATACATAGGGTCCGCCGCCCAGAAAAGCGTAAAAGGTGCCTGCTGCGAACGCTGCGGTCGCTGTATAGCCCCAGAAGCGCGGTGAACTGAGTAGCTCGGGATAGGCGCGAAACTGCGCCCGCATCGACGAGGAGCGGTCGAGGTTGGTCTCTTCAAGGTCAAACCACAGCACGACGCCGGCAATCAGCCCGAATGCAAATGTCAGCCAGAAACTGGCCTGCCAACCAAAAATCTCGTCGAGATAGCCGCCAAGGAAGGGGGCAATCATCGGCGTCAAACTCATGCCCATGGTGATATAGGCGATCTTGGAGGCTGAATCCTCCGCGGCAAACACGTCGCGCACGATAGCGCGCGACAAGACGATGCCGGCGGCGCTCGATGCCTGGATGAGCCGCCACACGAGCAACGTGTAGAAGTCTGGCGAATAGATCGCCGCAATTGTCGACAGGCAGAACAATGCAAAGCAGATCAGCAGCACCGGCCGCCGTCCGTACCGGTCCGACGCCGGCCCTATGAACAGCTGCATCACCGCCAGCGCCACCAGATAGAGTGAGATCAGCAGCTGCACCACCGAGTAGTCGACTTTGAAATAGGCAGCCATGCTCGGCAGCGACGGCAGAAAGATATTCATCGCCAGCGGGCCGATGGACGCCATCAGCACCAGCGTCGCCAGCTTTGGCGGATTGGCGCGGGGTTTTTGGATCGTTGCGTTCATGTCAGGCCCTGTCGCCGGCGGTTGGCGCGCCGATGCCTTCCGCCGCCGGTTTTGTCCGTCCAACCACGCGCTCGCGATAGAGCATGTAGACGCCCGACAGCACGACAATCGCCGCTCCGATCAACATCACTCCGTCTGGGATCGTGCCGAATACCAGGTAGCCGGCCGCGATCGCCCAGATCAGAGACACGTAGCGGAACGGTGCAACGAACGACAATTCGCCGACGCGCATCGATTGGATGATCGCCTGATAACCGGCCAGCACGAAGACAGCTGCTGCGGCCAGCAGTCCGAGCAATTCAGGCGTCAAAGACGCCCAGCCGCCGATCACAGGTGTGATCATCAAACCAAAACCGGCAACCGTCGCCGCCGTCAGCAGTGACACCGAGCCCGTCGGAATGTCAGCTGGAATGCGCCGGGTCGCCAGATCGCGAAAAGCGCAGCACACGACGCACGCCAGCACATAGAGCGAATAGGAATTGAACCCTTCCATGCCCGGTCGCACGATGATCAGCACGCCGATGAAACCGATGAGAATGGCAGTCCAGCGGCGCGGGCCGACATATTCGCCGAAAAACAGCGCGGCTGCGACCGTAATCACCAGCGGCAGCGCCAGAAATACAGCGGATACGTTTGCGATTGGCAGGTTCGCCAGCGCCAGCAGAAAGAACGTAGTGCCGGCAAGTTCGCCTGCCACCCGAGCCAGCACAGCAGGGCGTTTCAGGATGGAAAGCGGCGGCCATTGCCGCATCCGCCACGCCAGAAACGCCATCAAGGTGGTCGCAAAAACTCCGCGGACAAACATGATCTGGCCGACGCCAAGATGTTGGGACACCAGCTTGATCAGTGTGTCGTTGGTTGAGAACGCAGCTTGCGAAAACGCCATGAACATGGCGCCGCGCATATTTGGGGAAAGTGCCACCAGGCGGAATCCGATTTCAGCTTCGGATTTAACACCCGGCGGCGCACACGCAACCGCAAATGACTGGTCCAGCGGCGTCGAAACGGCGGCTGTCAGCCGCCAGTCATGCTCATGTGGCGCGAGACGGCGGGCTTATTTGTTGAACGGTCGATGACAAAGTCATGACCCTTGGGTTTGCGCCCGATAGCCTCATCAATTGCTCGCGACACAAGTTCATTGCCTTCCGACGCACGCAGCGGCGCGCGCAAGTCAGCTGCGTCTTCCTGGCCCAGGCACATATAGAGCGTGCCAGTGCAAGTGATGCGCACCCGGTTGCAGCTCTCGCAGAAATTATGCGTCATCGGCGTGATGAAGCCGAGCCGACCTCCAGTCTCGGCCACCTCGACATAGCGTGCTGGACCGCCAGTCTTGTAGGGGATGTCGGTCAGCGTGAACTGCCTCGAAAGGTCAGCCCGCAGCTGTGACAGTGGCAGATATTGATCGGTACGGTCAGCGTCGATTTCGCCAAGTGGCATGGTCTCGATCACCGTCAGGTCCATGCCCCGCCCATGCGCCCAGCGCATCAGGTCTGGCATCTCGTGGTCGTTGAAATCCTTCAGCGCCACCGCATTCAGCTTGACCTTGAGACCGGCAGCCTGGGCCGCATCAAGACCTTCAAGCACCTTGTCCAGGTTGCCCCAGCGGGTGATCTGCCGGAACTTGTCCGGGTCGAGCGTGTCGATCGACACATTGATGCGCTTGACGCCACAATCGGTCAGTTCCTGCGCAAAACGCGACAGCTGCGAGCCATTGGTTGTCAGCGTCAGCTCTTCCAGCGCACCCGATTGCAGGTGGCGCGACAGCTGACGCACAAGGTGCATGACATTTTTGCGCACTAGCGGCTCGCCGCCGGTCAGACGCAGCTTTTTCACGCCTTTCTCGATGAAGGCAGTGCACAGCCGGTCAAGCTCTTCAAGCGACAGCAGGTCCTTCTTCGGCAGAAAGGTCATGTCTTCCGCCATGCAATAGGTGCAGCGGAAATCGCACCGGTCCGTCACAGACACGCGCAAATAGGTGATTGCCCGCCCAAATGGGTCGATCATCGGCAGTTCTGGATTTCTAGTCAGCATGTTCGGTCAGTCGTCCGGTCGTCGAAAGGGTAGCCCTTATGCACAATGTCATACAACGGTGTGGCGCATTCAAGGGCGCGTGGTGTGGCAAATGGTCGAAAGTTAGAGCTTGATGAGGTTGGGTTGCATCATTCTGTTTCTCGTTTGGCGAGACGATCTACCAGGAAGGGCGCGAAGAGCGGCCTGACGCCGGTGGGCGTCCGCCAAACTGAAGCCCAGTTGGGTTGCCTTCGGCAAACCCAACCAGAATAGTCTGCCGGTCGACCTTTCCGGCGCCGCAGACGCCGGGGCGACCGGTGGGCCGGGCCGGTTTGGGCCAGACCCGTCGTGCTCCGCCTTTTCCGGGCCACCAGCCCGACCTTCGCCGAAGCACTCGGCCTTGTCCCAAACCTTCACCGGCAGAACGTTTCAACTCAACCTTACCAAGTTCAAGGGGCAGGGCGCTTCCCTTCGGGTCGCCATTGTCGTAGCCAAAGCCATGACCGCACCGACCGAACTTCGCGTTTCCAAAGACCGCAAACTGCTAACGATCACGTTTCCGGCTCACGCGCCGGTGGAATTGAGCGCCGAGCTGCTGCGCGTTGTCTCACCTTCGGCTGAGGTGCAAGGCCATTCGCCTGAACAGCGCGTCACAGTGCCTGGAAAGCGCAATGTGGCAATCTCCGAAATCATCCCTACAGGAAACTACGCTGTGCGGATCGTCTTTGACGACGGCCACGGCACCGGCATCTTCACCTGGGACTATCTGCACCGCATGGCCCATGACAAGGACGCGATGTGGCAGTCTTATCTGGGTGAACTAGCGGCCAAGGGTCTGTCACGCGACAGATGACAGCGCTGATCTATGTATTGGCGGCAATAGCCGAGATCGCTGGCTGCTTTGCCTTCTGGTCCTGGCTGAAACTCGGCAAGTCGGTCTGGTGGCTTGTTCCGGGAGCCGTATCTCTTGCCGCATTTGCCTGGCTTTTGACCTTGGTGCCTTCGGAGGCTGCCGGCCGCGCGTTTGCAGCCTATGGCGGCGTCTATATCGTTGCGTCGCTGGTCTGGATGTGGCTGGTCGAGCAGACGATGCCTGACCGCTTTGATATTGCCGGCGCAGGGCTCTGTCTGGTTGGCGCAGCAGTCATCGTCGCCGCGCCGCGCTGATCAATCGTCCTTGGCCAGCATGTCCGAGACGCGGCGCATCACGTCGCCCATCGCGTCACATTGTTCCGGTGTCGATTGGCTCAACACCCGTTCGATCAGCGCCGAATAGGCCTTCAATGCCTCACGCAGCTTCAGTTCGCCCGATGGCGTGAGGTAAAGCCGCAGCACGCGCTTGTCCTTTTCGTCGCCCTCGCGCCGGATCCAGCCCTGTTCCTCAAGCTGCGGCAGCAACATGGTGATGTTGGACCGGCCAACCAGAAGTTTTTGGGCGATGTCATTCTGCGAAGCGCCGGGATGGCGCAGCAGATTCATCATCAGATCAAGCTGAACAATCTTCAGATCAAACGGCTCCAGCGCCTTGGCCAGTGCGCGCGTGATCGCTTTCTCGGCCTGGACTACGGAAATCCAGTTCCGGAAGCGGGGATTGTCCCAGGGTAGCTCTTGCAATTTGTTCATGATTGAACAATAATGTTCATGTTTGAACGTTTCCAATGGAGATGCATACAATGGCATCCTTCGCTTTGACGATGACTCGTAGCCTGTTTGGCATGGCGGATGCCGTCGCGCCAAGTCTGGCAGGCCGTATAGCATTTGAACTCTTCTGCCGCACCAGTGATCCTGCCAAATTGACGCCCGCTGAAAAGCGCGTCGTCGACAAGGCCGCGGGCTTTATGGCCGAGGCGCGGCATCACCGGCTTGCAGTCGGCAAGACCTGTGTCTCTGCTTATGATTTTCGTCCGCCATCCGGGCGCTACAACCGCACGGTGCTGGTCATTCACGGCTGGCGCTCGCGCACCGAACACATGCGCTACCTGATCGACGGCTTCCGCAATGCGGGTGCGCGCGTCATCTCGATTGACCTGCCAGGTCACGGAACCTCCAGCGGCCGCCGCCTCAACATGGCCAACGCCGTTGCCGCCGCGCAGGCCGCAGACACCTGGTTTGGGCCGTTTGAGGCGGTCGTCGGCCACTCGTTCGGCGGTGCCGTCGCCATGAACGCAGTTGTTGGGTCCGTCGACGGCATTGCTGCTGTCCGCACCGAGCGCATGGTTGTGATCGCCGCGCCGAGTTCGATGCCAATGGTCTTCGAGGACTTTGGAAGATTCCTCAATCTCGGGCCGCGCAGTCAGACAGTGATTGCTTCGATTGTGGAACGTATTGCCGGTCGCCCATTGGCGAGTTTTGTCGGGAGGGATCAACTCGAGGCAAATCCGGTTGAAACGCTGGTGCTGCATGCGGCAGACGACAAGGAAGTATCGCCCGATCATGCGCGCCTGCTCGCTGGTGCAGGACCGCACATTGATCTGCGCTGGGTCAACGGGCTTGGCCACCGGCGCATCATTGCCGATCCGTCGGTCGTTGTGCAGTCGGTCGACTTTGTACTGCGCGATGAGCCGGTTGAGGTGGCGCAAAAGCCGAAGATCAGCCGTAGCAAGGTGTCAAGATCAAAGACCTAAGCGGTTTTCTTGCCGCTCGACACCGGTAACCCAGCCTTCTTCCACGCCGCCATGCCGCCTTCGATATGGGTGACGTTTTCCAGACCCATGTCCTGGGCGGTCTTGGCTGCAAGCGCCGAGCGCAGACCGCCGGCGCAGAAGAAGACGAACTCCTTTCCGGTCGAAAAATAGTCCTTGTGATAGGGGCTTTCCGGGTCGATCCAGAATTCCAGCATGCCACGCGGGCAACTGCGTGCGCCCTCGATCCGGCCTTCGATTTCGAGCTCTCTCGGATCGCGAAGGTCAACCAGCACAACGCCTTCGCTGCCCCGGCGCGCATCGGCTTCGCCAGGCGAGATCGCTGTCACCTCTGCGTTGGCCTCGTCGACAAGCTGCTTGATTCCCTTTTTCATTCAGAACCTCCGTCTGTTTTTCGGCAATCATGAAGCGCTTGCGCCGGCCACGCAACCGCTGGACGGCAAGCAAACTGGCCGCAACAAAACGAGTCTGATAGAGAGGCTGCCGTCATGAGAGGGAGACGCCTTGACGCCGCTTGACCAAGTTGCGCTGAACTTCAATCCGTCCAGCCTGATACTGCTCAATCTGATCCTTGCCTTTGTCATGTTTGGTGTGGCGCTGGATCTGACGGTTGAAGATTTCACCCGGCTAGCAAGAACCAAGCGGGCGTTTCTGATCGGTATTTTTGCGCAGTTTGTTTTTATGCCGGCCGCCACGCTCGGTCTGATCTATCTGATCGAGCCGCCACCAAGTGTTGCGCTCGGCATGATTGTGGTCGCCGCCTGTCCCGGTGGTTCGATCTCGAATTTTGTCGCCGCCCGCGCCAATGCTAACGTGGCGCTGTCGGTGAGCCTCTCCGGCGTGACGACCCTGCTGTCGATTCTCATGACGCCGCTGAATATCGCCTTTTACGGCAGTCTCTATGCGCCAGCGGCGGGTTTGCTGCGCGAGATTGCTGTTGAGCCGTGGGACATGGCGATTGCGGTTGCTGTCCTGCTGGCGGTTCCGCTGACGCTCGGCATGGCGGTCAATCACTGGTTTCCTGCGATTGCCGAAAAACTGCGCCGCCCGATGCGGCTGACATCGCTGGCGATCTTTTCGTTCTTTATCGCAGCGGCGCTCGCGGCCAATTGGCAGCCATTTGTCGGGCACATTGCCGACATCTTTCTGATTGTGATGGTCCACAATGCAATTGGACTGGCTGGCGGCTACGGCCTGGCATGGCTAGGCAGGCTCGCAGAACCGGACAGACGTTCGATAGCCATAGAGGCGGGCATGCAGAATACGGGGTTCGGGTTGGTGCTCATATTCACCTTCTTCTCCGGTATCGGCGGCATGGCGATCATCGCGGCCTGGTGGGGCGTGTGGCACTTGATCTCGGGAATGGCCCTGGCTGCCTGGTTCCGTTCGCGTGATGCCGCGGCTGTCGGCCGGGCCGCATGATCACATCTCCTTGAGTCAGCCAAAGCTTGGCGGGCAGGGGTTCGACTAATGACCACGAGCGGGTATAGTTCGGCGAACAAGGCTGCTTCGGCGCCAGACGACACCACTCGCCGGTACTGCGGCTGACGGGGAGATTCCAGCTTGAACAATAGCAGACTTGGTGCGCGCCGGCGCATTGCGGCCCTGTTCATGACGGTTGCAACCGTCGGCATGACCGCGCAGGACGCCTACGCTCAATCATTTTTTGAGAATCTGTTTGGTGGTGGAATCAGACGCGAACGGGAACGCGAACGTCGCGGCGGCGTCGAGAAATGGCCGGAAGAGTGGCGCGGTGAGCGCCAGACGCCAAAAAAGAAGCCGCCCAAGAAGCTGACGGTCATCGCTGCCCCTGCCTACTATACCTATAAGGCTGACAGTCTAATCAAGGTGAGTCTGCCCAAGATCGCGCCGCTGACAACTGGTGCGATTGGCCCGCAGATGATGCCTGCAGGGGCAGATTTTGGCGAGTCGCTCGCTGCATTGACCAACTTTGACCTGACGGCGGAAAAGGACGTCGCTGCGGCTATTTCCAAACACTATTCGGCGACGCCGCAGTTCATCTGGGTTTCGGGCTTTGGAGCCAATGGCCGCGCAGAACAGGCTGTGAGGGTGCTTGGCGACGCCGCCAGCCACGGGCTTGACCCGGCTGACTATTCGGTCGGTGTGCCGAGCGCGACCTTTGACCTGAACAATATGGCGGCCCGCCAGAAAGAACTGGCCAAATTTGAGATGGAACTGTCTGCGCGTGTGCTGCGCTATGTCGAAGACGCCACACGCGGCCGAATCGATCCGAACCGCATATCGGGCTACCACGATTTTGCGCCAAAACCGCTCGACATGGGACAGGCGCTCGACAGGCTGACGAAAACGCAGGATGTCGCTGCACTGCTCGAGTCTTACCACCCGCAAAATGCAGAATATCAGCAGTTGCGTGTCGAACTGGAAACGCTGCGCGGGCAGGCGGAAAACGACATTCTGGTCGATCCCAAACTGCTGCTGAAGCCTGGCCAGTCGAGCCCGGAACTGCCCAAGATCATCGCCTTGATCGAGCGCAAGGCGACTGCCGATTTTGCTACAAAGAACGCGGTGACGCTGGCGATCAACCGCAACTCCGAAGCCTACGTGGACGCACTGGTTCCATTGGTGAAAGAGGCGCAGGAAGCCGCCGGCCTCAAGGGCGATGGCGTCATCGGCCCGCGCACGGTGCAGGCGCTCGCCGGCGTCTCAAGGGCTGACCGGATCACCAAGGTCGAGGTGGCGCTGGAGCAATTGCGCTGGCTGCCGTCAGAGCTTGGCGCACGCCGCGTCGTCATAAATCAACCAGCCTACACCGCGGCCTATTTCGAAAATGGCGCAGAAAAACTGTCGATGCGCACCGTCATCGGCAAAAAATCCAACCAGACCAGCTTCTTCCAGGACGTGATCGAGCAGGTCGACTACAACCCGTATTGGGGCGTTCCGCAGTCGATCATCGTCAACGAGATGCTGCCGCGCCTGCGCCGCGACCCCGGTTATCTCGACCGGGCAGGCTATGAGGTGACCGATTCCAAGGGGCGAAAGATATCATCGTCCTCGATCGATTGGGGTGCTTACGGCGGTAAGGTCCCTTACAGCATCCGTCAGACGCCTAGCGAAGCCAACGCATTGGGTGAGCTGAAAATACTGTTCCCCAACAAGCATGCAATCTACATGCACGACACGCCGCAAAAGGCGCTGTTCAATCGTGATGTGCGAGCCTTCAGCCACGGTTGTGTGCGTTTGGCGCAACCTCGCGAGATGGCAGCTGCCCTGCTTGGCAAGGACGTCTCTTATGTTGCGCGCAAGCTGGCGGCAGGCCACTCGGCTGAGAAGATACCGGGTAATATTCCGGTCTATGTCGTGTACTTCACTGCATGGCCGGACAAGACCGGTGTGGTGCAGTTCTACAACGATGTCTACGACCGGGATGCCCGTGTGATGGATGCAATCGAAACAACGGAAGCTGCGCGGGCGCCTGCGTCGTAATGACAAAAGGGGACGGTTGACGACCGAGCCATCGTCGCACTATATCGCCGCAGCCGGGGGCGACCCTAGGCGGGCGATTAGCTCAGCGGGAGAGCACACCCTTCACACGGGTGGGGTCGTAGGTTCAATCCCTACATCGCCCACCATTTTCTTTTCGATATTGAGCAGTTGTGGCCAAAAGCTAACGCTTTGGTGAAAGCAGGCGCTCAGCAAGCTCGATAGTCAGTTCGTCATAGTGCGAGATGACTTTGCTTGGCTCGTAAGCGCTGACATGTTGTTCCGTATAGCCGAAATCCACTGCCACGACCGGAATTCCGCCGGCTTTTGCGGCGTCGATGTCAGTGCGGGAATCGCCGATCATGACGATTCGCTCGACATCACCACCCGCCATGCGAGCGGTCTCTATGATATGGCGCGGATCAGGTTTTCGAAACGCAAACGTGTCTTGGCCACAGATTGCGCCAAACCGTCCGGCAATCCCGAGACCTTTAATCAGTCGCTTCGCTGGCTTTTCGGTCTTGTTGGTGCAGATAGCCAGCAGGAAGCCGGCGGCCTCAAATCGATCCATCGCATCCAATACGCCCGGAAACGTGTGTGACTGACCGGGCATGTTGTCGGTGTAGTATTGGATGAAGATGTCGAACAGCCTCTCCAGCTCTGGCGCCGGCAGATTGCGATTTTGAGTCAGAAAGCTGCGCTGGATCATCGCCCGCGCGCCCATGCCAAGATATGGGCGCAGAGCGACCGGATCGACCGGCATCAGGCCGCCGGCTTCCAACGAGAAATTCAACGCCGCCAGCAGATCTGGAGCAGTCTCGATCAATGTGCCATCGAGATCGAATACAATGATTGGTTTGTCCATGACTTGCACTTAGCGAGCAACCGTCAAGCTAGCAACGCTTCTTGCTTCGTCTGGCAGTCGTGCTAGGACGCTGCCGAAAAGGAAGGATCGATGGACGCAAAAGCCATGAAAATCGAGTCGGCTCGTGCTGCGCTCGCCCATGTCGAGGATGGTATGCGGTTGGGGATCGGCACAGGCTCCACGGCAGAAGAATTCGTGCGGCTGCTTGCTGAACAGGTTGCCGACGGAATGAATGTCGTAGGTGTGCCGACCTCTGAGCGGACCGCTGCGCTCTGCGTTGAACTAGGCGTGCCATTGTCGACCCTCGACGAAACGCCGGAACTGGATCTCACCATTGATGGCGCCGACGAAATCGACCCCAGTCTTGGCCTGATCAAGGGCGGCGGCGGTGCGCTGCTTCGCGAGAAGATCGTCGCCTCCGCGTCTGATCGCATGATTGTGATCGCCGACGAAACCAAGCTCGTGGAAACATTGGGCCGATTTCCGTTGCCGATCGAAGTCAATCGATTTGGCCTCAAATCGACCGAACTTGAGATCGCAGCGGTCGCCATCATGCTCGGGCTTGAGGGGCCGCTCGCTTTGAGGATGACGCGGGACGGACCATTTGTTACAGACGGCGGACATCTAATCATTGACGCATCTTTTGGCCGCATTCCGGACGCAAGAGCGCTGTCGGATGTCCTGCACGCCATTCCTGGCGTTGTCGAGCATGGTCTATTTTTGGGGCTGACGGACCTGGCGATTGTCGCTGGTCCAAAAGGGATTCTTGAGCTGACCGCAGCTCTGTGAACAAGGAGTTAGACTGAACATGGTTCTCTTCAACCATAATCGTTTCTTTGGATCGGTCGTCGCAGCTGCGGTGATCTTCTCCGGCGTGACATTTGCGTCTGCGCAGGAGATCAGCGAATCGCACCTCAAGGCGGCGCGTGCGGCTATCGCGTCGACCCACGCGACGGATTCGATGGATTCGATCCTGCCGCAGGCCAACCAGTTGCTGAAAGTCGAACTGATCCAGAAAAACCCGGATCGTGAGCCTGAGATCGTCCAGATCATCGACGACGAGACAATCGCAATGGCGCCGCGGCGCGGCGACCTTGAAAAGGAGATTGCGACCGTATTCGCCAAAATCTTCACTGAGCAGGAGCTCAATGAGATTGCCGCATTCCATAATTCCGAAGCAGGCAAGAAGTTCATTTCGGAAACCGGTATCATCAGCCGTGAAGTCGAGAAGGCTGTGAACATTTGGCAAATTGGCATCGCGCGCGACCTCTCGGAAGCCGTGGCCAAGAAACTCGCGGAATCAGCGCCTGCCCAGCCAGCCGCTCCGGAAGCGCCGAAGCAATAATTCGGCCTGTAACGTGACTTTGAAGCCCGGCCGCTGCGCCGGGCTTTTCATTTTGGGCCTGAGCAACTACCTGCAAAGGCGGACCGGAGATCACCGCAATGGCTAAATTCGACTACGACCTGTTTGTAATTGGCGGCGGGTCGGGCGGCGTGCGCGCTGCCCGCGTCTCGGCCTCGCTGGGTAAGCGGGTCGGAATCGCGGAGGAATACCGGTTTGGCGGCACCTGCGTCATTCGCGGATGTGTTCCCAAAAAGCTGTTTGTCTACGCGTCGCAATTTTCCGAACATTTTGAAGACGCACCGGCTTATGGCTGGACAGTCGAAGGCACTTCCTTCGACTGGCCAACCCTGATCGCCAACAAGGACAAGGAAATCGCCAGGTTGGAAGGCGTTTACCGGTCAGGCATCGACAAGGCCGGCGGCGATATTTTCAACAGCCGGGCAGTGCTTGAGGGACCACATGAGGTCAGAATATTGGCGGAAGACCGGATTGTCACGGCCGAGCGCATTTTGATTGCGACTGGCGGCAGACCAAACCCGCATCCGGCCATGCCAGGTCATGAACTCTGCATCGTCTCCGACAACGCATTTCACCTGACAGAGCTGCCGAAGTCGATTGTGATCGCGGGCGGCGGCTATATCTCAGTCGAGTTCGCCAACATCTTTCATGGGTTAGGCGTTGAAACGACGCTCGTCTATCGCGGCAAGGAAATCCTTGGCCGCTTTGACAATGATTTGCGGCAAATGCTGCACGACGCGATGGAGGCGAAGGGTATCCGCATCGTGCTCGAAACCAATTTCAGCAGCGTCGAGAAGCGAGCCGATGGTAAGCTGGTGGCAAACCTGTCGGGTGGCGGAGAAATCGTCGCCGACCAAATCATGCTGGCAATCGGACGTCTGCCGAATACCGAACGTCTTGGACTCGACAAGGCTGGCGTCAACACCGGCCCGCGCGGCGATATCATTGTCGACGGCTATTCGCAGACAAATATCCCGAGCATCTATGCGATTGGCGACGTTACGGACCGGGTACAACTGACGCCTGTGGCGATCCACGAGGCAATGTGCCTGGTCGATACGCTTTTTCGAGACAAGCCGACCAAACCCGATCTAGACAAGATTGCCACCGCAGTGTTTTCTCAGCCGGAAATTGGCACGGTCGGTCTCAGCGAAGAGGAGGCTGGCAAGAAGTTCGCCGACGTCGAGATCTACCGCGCTGCGTTCCGGCCAATGCGCAATATCCTGCCTGGCCGCCGGGAAAGGATGCTGACCAAGCTGGTTGTCGACGCGAAGACGAGGATTGTTGTCGGCGCCCACATCCTTGGCCCGGACGCGGGCGAGATGGCGCAGCTGCTGGGCATTGTCATAAAGGGAAATCTGACCAAAGACGTCGTGGACGCGACGATGGCAGTGCATCCGACGGCGGCCGAAGAGTTTGTCACGATGTATCAACCGAGCTATCGCCTCAAGGACGGCAAGCGGGTCGATTGACCTACCCAACGCTTCCCAAGCGGGCAGGGGTTCCGTCCAGCAGCCAGCCAAGCAGATCCGGCCACAACGTGTTGGCGAATCGTGACCGGAAATAGCCGAGGTGTCCGATTGGCGCGCCTGCGTCCTGTGGGCTTACATAGCGGATTTCGACGGGTGCATTTGAATAGTGCCGCATCAAGCCGTTGATCGCGCGCGGCGTGCCCCAGGTGTCATCTGTCATTCCCAACGCTAGGATTGGCGTCTTCACATCGGCAAATCGGCTGGTTTCTGGGATGGCCGGATCACCGAAGAAATAGTCAGGCCTTGAGCACCATTTCGCCCAGTCGCGGAAAACGGTGGAAGGGATTGGCTCGCCGACACCAAAACGCTTGGGCATGTCACGGAACAATAGAGACGTAGGGACCCCGATGCCGAGCATTTTCCAGCGCGCACTCGCATCGTCCAGTCCGCCAAAATAACCGGATAGAGTGGCGACCATGCCGTATCGCGCAAACCGGTCGGAGATGCCGCACAATCCCAGCGCCTGGCCGCCATAAGATTGGCCGAGCCCGACCATCGGATGACCCGGCTGAACGTCATTGAGGGCGCGAGCTGCAGCCGGAAGGTCGAGAACTGCCCAATCCTTCATGCCGATACGTTTGCGCCATTTGGAAGGCCGCACGGAGCCGCCGGAACCTCGATAGTCATAGGTCAGCACTGCGCGCGCGCCGGCAGATATGGCAGTAGCGGCAAATGACGCGTAGATCCCGCGCGGCACGGCGGTGGCGGATGAAATGAGTAGGAGCGGTCCGTCATTGTCGCCC
This sequence comes from Mesorhizobium sp., assembly GCA_036742015.1. Classification (GTDB taxonomy): domain Bacteria; phylum Pseudomonadota; class Alphaproteobacteria; order Rhizobiales; family Rhizobiaceae; genus Mesorhizobium_A. The sequence continues at coordinate 17,584 of DAINRF010000005.1, read as the reverse complement.
TCGAACAAGGTTCCGGCGAGTGGAAAGCCGTCATCAGCCTCGCAGATTATGTCTCGTGGTGTCGGCGCGGTCGTCACGGGAGCCACAGAAACGGACCGCACTGGCGCTGCATTCATCATGACCAACTACATCCCGCTTCCGGCCATCGCGCGCGGCGATTGCTGACCTTATTGTTGAGAAGCTGAACAATAGCATTGACGTAAACGTCAAAGTCAACGAGGATTTTCGAAGTGGCAAAGCGTGGCGATATCGCCCGTATGTCAATCTTGGGTAGTTTCCTAAGAAATAGAAACAACCACCAATTCATTGATGACCCTCTGAGGTTGTTGGACCATCCTGGGCGTCAATTGTTGAGTTCGTGCATGTCTTCACCCCGACAGCCTACATCGCGTGACCGAGAGGTTGGACAGCAGATATCGAGGCTTCGCAAGGCGGCGGGTCTGACGCAGGAGACGCTAGCCAGCAAGCTTGGCGTTTCGCAGCAACAGGTCGGCAAATATGAGCGTGGCGAAAACCGGCTGTCCCATACGCGGCTGGAAGAAATCCACCGCTTGTTGACAGACTATGATGGCGGCGCAGGCTTCGCCGAAGAGCCTGCTGTGTTCCAGTCGACCCTGACTGACGCAATGAAGGCCGAGGTTACTCTGTCGATCGCCAGAATGGAGGAAGAGATCAAACGCCTCAGGCAATTGCTGAACGTCGGATAGTTCAGGCCGCGACCGCATGCATATTATCGGCGCTTGATCTTCAAAGGCAACTGCAACGAGTTGTGCTTCCCGTCTTGCATCGCCGCCGAACCCGGTTTACGCCCGGCTCTTCGCCAGACGACAGGCCAAGAGTCTACCCATGCTTGATATCAAATGGATTCGCGAAAACCCGCAGGAATTGATTGCTGCGCTTGAAAAGCGCGGTCAGTCGCTGTCTGCAGCGCAATCTGCAGTCAATGACCTGATCGCCAAGGATGAGGCGCGCCGCGCCCATGTGCAGGAATTGCAGACGCGGCAGGAGCGCCGCAATGCCGCCTCGAAAGAGATTGGCAAGGCAATGGCTTCCGGTGATGCCGCAACAGCAGAGGCGCTGAAGGCGGAAGTCGCCTCGATCAAGGAGTTTATCCAGAACGGCGAAAAGGCCGAGCGAGACCTCGACAAGGCGCTCAATGATGCGCTTGCAGTTGTGCCGAATGTCCCCCTGCCGGAGGTTCCTGTTGGCAAGGACGAGCACGACAACGTTATGGTGCGCGACTGGGGCGGCGACCTGATCGGCGCGCGCGCGCCTGGCATGGGCAACAAGCCAAAAGAGCATTTCGAAATTGGCGAAGCGCTTGGCATGATGGACTTTGAGCGTGCGGCCAAGATGTCGGGCGCGCGCTTCACGGTGCTGAAGGGCAAGCTGGCGCGGCTGGAGCGGGCGCTTGGCCAGTTCATGCTCGACCTTCACACCGGACAGCATGGCTACGAGGAAGTGCAGCCGCCGCTGCTGGTGCGCGACGAAGCATTTCTGGGCACAGGCCAGCTCCCAAAATTCGAAGAGGACCTGTTCTTTGCACCTCATTCCGGCGGGCGGCTTGGCCTGATCCCGACCTCGGAGGTGCCGCTGACCAATCTGGTCCGTGAAGAAATCCTCGATCAGAAAACGCTGCCGCGCCGATACACGGCGCTGACACCGTGCTTCCGCTCGGAGGCGGGTTCTGCGGGGCGCGACACGCGAGGCATGTTGCGCCAGCACCAGTTCTACAAGGTTGAGCTGGTGTCGGTCACCGATGCCGACACGTCGATTGACGAACATGAACGCATGACTGCAAGCGCCGAAACCGTGCTGAAGCTGCTCGGACTGCCGTTCCGCACCATGCTTCTGTGCACTGGCGACATGGGTTTTGGTTCGCGCAAGACCTATGACATCGAGGTGTGGCTGCCCGGTCAGAACGCATATCGTGAAATCTCGTCCTGTTCGGTCTGCGGCGATTTCCAGGCGAGGCGCATGGACGCGCGTTACCGGCCCGAAGGCGAGAAGCAGACCAGATTTGTCCACACCCTGAACGGGTCGGGCGTCGCAGTTGGCCGCGCCTTGATCGCCGTCGTGGAAAATTATCAGAATGCCGACGGATCGATCACGGTCCCGGACGTCTTGCGGCCCTATATGGGTGGACTTGAAGTGATTGATCGGAATTGACATGCGTATTCTTCTGACAAACGATGATGGCATCCACGCCGAAGGTCTTGCGGTTCTCGAGCGCATTGCACGCACGATTTCGGATGATGTGTGGGTTGTAGCGCCTGAGGCCGACCAGTCCGGATTTGCCCATTCGCTGTCGATTTCAGAGCCGCTGCGGATGCGGCAGATCGGTGACCGGCACTATTCGGTGCGCGGGACGCCGACCGATTGTGTCATCATGGGGTGCAAGAGCATTCTGCCGGAGCCGCCTGATCTCGTCTTGTCGGGCGTCAACTCAGGCGCAAACATCGCCGACGACGTGACATATTCCGGTACCGTGGCAGGCGCAATGGAAGGCACCTTGATCGGCATACGGTCAATTGCGATCAGTCAGGCTTATCATTTCTTCGACGAAGGCCGCACTGTTCCCTGGCAGACGGTTGAAGAGCTGGCGCCGGAGCTGCTCAAGAAACTGATCGCAACCGATCTGCCGCGCGGCGTGTTCCTTAATGTCAATTTCCCCAATTGCGAGCCACGCGACGTCAAAGGCGTTGAGGTTACCGCGCAGGGCAAATACGTTCACGGTCTGTGGATCGACGAGCGCAAGGATGGACGCAATTTCCCCTACTACTGGATGCGCTTCTCCAAACAGCAGGAGCCGCCAGTGCCCGGCACAGACATCCACGCGCTTGCCAACGATCGCGTCTCGATCACTCCGCTGCAGCTCGACCTGACCGCGCATGAGGTTCGCGACTACCTGACCTCGGTGGTTGGATGACGACAAACGGCCACGATCGCGAAGCCTTTGCGGCTTTTCTGCTGCGCATGCGCGCCAGAGGTATTGCCGGCAAGGAATTGATTGCCGCGATCGAGGCAACTCCCCGGCGCCTGTTCGTTTCGGGGCAGCACCAAGCCTTCGCATGGTCGTCAAGAATGCTGCCGATTGAATGCGGCGAGGCAATTGAAGGCGTTGATATGCAGGCGGCGATCATCGCGGCAATGGATCTTGACCCGTCGCATCGTGTGCTGGAGATCGGCACGGGAACAGGCTTTACCGCAGTCGTCATGGGCCGCAAGGCTGCCCGTGTTCTGACACTGGAGCGTTACAAAACGCTCGCCGTCAACGCGCGCCAGCGGATCGAGGCGCTTGGGCTGCTGAACGTTTCTGTCCGTCATGCCGACGGTTCAAGCGGAATGCACAATGAGGGGCCGTTCGACAGGATTGTTGTCTGGGCCGCTTTCGACAGTTTGCCGCGGGCCTTTGTCGATCAGATTTCAAGCGGCGGTGTTCTGATCGCGCCGATTGGTCCTGCCGATGGCGAGCAGGTGTGGGCAAAATTGACCAAGGTTGGCAGCCGCTTCGAACGTGAAGACATCGGCAAGGCGCGTTTGCAGCCGCTGACACTTGGGCTCTCTGCCGCGATCTGAACATATTTGCTAAAGTTCGCCGCTCTTTAAGGGACCGGTAAGATTAACGCGCTTTAATCTCGCAGTGTTTGTTTGAGTACTTGCGGGTCATGAGTATGCGGGTTCGATCGTTGAAGGGCAGTCAGCGCGCTATGCTGCGCGGCGCAGCTCTTGTGTTGGTTGGAAGTCTGGCGGCAGGCTGCAGCTCGGGCGTATCGCGTTTCACCGACGGGATGTTTACCGGTGCTACGCCAAACCAGCGTCAGATGATCCGCAAGGACAATCAGCCTTTCCCTGCAGATGTTGCGCGCCCGTCGGCGGCAAATGGCGCTTACAATTCATCCGCAGCCCGTGCCGCGGTCGAACCTGCGCCGGTTTCGCAGCCAGTGAAAAGAACCGTGCTTGCGCCTGTTGAGGCAGCGCCAAGGCAAATGCCGGTTCCTGCCCAGCCAACGCCGAAAGTAGCCAAGGCCGAGCCCGTCAAGCCAGTGTTGGATCGCACGTCAACCGGAACGATCAGACCCGCGCCGATCAAGACAGACGCGCCTGTCCCAAAGGCTGTGTCCGCGCCGCCGTCGGCCACGTCAGACGGCTGGGTGGCCGAAGGCGGACGTCTGGTTACGCTCAAGGAAGGCGAGTCCCTCGGCGTCATTTCGGATCGCTATGGCGTGCCTGTGAAGGCTATCGTCAACGTGAATGGCTTTGCTGACGCCAATTCTGTCAAAGCTGGCCAGCGCGTCATCGTGCCAGTCTATGTGTATGCTCGCGACAAGTCTGAGAAACCGAAGCCGGTTGCGGCTGCGCCAGTCGAGAAGGCCCCAGTGCCAAAGCAGGCTCCAGCCGACAATGTGGCGGTGCTGCCCAAGCAGCCGCGCCTGAAGGAAAAGGAACCTCAGGCTGAAGATCGGCGCAACGACGCTAAGGTCGCGACCGCTGATCGCGGGGTCTATACGGTCGTTTCGGGCGACTCGCTCTATGCCATCGCAAGGAAGAATGGCACCACCACCGATGCGCTTCGCCAGGCAAATCGCCTCGACAAATCGGCAACCCTGAAGATCGGCCAAAAGCTGCGTATCCCATCCGGGTCTGTAGCGTCGGCGCCAAGGACCGATCCTGTCAATACCGGCTCGACGCCATCGGCCAAGCCAGTGGCAAATGCTGCAACGCCAGCACCGAAGGCGAACAGACCTGTCGCCAAGGTTGAAAAGCCGGCAGAAGAAAAACCACTGGCCGTCTACACACCGCCCAAGCGCGATGGCAAGGAACTGAAAGCCGCCGCGGCCGCATCTGATGAACAAGCTCCTGACACCACCGGCATTGGCAAGATGCGCTGGCCGGTTCGCGGCCGCGTTATCTCCAGCTACGGCAGCAATGGCGAAGGTATCGACATTGCGGTGCCCCAAGGCACCGCGGTCAAAGCTGCCGAAAACGGCGTGGTCATCTTTGCTGGCGATGGGCTGAAGGACTTTGGCAAGACCGTTCTGGTGCGCCATGCCGACGGCAAGGTAACTGTCTACGGCCATACCAGTGAAATCACGGTCAAGCGTGGCGACACAATTCGCCGGGGCCAGGAAATCGCAAGATCCGGCATGACTGGCAATGCCGACACGCCAAAACTGCACTTCGAAGTGCGCGAAAATTCGGATCCGGTCGATCCGCAAAAATATCTCGAGTAGCCAGGAAGAGCATAAGCGCCAGAGTATTCCAGTCCTCGGCGCCAACTAACTGCCCCATTTCGAACCTGCCCGCCCATTTTGGCCGCAGGTCCGCAATGGGGCAAACTTTTTTCAAGTCTCGAGTTTCTGGCCGAGCCGTCCGGCAAGGTCCTGAATAAACTGCCAGGCGACACGGCCTGAGCGGCTGCCGCGCGTAGTGGCCCATTCCAGAGCTTCTGAACGCAATTGTTCATCTGTGACGCGAAGGCCAAAGTGCCTGACATAGCCGTCAATCATATCGAGGTATTCGTCCTGGCTGCATTTATGAAAGCCAAGCCAAAGACCAAAGCGATCCGATAGCGAAACCTTTTCCTCAACCGCTTCTGACGGATTGATCGCAGTTGATCGCTCGTTCTCAATCATATCGCGCGGCAACAGGTGCCGGCGGTTGGATGTGGCATAGAGAATGACATTGTCGGGCCGCCCCTCGACGCCGCCGTCGAGCGCCGCCTTGAGTGACTTGTAGGACGTGTCGTCATTGTCGAAAGACAGGTCATCGCAGAACAGGACAAAGCGGTTCGGCGACAATTTGAGTAGTGTCATCAGCCGGGGTAGGGAATCGATGTCTTCACGATGAATTTCGATAAGCTTTAGTGGCCTGCCGGCAGCATTTGCAGATGCGTGAGCGGCCTTCACCAGTGAAGACTTGCCCATACCGCGGGCGCCCCAAAGCAGGACATTGTTGGCAGGCAGACCGCCGGCAAAACGCATCGTGTTGTCGACGAGAATGTCGCGAACCCGGTCCACGCCCTTGATCAAGCCGATGTCGACGCGGCTCACTTTCTGCACCGGTTGGGCCTGTCCTGCATCTGCGTCCCACACAAAACAGCCTGCGGCGTCAAAATCCGAAACGGGTGCCAGAGGGGTCGAAAGCCTGGTGACGACCTCGATCAGCCGGTCGAGCTTCTGGTTGAGCGATTCGATTGCCTGGTCTGTCATGCGCTGCCGCCAATGTCACAATTTTGAACCGGTTGCGGCCTTAACACGCGTATTGTGTCAGCGAAAGCACGGGCAGGCGCATCTGGCGCAGTTGGCATAGCCGACCCGACGGACTATATAGCGCCCACGTTCGCCGGCCTTGAGGCCGGCCTTTTCAGTGTTGGCGGGAGATTTTTGATGTTCGTTACACCAGCTTATGCCCAGACCGGAGGCGCTGGCGGCGCAGATATGTTGATCAGCATTCTGCCGTTCCTGCTGATCTTCGTCATTATGTATTTCTTGATTATCCGTCCGCAGCGGACCCAGATGAAGTCGCGCGAGGAAATGCTGAAGAACATCACACGCGGTGATACAGTGGTGACGGGCGGTGGCCTGGTCGGCAAAGTGACCAAGGTGATTGACGACAAGGGTGAACTGGAAGTTGACCTTGGCGGCATGAAGGTAACGGCGGTTCGTGCGATGGTTGCCGATGTGCGCAACAAGGGCGAGACCGTCGCCAACCAGAACACCAAGAAGTAATTCCGTGCGGGTGACGCGGCCGCGCCACCTGATCCGAACGTTACGGCGCAAGCGAGTTAGCCAATGCTGCACTTCACCCGCTGGAAAACCATCGCAATCTGGCTGACCGTCCTGTTGGGCGTCATATTTGCTGTGCCGAATATGTTGTCGCAGCAAACACTTGATAGCTTGCCTTCCTGGGTACCCAAAAAGTCGATGACGCTCGGTCTCGATCTTCAGGGCGGGTCGCACATCCTGCTGCAGATCGATCACAAGAGCTTGGTCGAGGACCGGCTCGAAACGCTGCGCAACGACATTCGCACCGGCCTGCGGGATGCGCGTATCGGCTATTCGGGCCTGTCTGGCACCGGCAACGCCGTGCAGGTGCGCTTGCGTGACCCCGCCGACGCTGCAAAGGCCAAGGCGGCGCTTGAAAATCTCACTCTTCCGGTGGCCGCAGGCTTCCTGACGGGTGGCTCGGTCACCGAAGTCGAAATGACAGAGCCGGAGCCGGGCCTTCTGCGCTTTTCACTGACGGAATCCGGCATCAACTATCGCCTCAGTCAAGCGCTGTCGCAATCGATCGAGGTCGTTGGCAAGCGTGTCAACGAACTGGGCACCACCGAACCGATCATCCAGCGCCAGGGCAATGACCGGATTCTGGTCCAGGTTCCGGGCTTGCAGGATCCAGACCGTCTGAAAGACATTCTCGGGCAGACCGCAAAGCTGACCTTCCAGATGGTCGATACGTCGATCCCGGTGCAGGAAGCAATTGAAGGCCGTCCGCCGGTCGGCACCGTCGTGATGTATTCAACTGACGACCCGCCCCAGCCCTATCTGATCGAGACGCGTGTCATCGTCTCGGGTGAAAATCTCGTCGACGCGCAGGCTTCATTTGATCAGCGCACGAACGAGCCTGTCGTGTCGTTCCGTTTTGACGGGCAGGGTGCCAGCCGCTTTGGTCAGACCACCCAGCAAAATGTCGGCCGTCTGTTTGCGATCATCCTCGACAATCAGGTGATTTCCGCACCGCAGATCCGCGAACCGATCCTCGGCGGCAGTGGCCAGATTTCCGGCAATTTCACCGTCCAGGGCGCAAACGACCTCGCTGTGCTGCTGCGCGCAGGCGCGCTGCCCGCGACGCTTACGATCATTGAAGAACGCACGGTTGGTCCGAGCCTTGGTGCTGACTCGATCGCGGCCGGCAAGACCGCGTCGGCCATCGGCGCAGGCCTGGTCATCCTGTGCATGCTGCTCGTCTACGGCAAGCTTGGCGTTATCGCGAATATTGCGCTGGCCGCCAACGTGGCGCTGATTATCGGCATCTTGTCATTGCTCGGCGCAACGCTGACCTTGCCTGGCATCGCCGGTATCGTGCTGACAATGGGCATGGCGGTTGACTCGAATGTCATCATCTTCGAGCGCGTCCGTGAGGAGCGGGCGCAAGGCCGATCAATGGTTCAGTCCTTCGATTCAGGCTTTGCCAAGGCGCTCGCAACTGTCGTTGACGCCAATGTCACGACGCTGATGGTTGCCGTCATCCTGTTCTACATGGGCACCGGCCCCGTGCGCGGCTTTGCCGTCACGCTGGGAATCGGTATCGTCACGACCGTCTTTACAGCATTCACGCTGACCCGTTGGCTGGTTGCCTTCTGGCACCGCCGCTGGCGTCCGACTGAGTTCCCGAAGGGCCTCGTCCACTATCTGCCGCTCAACCCTACCATTCCATTCATGAAATGGCGCAACTGGGGCTTTCTGATTTCCGGGCTGCTGTCGGTCGTGATGATTGGCCAGATGTTCTTCACCGACTTCAACTACGGCATCGATTTCAAGGGCGGATCGATGATCGAGATTCAGGCAAAGAACGGCGCTGCCGATCCTGCCGATGTGCGTGCGCGCCTCAGCGATCTCAACCTTGGCGAGGTTCAGGTGCAGGAGATTGGCACTGACGGGTCGCTGATGGTCCGCCTTGCAGCGCAGGAGACGAGTGACAATGCCGAGCAATCGGTCGTCAACCTTGTCCGCGGCGAATTGCAAGACGACTATGAGTTCCGGCGTGTCGAGATTGTCGGTCCAACCGTTTCGGCCGAATTGGCCTGGTCGGGCTTGATCGGCATCACGCTCTCGCTGATCGGCTTGCTGATATACGTCTGGTTCCGTTTCGAGTGGCAGTTCGGCGTCGGCGCCGTCGTCTCGACGCTTCACGACATCATCATGATCGTCGGTATCTACGTGTTGCTGGGGCTGGAATTCAACCTGTCCAGTATCGCGGCCATCCTGACGGTGGTTGGCTACTCGATCAACGACACGGTCGTCATCTATGACCGCATCCGCGAAATGCTGAGGCGATACAAGAAGATGCCGCTCGACGAGGTGATCAATATCGCGCTGAACCAGACGTTGTCGCGCACCATCCTCACCGGTCTCACGGTGCTGCTGGCGCTGGCGGCGCTCTACTTCTTCGGCGGCGAGGTGATCTCGTCCTTCGTCTTCGCAATCATCGTCGGCGTGCTCGTCGGGTCCTATTCATCGGTGTTCATCGCCGGTCCGATGCTGATTCTGTTCAAGCTGCGGCCGGAAACTTTCGGCAGCGAAGACGACAAGAAGCTGGAAGCGGCAGGCAAGGGCCGCCAGGCTCCAGCCAAGGCCTGATGCTATGAGCAGGGGCATCGTGGTCCGGGAAGCGCATTTTCCGGGCCGTGCGCCGATAGATGCTTACGGCAATGGCGGTTTTCGCTTTGCCGATATGTCGCATCGCGGTTCGATCCTGTGCCTGCCGTCGGGCATTCATGGCTGGGAGCCGGCAGATCCCGGCAATCTGGCGGCGTCCGATCTCGTCCGGGTTTTGGATGAGGCCGCCGATATCGAGGTGCTGCTGGTTGGTACCGGACGCGAATTGAGACGGCTGCCTGCCGAATTGCGCGACCAGCTTCGCACCGCCGGTATGAAGGTCGACTCGATGTCGACCGGCGCGGCGTTGCGCACCTACAATGTCTTGCTGGCCGAAGACCGCTCCGTCGCGGCTTGCCTCATTGCTGTCGACTGATCGCGCACATGACGGACGCCACCTTCCAGGAGGAGCTGAAGCGCGCCGACTACGACCGCTTCCTGTCTTTGCTTTATGCGCCACAGGACAAGCGCGAGGCGTTGGCCACGCTCTACACATTCAATGCCGAGCTCGCCTCCATTCGAGATCGAGCGCGTGAGGCGTTGCCGGGCGAGGTGCGTATCCAGTGGTGGCGTGATGTTCTTGCCGCTGGAAATTCGGAGGCGGCGGGCGGACACCCGTTGGCGACGGCTCTTTTGCAGGTGATCGTGCACTATCGGCTTCCTCTTCCGGCATTTGAAAACATGCTCGATGCGCGGGTGTTTGATCTCTACGACGACGCCATGCCATCGCGCGGCGATCTTGAAGGCTATCTTGGCGAAACGGCCGCGGCGCTGATTCAGCTGTCCTGTCTTGTTCTGGACCCTGAAGGAGCAAAGCAGGCTGCGGAATTGTCAGGTCATGCCGGTTGTGCGCAGGGCATCGCGGGCATCCTGCGGTTGCTGCCGCTGCATAAGGCGCGCGGACAATGTTATGTCCCGGCTGAGATTCTTGCGGCCGCAGGAACCAGCCGCGAGGATCTCTATCGCGACAAGGCCGGAGCGGGCAGGGTGGTCGAGCAGATGGTCGCGCTTGGCCAGGAGCACTTGCGGGCATTTGCCATCGGCGCTTCAGACCTGCCACAATCGCTCCGCCCGGCATTTCTGCCAGCGGGCCTTGCGCCCGGATATCTTGACGCCTTGCAACGTCTAGGCGGCGAAGCGGCCGAGCGTACTGGCAGCATTTCGCCGCTGCGAAAACAGATCACGATGTTCTATCGCGCCGCGCGCGGCTGGTGACAGGGAAATCACGCGATCTTTGACGTTAACGTCAATTATGCTAGATGAATCAGACCGCTGCGCGGTCATTGGATTTTTGGCATGAGCCTTCCTGTTCTAGTCGCACTTGTTGTTATTGGCATCACGGTCGGGGTTCTGGCCGTGCACTTCACAGGCGGTTCGAAAGTGTCAGCCATTCGCGATAGCGCCCACGCGCGCGAGCTGTTTGCGCTTGATTTTCCAGACGAGTCCACAGGTGATGCGACACTGACGAGCGATCATCACTCTGCATTCATGTCTTTGCCGGGCGGCCGGGTAGCCATTGTCCAGAGTTTTGGCGACGGGTTCTTCACCCGCACCGTGACGTCTGGCGACATCGCGTCAATCAAGCTGCGCGAGCCGGCGACCATTTCGATCCGCTTCAAGGATTTCACCTGGACTGGCGGACATTTTCATTTCGATCAGGCCGACACAGCGCGCGCGATAGGCGCGCTGCTGGGGGGCGGCAAGGCGAGGGAGTGACATGCAGGCCTATGATTTCCCGAAAGTGACGGAATTGGCGATCCCGTTCTTTGTCCTTGCCATCCTGATTGAGCTTTGTCTGGTGCGTACCAACCGCGCCAAGGGCGCGTTTGAGACGCGCGACACGCTGACCAGTCTGATGATGGGCACCGGCAATGTTGTTGCAGGTCTGCTGCTCGGCGCCGTCTCCTACGCAATCCTGATGTGGTTCTGGCAGTTCCGCATTGCAGATCTCGGCGCGTCGTGGTGGGTGTTGCTGATCGCTTTCCTGATCGACGACCTGCGCTATTATTTCTATCACCGCATTGCCCACACAGTGCGCTGGGTGTGGGCGGAACATGTCAATCACCATTCCAGTCAGCACTACAACCTGTCGACCGCGCTACGCCAGAGCTGGACAGGCCTGTTCACCGGCATGCTGGTCCTTCAGATACCGATGGTGCTGCTCGGGTTCCATCCGGCGGTGATTTTGTTCGTGTTTGGATTCAACCTGGTGTGGCAGTTCTGGATTCACACCGAGACGATCGACAAGATGCCGCGCTGGTTCGAGTTCATCTTCAACACGCCGTCGCATCACCGGGTGCACCATGCCACCAACGCCCGCTATCTCGACACCAACTACGCTGGCACGCTGATCATCTGGGACCGGATGTTTGGCACTTTTGTGCCCGAGGAAGACAGCGACAAGCCGCGCTACGGCATCGTCAAGAACCTCGGCACGTTCAATCCGCTGCGCGTGGCGTTCCACGAATATGTCGGCATCTGGAATGACATCACCCAGCCCGGCCTGACGCTTGGCCAACGGCTCAAATATATGGTGATGCCGCCCGGATGGAGCCATGACGGTTCGCGCGACACGTCAGAAAGCCTCAAGGCCAACTACGTCAGGCGTAATCCATCAGAAGCTGGCAAGCCGGGACTGCCGGATTCAGGTAACGTCGCGCCAGCTGAATAGCTCAGCCCGGGATTTTTGACGGCGGCAGGTCGGCAAACAACGCGTCGCGCTTTGCCATTCGTGCCTGGATCGCTTCCATCAGGTCGGTGGCACGGAGCATGCCGCCGTTCCAGGTGGCGACGTAGTCGAGCCCGTCCGCCACGCTGTGATCGCGCGAATAGGTCAGGTTGCGCTTGATGCCGGCAATCGCCAGCGGCGAGCGCGATGCAATGTCACGGGCGAGACCAAGTCCTGCCGCGCGCACGTCCTCGGCATTGGCATGCAGCGACGACACCAGACCGATCTGCCTGGCCTCCTGCGCGTTGAACCGGCGGCCTGTGAAGGCGAGTTCTGCCGCCACTGACGGCGCGATCAGCTTTGGCAGCCGCTGCAGCGTGCCGACATCGGCCGCCATGCCGATATTGATTTCCTCGATGGCGAAATAGGCGTCTTCGGTCGCCAGACGGATGTCGCAAGCCGTGATCATGTCAATGCCGCCGCCGATACACGCGCCGTGGATCGCGGCGATCACTGGAAAGCGCGCCCTTTCGATTGCCGAAAAACTGTCCTGCAGACCAAGGACGACTTCGCGCATAGCATAGGCGGCGCGGCCGGGCTCTTCCTTGAACAGTTTTGCCAGATTGTTGAATGTCGACAGATCCATTCCGCTGGTGAAGTGTTTGCCCGCGCCCGTCACCACTGCGGCGCGCACCGACTGGTCCGCCGCCAGTTCGCCCAGCAGGCGCGGCAAGTCGGCCCAGAAGTCCGGCGACATCGCGTTTGCCTTGTCGGGCTTGTTCATGACGATTTCGGCAACCGCTCCGTCGCGGCGAACGTCAAAGAATGTCGAGGCGAGGGTTGTCATGATCTACTCCGCTGCCTGAACCGCTGGCGCAATGCCCAGCCACTCTCGGCAATCGGCCAGCGCACGGCCGGTGATCGCCTTCTTTTTGAAGACCGTCTTGTCCTTGCCGCGGAAGCGGCCTTCAAAATCGTCGGGTTTGAGCTTGGTTCCGGGCGCAAGTGGCGGGAAGAGGCCAAAATTGACATTCATCGGCTGGAATGAACGTTTGCCCGGTTCATCGTCAGACGTGATGTGGCCGCCGGTTATGTGGCCGAGGAGAGCCCCGAAGGCGGTCGTCGGTGGCGGGAGCGACGGCGATTGCCCGCGCGCCTGCGAAGCGGCGAACCGTCCAGCCAGCAGGCCGATCGCGGCAGATTCGACATAACCCTCGCAGCCAGTGATTTGACCGGCAAAGCGCAGGCCGGGCCGCGACTTCAGTTGCAGGTCTGGACCAAGCAGGGTTGGCGAATTGATGTAGGTGTTACGATGCAGGCCACCCAGGCGGGCAAATTCTGCGTTCTCCAATCCGGGAATGGTGCGGAAGATGCGCACCTGTTCGCCGTGCTTCAGCTTGGTCTGGAAGCCCACCATATTGTAAAGCGTTCCCAGCGCATTGTCCTGCCGGAGCTGCACAACTGCATAGGCTTTGACTGCCGGATTGTGTGCATTGGTCAGGCCTATTGGCTTCATCGGGCCGTGACGCAGCGTCTCGACGCCGCGCTCCGCCATCACCTCGACCGGCAGGCAGCCGTCAAAATAGGGCGTGCCTTCCCACTGCTTGAACTCGGTCTTGCCGCCTGCGTTCAGCGCTTCCACGAAGGCAAGATACTGATCCTTGTCCATCGGCAGGTTGATGTAGTCCTTGCCGGTGCCGCCGGGGCCAACCTTGTCATAGCGTGACTGGAACCAGGCGATGTCCATGTTGATCGTGTCAAAATGGATGATCGGCGCGATGGCGTCGAAGAATGCGAGCGCATCAGCGCCGGTTTCAGCGGCAATGGCTTCGGCAAGAGGCTTTGCCGTCAGCGGGCCGGTGGCGATAATCGTCTGTTTCCAATCGCTTGGCGGCAGGCCTTGAATCACTTCGCGACGAATTTCGATCAGCGGGTGAGCCTCAAGCTTTGCCGTGACAGCATCGGAAAAACCGTCCCGATCAACCGCAAGAGCGCCGCCTGCCGGGACCTGATTGGCGTCGCCGGAAGCCATGATGAGGGAGTTCGCCAGCCGCATTTCCGCATGCAGCAGTCCGACTGCGTTTGCTTCCGCGTCGTCCGACCTGAAAGAGTTGGAGCAGACAAGTTCAGCAAGACCATCTGTCTTGTGGGCATCGGTCCCCTGGACGCCGCGCATTTCGTGCAGGATCACCGGAACGCCGGCATTCGCGGCCTGCCAGGCAGCCTCGGAGCCCGCCAGTCCACCACCGATGATATGAATTGGTTCTGTTGTCATGAAAGTCACATAGAGAAATTGCTGTTGCCCGGCAACGCGTATCGGCATTGCAGGTGCGACGCCGGAGCGTTAGGAGGGGCGTTTCGACGGACTGCGCACATATCATGATTCAACGTTTGGTTCTTCTGGCGGGTATCTGTTTTGCTCTCGCTGGCTGCACGAGCTCTTCCTCTAACAATTCGGCGGTCCTCAAGGGCAGCGGAGCGTCAAAATTGGTTGTCTGCCACGGGTTTGACTGTCGCAGGCGCACGAATCTGGTTCTCAGCGGCGCTGACGCAAAAAAATTCGCATCGATTATGGCAGGATCGAAATCTGCTGGAGCCGAGCGCGCAGCAATCGGGCGCGCCATCGCCTATTTCGAGCAGCGTTCAATTCAAGCGATTGGGGTAAAGGATGAGCCGAAGTCGGACCTCACGCAGTCCGGTCTGATGGGGCAGATGGACTGCATCGATGAATCGACCAATTCCCGCAGCCTGCTGCGCTATCTCGAGTCTCGGGGATTGCTGAAATTCCACTCGGTGCTGGGTAATGTATCGCGCGGCTTCTTCGCCGATGGACGCTATCCGCATTCAACAGCGGTCGTTCAGGAAAAGTCCGGCCAGAAATGGGCAGTCGACAGCTGGTATGAGCCGGCGGGCGGTAAGCCTGACATCATGCCGCTGACCGAGTGGCAGCGCCGCGGCGTCATGGGCGAGCGTTAGTCGGACGTGTATCCGGTGTTTCGCTGATCTGTTCCAGACCTCAAAATGCACAACACCCGCCGGGGGAGGAGATCCGGCGGGTGTTGCTGATAACAAGCCGTCGTTCGGGAGGAGGTGAACGGCGGCTCTATCTCGAGTGGCCTGGGAGGAGGTAGGCCGGTCGAGAATGTCTGCTACGTCAGACAGCCTTGCGGGCGACGTAGGGAATTTCGCTGCGGTTGATGCCCAGATCGGACAGCTCGCGGTTCGACAGGCGGTTCAGCTCGGAGACGGTCTCCCGGTAACGGCGCCAGTTGCGATAGTTGCGGATGATGTTCATGATTAGTCTCGTTTCGTCTTCGGTTCGTTTTTCGTCACTTCTTGTATGATGCGAAGATAGGCCTGCTCCATCACTCTTTCTAGAGGGGTTGTTGCATAGCAGCAATGCAGATTGTGCAATGCAGCATTAACAATAGATTAAGGCGCTGCATGCAAGTCATTGCATGTCGTGGAATCGCCTCAGTCGCGCGGTTGAGTGGCCACTGAGACTCGGGAGGCATTTGCAGGTGGCGTATCTCGACAAACTGGGCGCAGACATTGCCAGGTGGCAGTCCAAGGGCCTGATTACAGCCGAACAGGCGGCAAGCCTTGGCGCCGAGGCGCGCGACAGCCACCGTGCCGGAATCGGCTTCGGCCAGATTCTGGCGATTCTTGCCGGTGTGCTGCTCGGCGCCGCAATCCTCATCATGGTTGCGTCCAATTGGGAGGCGATCCCACGCCTCTGGCGTGTCGCAGCTCTGTTTGCTCTGCTCGCGGCTGGATATGTCGGAGGCGCAGTGCTCAAGCTGAAGGGGCAGGACGGTTTTGCCGAAGCGGCTTGGCTTGTCGGCGCCGCAACCTTCGGCGGCGCAATCGCACTGGTCTCACAAATGTATCACATCACTGGCGACGAGACACAGGCCATCCTGATCTGGTGTCTTGGAACGACCCTCGCCGCAGCAGCGTTGCGATCGTCTGCTCTGACGATCGCGGCAGTCGTGCTGGCGATGCTTTGGGGAGTCTGGCCGCTCTACAACAGTTTTAGGCTCGACGCATCGCTGGCTTACCCTGTGCTTGCGGCTGTTCTTTGGGCCGTTGCGATGTGGACCCGCTCGGTCGCTGCGCGTTACCTCATCCTCTTGTCGCTCATTTCCTATGCAATTGTGCTCTATCTCGATCACGACAACCCATCGATCCTGATCGTGCTGACGCTGATATCTACCGCGCTCTTTGCGGCGGTGATCCTCGCGGGCAGCCAGGTGGAGCGCTTGTCAGGGCTCGGCGACGGATTGGCTTCAGTCGCTCTGTTCGGAGGCTTTGCCGGGCTCTTCACCCTGCAGGCTGCCTTTGGCGATACACCGCACTTCCTCTGGCTGTCGATCATCGGACTTGCGGCGGCTGTTGGCGCGCTGCTCTTCGGCGGAAAACTCAGCCGGGGCGTGAGGTGGCTGTCTTACGCAGCTTTCGCGTTTCAGGTCGCCATGATCTATCTGGCAACGGTTGGCACCATGCTGGGAACAGCGGGTTTCTTCTTTGTCGCCGCTATTGGCCTTGGTCTCCTGGCATTCTTCATACTCCGCATTGAACGGCGCATGGCGGCGCCAGCGCAGGGAGGCTCATGATGCGTCGCGCGAACGTCCTCATCCTGGCCGCGGCTGTCATTGCCGCAATACAGATTGGTTTCCTGGCTTGGTCTATCTCGACCCGCGCCGCAGTGCTTCGCGACGGCCGTGAGATACTGCTCAAGGTCGAGCCGATCGATCCGCGCGATCTGCTGCGCGGTGATTATGTGATCCTCAATTACGAGGCGTCGAATCTGCCGAAGGAAGCGTTTGTGAGTTCGCAGGCGGTCGCCAAACCCATCGATCACGTGGTCTGGGTGCAGTTGCGCAAAGGCGCTGACGGCATTTTTCAGCCAGCCTCCTTTTCTTATGACCGGAACGCCCTGGCACAGGCCGGAGCAGACGACGTGATCGTGCGCGCGAAGAGCGTGTATACGTCTCCGGGACAGAGCGCCCGGGTCAATTATGGTCTGGAACGCTTCTATTTGCCTGAGGGAACGGGGCGGCAGATTGAAAAGGACATGCGCGAGCGGCCGTTCTTTGTTGTTGCGGCCGTCGCACAGGACGGCACGGCGCAGATCAAGTCGTTCCGGGACGGCGAGACGGTGCTGTTCGAGGAGCCCTACTACTGATTGGCATGGCACGGGCTGCGCTGCCGCCTGTGGACAACATGTGGAAAGAAATGCCCGCGATGAGGCTAAACACGGCAATTTTCCTTTGATCGCCACAATCCTGATGATATAGGGGCCTCGCTTCGGCGACCGGACGGGTCGCCAGAGCGGGTGTGGCGGAATTGGCAGACGCACTTGGTTTAGGTCCAAGCGCCGCAAGGCGTGGGGGTTCAAGTCCCTCCACCCGCACCAGCAGCCACTCATGGCAATTTTCCGTCAGTCGAAATGGCCGTGTGCCGTTCGAGCACAGGCAGATTCGAGAAGAACAAGGGATTGACGATGCAGGTTACCGAGACGCTGAACAGCGGA
>DAINRF010000004.1:0-168098 GCA_036742015.1 Mesorhizobium sp. | reverse complement strand
CGCATCTACATCATCAACAAGACGGCTCCGCGCTACAAGGCGCGCCAGGGCTGATAAGCCCGCTCACGTTGAATTCAGTTTGACGCTGTGCAAATCGGGAATAGACTCCCGGTATGCGCAGCGTTTTCCTATGCCTGACAGCCGCCCTCATTGCCGCCGCCCCCGTGGCTGCGTCCGCACAGGCGATTGGACCCGCAAGCTCGAAACCGGTCGCAGTTGAGCAGAAAACGCCGCTCGACGAGCTGTTTGCCGACTTGAAGCGCGAACGCAAGGAACACGCCGCCAAACGCATTGCCGACCGCATCTGGGCTGAATGGCGCGATTCGGGCAGCGCTTCGATTGACGTGATGATGCAATGGGCCGACACGGCCACAAAGGCCGAGCAATGGGGCGTCGCGCTCGACTTTCTCGACCGCATCACGGTGCTGGCGCCGGAGTTCGCCGAAGGCTGGAACCGCCGCGCCACCGTGCATTTCATGATGAAGAACTACGCCAAGTCGATGGCCGACATCGACAAGACGTTGCGGCTGGAGCCTCGCCATTTCGGCGCGCTGGCCGGAATGGCGCAGATCCTCAAGGATACCGGCAAGAAACAGCTTGCGCTCAACGCATATGAGCGCGTCTTGCAGGTCTATCCGATGATGCGCAGCGCCCAGGCCGAAGTCGTAACGCTTAGCGACGAACTGGCCGGCCAGGGCATCTGACGAAATATCTTGTTACGCGTTGATGAAACCGTTCATTGACGTTTCGCGTTGCTTGCGGGCAACGTGACCTGTCAAAAAACCTGCCCGCCATGAATCTGATCGCCGCCTTTCTTCTGTTTACCCTTGCTGCCGTGTTGTCACTGGCAGGCGTATCGCGCATCGGCGCGTGGGCGATTGAACGCCGCAACCCGCCCATTGGCGCATTCGAGCAGGTCGGCGACGCCAGCATCCACCATGTCTATCTTCCTGCATCGAACCCGGACCTGCCGCCGGTCGTGTTCATTCACGGGGCCAGCGCCAACCTGAAAGACCAGCTGATCCCCTTCGCCAAACTGCTTTCGGGACGGGCAGACCTGCTGTTTTTCGACCGCCCCGGTCATGGCTGGTCAACGCGGGGCACGACAAATGAAGACCCACACGGGCAGGCGGCCACGCTCGCTGCGCTGATGGACCAGCTTGGCATCGGCAAGGCGATTATCGTCGGCCATTCCTTTGGCAGCGCCATTGCCGCCACCTTTGCGGTGGATTTTCCGGACCGCACCAGCGGGCTTGTATTCATGGCAGCCGCCAGCCACCCGTGGCCGGGCGGCAAGACATCCTGGTATTACAATCTGGCCCGGACACCGTTGCTGGGCCGCCTGTTTGCCGAAACGCTGGCCTGGCCCGGAGGCAAGCTGCAGATGCGCGCCGCCACCGAATGTGTCTTTGCGCCGAACCAGACACCGGCTGACTATCTGCGCGACGCGTCGATAGAGCTGGTGCTGCGGCCCCGGGCGTTCCGGTCGAACTCGCTCGACGTCGAGGGCCTTTACCGTCACGCACTGGAAATTGCGCCGCGCTATCGCGAGATCAGCGTGCCAACGGTTGTCATTTCCGGCGACCGCGACACGGTCGTCTACGAAGAGATCCACTCGGTCGGGCTGGGGCGTGACATCCCCGGCGCGGAACTGGTCTGGGTGCACAATCTCGGCCACAAGCCGGACTGGATCGCCACCGGCCTCGCGATCGCGGCAATTGAAAAGGTTGCCGGCATGGATCGCGATCTGGCGGCGGCAGCCCGCACAGTCGAGCAGCGCATTGCCGCCGACAATTCTGGCGCTGGCATCTGCGTCGATGAAAAGCCGGCCGGCCGCGAACAGCTCAATCCGGCAGGCTGAAAGACTATAGTCCTTCGCGGCCTTCGGCGCCGATATACGCGATACGCAGCATGTTGGTTGCGCCCGGCGTTCCCAGCGGCACGCCCGCGGTAATGATGACCCGGTCGCCAAGCTTGGCGAACCCTTCATCATGCGCGATGCGGCATGCGCGGCCGACCATGTCGTCAAGGTCAGTTGCGTCTTCCGTCACAACGCAATGCTGACCCCAGACCAGCGACAACCGTCTGGCAGTGGCCAGCACCGGCGACAGAGCGATGATCGGCACCTGGGGCCGTTCGCGTGCCGTACGCAAACCGGTGGTGCCAGACGAGGTGTAATTGACGATGGCCGAGAGCTTCAGAGTTTCGCCAATCTGGCGGGCAGCCGCTGAAATCGCATCCGCACCGGTTGCTTCCGGCTCGCTGCGCTGGGCATTGATGATACCTGGATAAAGTGGATCGCGCTCGACCTTTTCGGCGATTCGGCTCATCGTCGACACCGCCTCGATCGGATATTGGCCGGCAGCCGATTCTGCCGACAGCATGATCGCGTCAGCACCTTCAAACACCGCTATCGACACGTCCGACACTTCGGCGCGGGTCGGCACCGGCGCAGAGATCATCGATTCCAGCATCTGCGTCGCGACCACCACCGGCTTGCCGGCGCGGCGAGCGGCACGAGTGATCTGTTTCTGGATGCCGGGAACCGCCTCCAGCGGCATCTCGACGCCAAGGTCGCCGCGCGCCACCATCAGTGCATCCGACAGCTCGATGATTTCGGCCAGCCGGGCAACCGCCTGCGGCTTTTCGATCTTGGACATCAGCGCGGCGCGGCCACGCGCAATCTTGCGCACTTCCGCAAGATCGTCGGGCCGCTGGATAAAGGAGAGTGCAATCCAGTCAACGCCGGTCGCCAGCACCGCATCCAGGTCCTTGCGGTCTTTCTCGGTCAGCGCCCCAACCGGTAATTCCGTATCGGGCAGGCTGACGCCCTTCTTGTTAGAAATCGACGTGCCGGAGATGACACGCGTCACGATCGACTTTCCATCGACCTTTTCGGCCAGCAGCGTCAGCCGGCCATCGTCAATCAGCAGCCGGTCGCCAAGCTGCACTGCCGAGAGAATCTCCGGATGTGGCAAGTGAACCCGCGTCGCATCACCCGGCGCTGGACTATCGTCAAGCGTAAACAACTGGCCGGGCGTCAGCTCTTCCTTGCCATTGGCAAACAGGCCGACGCGCAGCTTTGGCCCTTGCAGGTCGGCCAAAATGCCAATTGGGCGGCCAACCTTGGCTTCGACTGCACGGATGCGGGCGGCCAGCGTTCGCATCAAGTCGTGGTCGGTGTGACTCATATTGATGCGGAACACGTCAGCGCCCGCTTCAAACAGTTTCTGAATCATCGCTTCGTCGGACGAAACCGGCCCAAGCGTTGCGAGGATCTTGACCTTGCGGCTGCGTCTCATTGTGTTCCTTGCGGGGTCGGAGGCACTGGAGGCACCGGTGGAGTCGGGCCACCGCCTGCCGGCGGGGCGCCATCGGTCAGCTCGACCATCCAGCTCGACTGGCCGCCCGTATCATATTCCTGGAAGCCAGCGCGCTGGAAGCCACGGCGAAGGCAATCGTTGACACCGGAAATCTTAAATTCTTTCTCGGCCACGCACATATTGACCGGACCATCCCACCGGCCGCCTCGTTCGGCGTCTTCGGCATAGAGATAGTAATAGCGCGAGGCCAGCGCCCCTTCGATCAATGTCTTGCAGGTAGAGGCTTCAACATGCCACCAGCCTTCAGTGACCCATCCGGCAGTGGCCCGGTAACCGATCGACACGCCAACCAGGCTTTGTGTCGCGTTGCAGACACGGAAGTCAGCATGCGCCAACGACGGCGCAGCCAGCAAACCTCCAAGGATTGCCAACCCAAACAGGGATATCGGGCGCAATGCCGCGGCGGCCTTGTCGACCAGCATCTGGAGGCCTTTCAACCCTGAAGTCATATGCGTTGTTTTGTGCAAACTGTCCGCCTGTGTCAACGCGTGTCGCAGCATCGAGGCGATGTTCCCTGTGCAGATGATGGTTGCTCACCCGATCCGGTTCCGGTTATTGCCGGAAATGTCTTCTGGAACGCTCGCATGACCGCCGCCTCATTGTTCGAACCATTCGAGATCATCGACGGCAACCGCGCCGGTGGAATGTTATTTGTCGCCGACCACGCCAAGCGCGCCATGCCCTGCGAATATGGCCGGCTTGGCCTGCCGGCAAGTGAGTTCGACCGTCACATCGCCTATGACATCGGCGTCGAGATGGTGACGCGCAGACTGTGCGAGCTGACTGGCGCTCCTGCAGTGCTGGGCGGCTTTTCGCGGCTGCTGATCGATCCCAATCGCGGAGAAGACGATCCGACGCTGATTCGCCAGATTTATGACGGCGCGGTGGTGCCCGGCAACTATCCGATGCCGGACGCCGAGCGTGAGCGGCGGCTGGACAATTATTTCCGGCCCTATCATGACGCCGTCGCCGCGATGACGGCTTCCGTTGCCGAAAAGTCCGGCGGCGCGCCATTCATCGTCTCGGTGCATTCCTTCACGCCTGTGATGCAGGGCCGCCCGCGCCCCTGGCAGGTCGGCATCCTGTGGGACTCAGACGACCGCGCCGTGCGCCCGATGATCGAAATGCTCTCAGCAGACCCGGCGCTGACGGTCGGCGACAACGAACCCTATGATGGCGCATTACGCGGCGACACCATGTTCCGGCACGCTATCGTCAACGGTTTTGCCCATGTGCTGATCGAGATCCGCCAGGACCTGATTGTCGGCCAGCAAGGCGCGGATGCATGGGCGAAACGTCTGGCCCCGATGCTTGACGCGATCAACGCCAAACCCGATATCCATGTGGTCAGGCAATATGGCTCCCGCACAGGAGCAATTTGAGGAGGCAAAAATGGCCGAACTCACCCCCGAACAGCAGCGCGACTATGAGGCAGCGGCATTTCGCCAGCTGGTCGAACACCTGCGCCAGCGAAACGACGTGCAGAACATCGACCTGATGAACCTGGCCGGATTCTGCCGCAACTGCCTGTCCAACTGGTATCGCGACGCGGCCAAGGCCGGCGGCGTCGACCTGAGCAAGGAGCAGTCGCGGGAGATCGTCTACGGCATGCCTTATGCCGAATGGCGGGCGAAATACCAAACCGAGGCTTCCGGCGCGCAGAAAGCCGCGTTTGCGGCGAACAAGCCGCACGGCCACTGACACGCTCCGGCTTGACCCGACGCCTCCCGTCGGGCATCGCAGACCCCGGTCTCGCGCTGCGAGTCGTATCCATCAACGTTGCAGGAGCTCATCATGGCTGACAACGATTCACCTACCTCTGATACCGTCGCCGCCGGCCAGCTCCGCGCCATC
This sequence comes from Mesorhizobium sp., assembly GCA_036742015.1. GTDB lineage: Bacteria > Pseudomonadota > Alphaproteobacteria > Rhizobiales > Rhizobiaceae > Mesorhizobium_A. The sequence goes on along the minus strand of DAINRF010000004.1, from coordinate 162,861 downwards.
ATCGAGCGTATCGAGCGGCTGGAAGAAGACAAGCAGGCGATTGCCGACGACATCAAGGATGTCTACGCCGAAGCCAAGGGCACCGGTTTCGATACCAAGGCGATCAAGACGATCGTTCGGCTGCGCAAGAAGGATCAGGCCGAGCGCGAGGAAGAGGAAACCGTGCTCGACCTCTACATGTCGGCTCTGGGCATGACCTGACCCCCGGCTTCGGGTCTGCTCATTGCGATAAAGGACAATAGGCCGGGACCGTCCGGTCAATAGTGCGGCTCCGGTCGCTCTAACACTTTGAATCTGCTGCATCGCGCCGGCATTCTGGTTCAATCTGAAGGAAATTTCGCCTGTAACTGACGTGTCAGTTCGGCGATCACATCCGCGTCGCGGTCGGCGTGGGGAACGGTTACCGCAAATTCTCCGCGCACATGGCCGGGCCGCGGGCTGAGTACGATGATCCGGTCGGCAAGTTCGACCGCTTCATGGACATTGTGCGTCACCATCAATGCGCAGGTCTGGCGGCTGCGCCACACATTCATCAGCAGCCGCCTCATGCGCGCGGCGGTCGCATCATCAAGCGACACGAACGGCTCGTCTAAAACCAGCAGGGACGGCTTCACCGCAAAGGCGCGCGCGATAGCTACGCGCCGCGCCATGCCGAGCGACAGTTCGGTCGGGAACATCGCCTCCATGCCGGCAAGGCCGAGGTCTGCCAGCAGCGCCGCGATTTCCGCGCCGCCCTCGTCGCCAAGCGCGAGACGGATATTGTCGCCGACGCTGCGCCAGGGCAGCAGGCGCGGCTCTTGGAACACGGCCGCCATGCGGCCAGCCGGGCGCGTCACGCTGCCCTGAAAATCAGTATCGAGGCCAAGCACGATGCGCAGCGCCGTCGTCTTGCCGCAACCTGACGGGCCGACGAGGCAGACAAACTCGGCCGCTCCCGCGTCAAAGCTGATGCCATCAATCGCTTGCAAAGCGCCGCCATCAGCGGTGCGAAATACCTTTCGGGAAATGTCGACCAATAGGGCGCGCGGATCAGCCATTGGACTTGCGCCATCTTGTCGCCGCCCGTTCATAGGGCTGCACCGCAAGCGTCTCGACCGCCAGCATCACCATCACAAACGCCAGCGACCACGCGATGATGGCGCGCACGTCAAAGAACTGGAACGACGTGTAGATCTGGAAGCCGACGCCGTTGGAGCGGCCAAGCAGTTCCACCACCAGCACAATTTTCCAGATGAGCGACACACCTGACCGGCTGGCGGCAGCAAAATAGGGTTGCAGCTGCGGAGCGATGACATGGCGCAGCACCTTCCAGCGATCGAAGCTGAACACTCTTGCCATTTCGGCATAGGCCGGGTCGAGGGCGCGCGCCCCTTCGCGCAATGTCACCACCACATTAGGGATCTTGGTGAAGGCGACCGCGCCAATGGCCGCCGCCTCAGACAGGCCGAACCAGATATAGGCGAGCACGATGACGACCAGCGCTGGCAGGTTGAGGAACAGAACGACCCATGGGCCGAACAGCCGGTCAGCCGCGCTGTTCATGCCGAGTGCGACGCCAATGACGGACCCGGCCAGCATGGCGATGACAAAGGCCGCGAAGACCCTCGCCAGCGTGGCGAAAAGGTCACCCCACAACTCACCCGACGCGGCGAGCTGCCAGAGATAGGAAAAGACCGGGACCGGACCCGGAAAGATGCGCGGGTCACCAAATTGCGCGCCGATGTGCCAGGCTGCCAGCAACAGGCCGGCAGACAGAGCGAAATACGCGAATTCCCGCGATCTGCCGGAACGGTCAATTGCCATCTGTTACAGCAGACCAATAGGTTCCCGGCGGCAGCGATGTTGCCTTGCCGACAAGCTTTTCGCCCCCAAGACCCGCGAGCACGCCGAACAGGATTGCGGCGTCCGCCTCTTCTTGCCTCGGCGTACGCGCCGGGATGCCGTCGCGATAACGGTCGCGCAAGGTTGCGAGCGCCTTGCCTTCGTCCTTGATTGCGCCGTCGGCATGCAGCCTGTCCCATTCCGCGTCGGATGTCTTGAGCAGTTGCTTGGCCTCCTTCGAGGCCGCAATCAAACCGAGCACCGCCTGGCGATGTTCATTCGCCCAGGATTCGCGGAAGACGTAACCCAGCATTGACACCGGACCGGATGCGCCAAGCGCAATCGCCGCATCGCCACCGCCGATCAGCTTGCGGAATCCATCTGCTTCGAGCCGGGCGTTGAAATGCCAGAAATTGACTGCCGCATCGAACTCGCCCTGGCGGAGTTTTTCCGCCAGCAGCGGCGGCGCGCCGTAGGAAATCTCGTTTTCCGCGACGAGATCGAGCCCTGCCTCTTTCCTGGCAAGGCCCTGCAGCAGCAGCCAGCTCTTGTCGAGCGGGCCGCCAGCAACGGCGAGCTTGACGCCCTTCAGGCCGGCGATCGTCACGATTGGCGAATCCGCCTTCACCATGATACCGCCGGTTGACGAGGAATAGGGCACAAAGGTCACGTCATCACCTTCGGCGCGCAGCCGCGCGACCTCAATCCAGTCAGTGACAATGACGTCGACATCACCGGAGCGGAACGCAACGCCGGAGGCGTCCTCGCCGGCAAATTGCAGCACCTCAAGCGTCACGCCATGCTTGGTATCGAACTGATTGCTGACGATTGTGCCGAGCTCCCAGTTGACAGTGCCGAATTTCAGGGACCCGACGCGGATTGTCTCGGCTGCATTCGCAGACAGTGCAACGCCCAGCGCCATCGACAGCCCGACCATCAGGCGAAAAAATAGTCCGCGCATGGCCGGTCTCCTCCCATCCAGACTGCGGTTTGTCACGAGCTATCCTGTGGCATGTTGCACGGGGTTCTTGGACACTAAGACCTGGTCCAGATGCAGCCCCATCACATTGGACCTATAGCCGCATTGGTGGAGCAGCGCCAAATGATAACGATGCGGCCAAGTTCGTATTCGGACTTCTGAGTTTCGCCAGCTGAGCATTTGCCGCCGGCGAGGGTCCGGCGTCTGAGCTGAGGCGACGGCTCGTTTCGTGATGTCAGCGCCAGGAAACGGGGCATACATCTAAGGGTGGCCGGACGCTATCGGCGATCTGCCGCCGATGCAAAGCCGGCAAACGAGGCGACGATTGCGAGCAGCACCGCCATGCCGATAAAGACCGGCGAGAAGCCGGTGCGTTCGCCGATATAGCCCATGGCTGACGGGGCGACGAGAATGCCGGAATAACCCATCGAAGTGACGACGCTCATGCCGACGCCAGACGCCATGCCAGGCTGATTGCCGGCGGCGGAAAAGATGACAGGCACAACATTGGCGATGCCGAGCCCCGCCACAGCGAAGAGCCCGGTAGCGACCGCAGCGTTTGGCGCAAGCGCCGCGCCAAGCATCGCCATCGAGGCAATAATCGCCGAGACCCGCAAGGTGCGCACGCCGCCAAACTGGTCGCGGATGCTGTCGCCTGCAAACCGCATCAGCGCCATGGCTCCGGCGAACGCCGCGTAACCGAAACCGGCGGTGGCCAGCGACGCGCCAAGTTCACGGGTCAGATAGATCGCGCCCCAGTCGACGACGGACCCTTCCGGGATCATCGCAAACAGCGCGGCAACGCCGAGCAGGTAGATGGTGAAGCTGCGCGGCAGGCCCGACGACACCTTGTGCTCCGGCGCGGGCGGATCGTCAGCGACGATGTGCGGCAGCGCCCAGAGGACGAGCAGCAGCGCGATGACACTGACAATGGCCGCGTGGCCGAGTGGGCCAACCTGCTCGATGACATAGCCGCCGGTCAGGCCGCCGGCAAAGCCGCCGAGGCTCCAGAAACCATGCGAGGACGACATGATGGCGCGGCCAAGGTGGCGTTCAACCACCACGGCATTGGCGTTCATCGTCACATCCATACCTCCAAACACCGCACCAAAGGCGACAAAGGCGAAGGCGGCGGTCATCAGGTTCGGCGTGGCAATAACCATCAGCAGTGCAGGCGCACAGGCAATGGACACGACCTTGAGTGTCTCGCGCGATCCGTATCGCGAGATGAACCAGCCCGCCGTGGGCATGGCGACCAGAGCGCCGAGACCGAAACCGACCAGCAGCAGGCCAAGCGTGGTCTCGGTGATGCCGAGCCGGGTCAGGAACAGCGGAATGTGCGGCGCCCAGGCGCCAAGGATAAAACCGTTGGCGAAGAACATCGCAGCTGCGGCCCAGCGCGGACGGTTGGAGACGGGTGTATGGATAACATCATGCATTTCGGCGTCTTAAATCGATTGAATTGACGAAATCACTAGGGCAGTGCAGACCGGCGCTTGGGCCAGACAAGGCAGAAAGCGACGGGACTACACCTTGGAGGCCAGCCAGATCACGTGTTTTGCGCCGCGCTTGCCACGCGCCCGGGTAAACACCTCGTCGACGGCAAATCCACTGGATTTGAGCCGCCGGGTGAAGCCCGCATCTGGCCCAGACGACCAGACCGCCAGAACGCCGTGTGGCGCAAGGGCGGTGCGGGCGCGTTCCAGCCCGGCAAACGAATAGAGCGCGTCATTGGTGTCGACGGTGAGCCCGTCCGGCCCGTTGTCGACGTCAAGCAGGATCGCGTCATAGGTCGACCTAGCCGGTGTGATAAGCGCCGCGACATCCGCCTCGCGCACGGTGACGCGCGGATCTTCCAGACAGCCGGCAAATACCTCCGCCATTGGACCCCGCGCCCAGGCAATCACCTGCGGGATCAGTTCCGCCACGGTGATCTTTGCGTCAGACCCAAGCGCAGCAAGAGCGGCGCGCAGGGTAAAGCCCATGCCGAGTCCGCCGATGAGAATGTGCGGTTTGGGCGCGTGGCTGAGCCGTTCAATCGACAGCTGCGCCAGCGCCTCCTCCGAACCGCTTAGCCGGCTGTTCATCAGCTCGTTAGCGCCGAGCATGATCGAAAATTCAGCGCCACGGCGCTTCAGCCGCAGCGTCTGGCCATCAGGTGTCGCAGCGCGGTCGAGTTCTTCCCAGGGGATCATGGGTCAGGATGCCGGTTTGGCGCCGGGCACAAGCTTGATGATCGTCTGCTGCGCCATCGTGCCATTGGCGATGATGATCTCGTGGCCGTCGTCGGCACGCAGCACGGTGAAGCCGAGGGTAATGTCCTCAACTGTGCCGATGTCGAACTCGGCCTGGGTCGGAGCCAGCACCTGCAATCGGTCGCCGCGCCGAAACGGCTTGTAGAGTACCAGGCTGATACCGGCGACAAGGTTGCCGAGCGTTGTCTGGGCGGCAAAGCCGACAATGACCGAAACGAGGCCGACGCCTGCCAGCATGGTGGAGCCCAGCCGGTTCAGCGCCGGCACGACATGGGCATAAGCCGTCAGCAGCAGGATCCACAGCACCAGCACGCCGAGATGGCTGAGGAATGACAGCGTGATCGGGTCGACATGGTCGGTGCGGTCATGCTGCAGGATAGTTCGCAGCGCGCGCCTGACGCCAGCCGACAGAACCAGCCCGGCCAGGATCATCACCGCGGCCAGCACCAGTGCGCCAAGCCAGGTGCCGGGGTCAAAGATCTTCAATGCGTTCTCGAGCGCGTTCATACTGGCTCCGGTCAGCCGTAGACGATCAGCAGGTCTTTTGCGTCGATCTGCTCGCCCTTGGAGACCAGCAGTTCGGCGATCGTCCCGTCGCGTTCGGCGTGAAGGGCGGTTTCCATCTTCATCGCTTCAATCGACAGCAGGATATCTCCGGCCTTGACCGCTTGGCCGACCGACACCGCAACCGACGAGACAACGCCCGGCATCGGCGCGCCGAGATGCGCCTCATTACCGGCGTCGGCCTTGCGGCGCGCCTTGCTGCCGGCTGCGCCATGCGCCCGGTCTGGCACCTTGATGCGGCGCGGCTGGCCGTTCAGCTCGAAGAACACGGTGACCATGCCCTTTTCGTCGACATCGCCGATGGCGAGGCAGCGCACGACCAGCGTCTTGCCCTTCTCGATGTCGACGAACACCTCGTCCTCGGCCTTCATGCCGTAGAAATAGGTCGGCGTCGGCAGCACCGTGACCGGGCCATAGGTCTCGATGGCCGCGGCAAAGTCGGAGAAGACTTTTGGATACATCAGGTAGGACGCGAACTCATATTCGCTGAGCTTGCGGCCGACCTTGGTCTCGGCCTCCTTGCGGGCGGCGGCAAGATCGGCCGCCTTGAGCAGCGAGCCGGGGCGCACGGTGAACGGCTTGTCGCCCTTGAGCGCCTTGGCTTGCAGGCCAGCTGGCCAGCCGCCCGGAGGCTGGCCGAGATCGCCGCGCAGCATCGAAACGACCGAATCCGGGAAGGCAATGTCCTTGGCCGGGTTCTCGACATCGGCCACGGTCAGGTCCTGGCTGACCATCATCAGCGCCATGTCGCCGACGACCTTGGACGAGGGCGTGACCTTGACGATGTCGCCAAACATCAGGTTGGCGTCGTGATAGGTGCGCGCCACCTCGTGCCAGCGGGTCTCGAGACCGAGCGACCGCGCCTGTTCCTTGAGATTGGTGAACTGCCCGCCCGGCATTTCATGCAGGTAGACTTCGGACGCCGGTCCCTTCAGGTCGCTCTCAAACGCCGCATACTGATTGCGCACCGCTTCCCAGTAGAACGAGATGCGGCGGATCCATTCCGGGTCAAGGCCGGGGTCGCGCTCCGAGCCGCGCAGCGCCTCGACGATCGAGCCCAGGCAAGGCTGGGACGTATTGCCCGAGAACGAATCCATAGCCGCATCAATGGCGTCTACGCCACTGTCGATAGCGGCAAGAACGGTCGCCGCCGACAGACCCGACGTATCGTGCGTGTGGAAATGGATCGGCAGGTCGGTCGCCTCGCGCAGGGCCTTGAACAGCACGCGTGCGGCGTTCGGCTTGAGTAGCCCGGCCATGTCCTTGACGGCGATGATATGCGCGCCGGCTTGCTCCAGGTCCCTGGCCAGTCCGGCATAATATTTCAGGTCATATTTTGACCTGTCGGGATCAAGCAAATCGCCGGTGTAGCACATGGCGGCTTCGATGAGCTTGCCTTCGGCTCCGACAGCGTCCATCGCCACGCGCATGTTCTCGACCCAGTTCAGGCAGTCGAAGACGCGGAAGAGGTCGACACCGCCGGCGGCAGCCTGTTTGACGAAATGCTGCACGACATTGTCGGGATAGTTGGTGTAGCCGACACCGTTTGCGCCGCGCAGCAACATCTGCAGCAACAGATTGGGCGCGGCGTTGCGCACCTTGTCGAGCCGCTCCCACGGATCTTCGGTGAGAAAGCGCATCGACACGTCAAAGGTCGCGCCACCCCAGCATTCGAGCGACAGCAGCTGCGGCAGGGCGCGCGCGTAAGTGCCGGCAATCTTGGCGATGTCGTAGGTGCGCATGCGGGTGGCGAGCAGCGACTGGTGCCCGTCGCGCATGGTCGTGTCGGTCATCAGCACCTGCGGCTGCGTCCGCATCCACTTGGCAAAGCCTTCCGGGCCAAGCGCGTCGAGCTTCTGGCGGGTGCCGTCAGGGATTTTTCCTGTGAACCAAGGCACCACTGGTGCTGCAGCGTCATCCTTTGGCGTCGGACGGCCCCGTGCTTCCGGATGGCCATTGACCGACACGTCGGCGAGATAGTTCAACAGTTTGGTCGCGCGGTCCTGGCGCTTCACCTGCGCAAACAGTTCCGGCGTCGTATCGATGAAGCGCGTCGTGTAGGAACTATCCTTGAAGGACGGGTGGCTGATGATCGCCTCAAGGAAGGTCAGGTTGGTGGCGACGCCGCGAATGCGGAACTCGCGCAGGGCGCGGTCCATGCGGGCAATTGCCTCCTGCGGGCTGGGCGCCCAGGCAGTGACCTTTTCCAAGAGCGGATCGTAAAAGCGGGTAATAACCGCGCCCGAATAGGCGGTGCCGCCGTCAAGCCGGATGCCAAAGCCGGTCGCGCCGCGATATGCGGTGATGCGGCCATAGTCAGGGATGAAATTCTGCTCCGGATCTTCGGTGGTGACGCGGCATTGCAGGGCATGGCCGTTGAGCCGGATATCCTTTTGCGCCGGAACGCCCGATTCAGACGTTCCGATGGCGAAGCCGTCAAGAATGTGGATCTGCGCCTTGACGATGTCGATGCCGGTCACCTCCTCGGTGACAGTATGTTCGACCTGGATACGAGGATTGACCTCAATGAAGTAAAATTTGCCGGTGTCTGCGTCCTGCAGGAATTCGACCGTGCCTGCCCCGATATAGCTGGTGTCGCGCGCCAGCTTCAGCGCATAGCCGCACAGTTCATCGCGCAGATCAGGTGAGAGATAAGGCGCAGGCGCGCGCTCGACGACCTTCTGGTTGCGGCGCTGGATCGAACAGTCGCGCTCGAACAGATGCACAGCATTGCCATGCGTGTCGCCAAGCACCTGCACCTCGACGTGTCGGGCGCGCTCGATCAGCTTTTCCAGATAGACCTCGTCCTTGCCGAATGCCGCCTTGGCCTCGCGCTTGCCTTCCAGCACCTCGCGCAACAGGTCGGATTCAGAGCGTATTGCGCGCATGCCGCGCCCGCCTCCGCCCCACGACGCCTTCAGCATGACGGGATAGCCAATTTCGGCGGCGAGTTTCTTGATCGTCTCAGGATCGTCCGGCAGCGGATCGGTGGCGGGGACCACCGGCACGCCGACCTCGATGGCAAGATTGCGTGCTGCGACCTTGTTGCCCAGCCGGCGCATCGTCTCTGGCTTGGGACCTATGAAGGTGATGCCGTTCTCGGCGCAGGCCTCGGCAAACTCCGGGCTCTCCGACAGGAGGCCGTAGCCGGGATGGATCGCGTCTGCGCCCGACAGTTTCGCAACGCGGATGATTTCGTCAATCGACAGATAGGCCTCGATCGGCCCCATATCCTTGGCCAGCCACGGGCCACGGCCAACCTGATAACTTTCGTCGGCCTTGAACCGGTGCAGCGAATATTTGTCTTCCTCGGCCCAGATCGCGACAGTGGTAATGCCCAGTTCGTTGGCCGCCCGGAACACCCGGATGGCGATTTCTGAACGGTTTGCGACCAGGATCTTCTTGATGGGCACGCGGCAACCTCACGCTTCAGAACAACCGATCAGGCTGTGTAGCGTGTTTCTTGTGCAGTGCAATCAATTTGGGCGCAGTAGTGCGATCAGAATCGCAAAACGCCCGGCGGTTTCCCGCCGGGCGTTCTTAAATCCAGAGAACTGATCTTAGTTCTCGATGTAGGTGTACTTGCCGTCGTCACCCTTCTTCCACGTGTACATCACGTAGTCCGGACGGGTGATGTCGCCCTTGGCGTCAAAGCCGAGTTCACCGATTGCAGTTGCAAACGGGCCCTGTGCCTTGGCAGCTTCAGCAACCTTCATCGGGTCGTTGTTGCCGGCCTTTGCAGCAGCGCCAGCGATGACCTGCACGGCTGCATAGGAATACAGCGTATAGGCTTCTGGCTCGAAGCCCGCGTCGCGGAACTTCTTGACGATGTCAGCAGCAGCCGCGTTCTTGCGTGGATCTGGAGCAAACGTCATCAGGGTGCCGTTGACTGCGTCGCCTGCGATCGAGGCCAGCTCGTTCGAGACAATGCCGTCACCCGACATGAAGGTTGCAGTCAGGCCCTGGTCGGCCAACTGGCGCATCATCAGACCAGCTTCAGTGTGCAGGCCGCCATAATACACAACGCCAACGCCAGCTTCCTTCATCTTTGCGATGAGGGCTGCGAAATCCTTGTCGCCGATGTTGATGCCTTCATACATGACTTCCGTCACGCCGGCAGCGTTCATCGCCTTCTTGGTTTCGTCAGCGAGGCCCTGGCCGTAAGGCGTCTTGTCATGGATGACAGCAACCTTGCCGTCCTTGAAGTTGTCGGCGATGTATTTGCCGGCAACTGCGCCCTGCTGGTCGTCGCGACCGCAGGTGCGGAACGTGTTCCACAGGCCGCGCTCGGTGAACTGCGGGTTGGTCGATGCAGGGGTGATCTGCATGATGCCGTTTTCGGCGTAGACTTCCGAAGCCGGGATCGAAACGCCCGAGTTGAAGTGACCGACGACAAACTTGACGCCGTCAGCAACAAACTTGTTGGCGACCGAAACGCCCTGCGTAGGGTCGGACACGTCGTCGCCGATCACAACCTTGATCTGCTCGCCATTAATGCCGCCAGCGGCATTGATATCGGCAGCGGCCTGCTCGGCGCCCTTCTGCAGCTGAGCGCCAAATGCAGCGTTCGGGCCGGTGATCGGACCGGCAACGCCGATCAGGATGTCTGCCCATGCGCTGCCGGAGAACGCGAGAACCGCGGTCATGGCAACGGCGGACAACAGAGATTTCTTCATTGAGATGCTCCCATTATACAAAGGCAGGCAGTGGAAACTGCTTCTTCTTGCGATGCCCGCCTATATCGCAGAATGCGCACTTTGCCGATTTTGAAGCAGTTGTCACGCCGATTCGTATGAATCAGACGCAATGGTGAATGTGTCGGGCCGGCTTTTACTTCGCCCTCCAGCCGAGCGGCGATGTTTGCTCGTAGAGCCAACTATATTGTGTCACCATTTGCTTGGTGCGGGTGTAGCGGTAGCCCAGGAAGCCGAGCGCCATCAGGATTACGGTATCTACAACATAATACTGTAGCGAGAACATGGTTCCATCAAACAGCGCATGATGGATGAACCGCACGGCAATGCCGAGAAGCAGAAGGAAACCCACCAGCGAAGCGACCGGTCGCCACGTCTGGGCGCAGGCCCTGCCAGTCATCCACGCGGCCCAGCCGCCGAGAATGACGGTGACAAAGGCGAACTGCAAGACGTTCGCTTCTTCATAGAGAATACCGTGCATCGAAAGTTCCTCCCGAACCTGTCCGTCAGTGCCTGCCGCCTTCGAGGTAGGCCGCGCGCACTTCCGGATTGGCGAGCAAATCTGCACCCGATCCGGACATGGTGATGTTGCCGTTGACCATGACATAGCCGCGAGTGGCCAGCCGCAGTGCACCAAAGGCGTTCTGCTCGACCAGGAACACCGTCAGCCCTTGCTCCTTGTTGAGCAGCTTGATGGCCTCAAAAATCTGCTTGACGATCAGCGGCGCCAGACCCAGCGATGGCTCGTCGAGCAGCAGCAGTTTTGGCCGCGCCATCAGCGCGCGCCCGATCGACAGCATCTGCTGCTCGCCGCCCGACAACGTGCCGGCGCGCTGCGAGATGCGTTCCTTCAGACGCGGGAAAAGAGCAAAGACCTTCTCCACGTCCTCGTCGAAATATTTCAGATTGTCGAGGCTGGCCCCCATCTGGAGATTTTCATTGACGCTCATGCGCGGGAAAATCCGGCGGCCTTCAGGTGATTGCGCAACGCGAAGCCGCGCAATCTCGTGGCTCGGCAATTCCGTGATGTCGGCGCCGTCAAGGATGATCTTGCCTGCCCTGGCGCGTGGGGCGCCAAAAATCGTCATCATCAAGGTTGACTTGCCGGCGCCATTGGCGCCGATCAGCGCGACGATCTCGCCGCGATTGACCTGCATCGTCACGCCGTTCAAAGCGCGGATATTGCCGTAATAGGTTTCAACGCCCTCGATGGAGAGCAACGGTTGCGCTTGCATCAGCGGCGCCCTCCCTTCTTGGCAGCCGCGCCCTTGCTGGCTGCGAGCTGTTTGGCCTGACCCTTCCAGTCCTCGCGGTCGATGCGACCGTCGAACTCAAGGTATTTTTCCACCGCAACGATATCAGCGCGCTTCCACGCGGCGATCTGCGCAAAGGTGGTAATGCCGTGCTGATGGAGCTTGCGCTCGTTCACCGGCCCGATGCCCTTGATAAGCTTGAGATCATCAGGCTTTGCGGCAACTGCCGGAGCAGCCTTGGCCTTTGCTGCCGGCTTGGCCGCAGGCGCATCGGCAAGTTTTGCCGCTTTCGGTGTTGCCTTGGCGGCTGCAGGTTTCGCAGCAGTCTTTGCCTTCGGCGCGGCCTTGGCCTTGGGCGCAGGAGCGGCAGCTGGCCGCTCCTTGACGCGGTCAGCCTTGGACGCTCCGTCGGACACCGACACCAGCCCCTCATCCGGGTGCTCGATCGTGTCTTTGACCGAACCGGCCATCAGCGACGACATCGGTGCAGGGCCGTGTTCGGGGTCAGGCGTTCCATCAAACTGCTCGATGACATGGGCGTCGCCAACCTCGACCAGAACATTGTCGACGTCCTCGTCATCGACGCCGAGATAGGCGGCGATGACCTTCGGGTCGTTCTTCACATGCGCCGGGTCGCCATCGGAGATCTTGCGGCCATATTCGAGAACCACGACGTGGTCCGAGATCTGCATGACCACAGACATGTCATGCTCAATCAGCAGGATCGAGGTGCCAGTGCCCTTGATGTAATTGAGCAGATTGTTGAGGGCGAGCGACTCCTTGGGGTTGAGACCGGCCGCCGGCTCGTCAAGACACAGCAGTTCTGGCTTGGTGCACATGGCGCGGGCAATTTCCAGCCGCCGCTGCGCGCCATAGGAAAGGTCGCCGGCGGGATCGTCGGCGCGGTCCATCAGATCCGCCTTGTCCAGCCAGTGCACGGCGAGATCGCGCGCCGCCTTGTTGGCCTTCTTGTAGCTGCCGACGCCGAGCAGGCCAAGCACGGTGAAGCCGGACGCCTGCTGCAGAACATTGTGCTGGGCGACAAGCAGGTTTTCAAAAACCGTCATGCCCGAGAACAGCCGGATGTTCTGGAACGTGCGCGCCACACGCGCCTTGGCCGGGATCTGGAAGTCTGGCAGGCGCTCGAGCAGGTGCTTCGAGCCGTCTTTCGACGCCATTGTGATCATGCCTTCAGACGGTTTGTAGAAACCGGTGATGCAGTTGAAGACGGTGGTCTTGCCGGCGCCGTTGGGGCCGATCAGCGCGGTGATTTCGCCGCGCTGCGCCTCGAACGACAGATCGCCGACTGCAACCAGCCCACCAAACTTCATCGACAGGTGTTCGACCTTGAGGATCGGATCTTTGACTGCGGTATTCATCAGCCGTGTCCTTCCTTGGTGAAGTCGCCTGAGACAGATTTCCGTTCCTTGAGGAACGCAGTGGGTTCGCGGCTGCCGACGAAACCTCGCGGCTTCCAGACCATGACAACAACCATGGCCAGACCGAACAGCAGCATGCGGTAAAGTTCAGGGGTAAAGTCCTGTCCAAAAACCTGTTTGAGGAACGTCATCTCGCGCAACGCTTCCATGCCGCCGATCATCACGAAGGCCGCCACAGCAATGCCCACCAGCGAGCCCATGCCGCCCAGAACCACGATCGCCAGGATGATGGCCGATTGCAGGAACACAAAGCTTTCCGGGTTGATGAAGCCCTGACGCGCGGCGAAGAACGAACCGGCGAAACCGCCGAACATCGCGCCGATGGCAAACGCCGTGAGCTTGGTGTTGGTGGTGTTGATGCCGAGCGACCGGCAGGCGATCTCATCCTCTCTCAGAGCTTCCCAGGCCCTGCCGATCGGCATGCGCCGCAGACGGATCGTCACAAACGCGGTGAACAGCGCCATGAGCAGGATCAGGTAGTAGAGGAATATCTTGTAGTAAACGCCCGAGGTCGGCAGGTCGAACACCTTGCCGATGTAGAAGGGAGACGACACATCGAAATCGAAAAGACCGAAGAAGGTGATCTTCGGAATGCCCGAGATGCCGGCAGCGCCGTTGGTGACCTCGCGCCAGTTAATCAGCACGAGCCGGATGATTTCACCAAAGGCCAGCGTCACGATGGCGAGATAGTCGCCCCTGAGGCGCAGCACCGGGAATCCGAGCAACACGCCCCACATGGCCGCCATCACGCCCGCCGTCGGCAGCAGCAGCCAGAACGACCAGCCAAGCTCGGTGCCGAGCAGCGCGTAGGTGTAAGCACCCACCGCATAGAACGCGACATAGCCCAGATCGAGCAGGCCGGCGAGGCCAACAACGATGTTCAGGCCCCAGGCCAGCATCACATAGATCAGCACCTGGATGCCGAAATTGTCGACCCATTTGAGCGAGCCCTGCAGACCGACAAAATAGACCGACAGCGCAGGAAACAGGAACAGCAGTGCGATCGCGATCTTGGTGAAGTTGCGGCGCAGGAAGGACGGCTCCGCAGCCACCGCGCTCTTGGTCGTTGCCTTGGCCGCGCGGCTGCGTTCAACCGCAGGCCAGATGAAGGCCGAAAACACAAACCGGCCGAGCGCCACAAGGATAACGACAGTGGCCAGCAGCCCCCAGCGCGGCACCAGAATGAGCTCGTTGCGGATGTTCTGGTCGGTGCGAAGGCCGATGATGAGGCAGAACATGCCGAATGCGACTAGGCCGGCATAGAATGCCTCTTTCAATGCATCACCGATGACATTGGCCTGCTGCTTGCCAGCAGTGGAAACGGGTGTCGTCATGATCTTACACCTTTTCCACTTCTGGGCGGCCCATCAGGCCCGACGGCAGGAAGATCAGCACAATCGCCAGGATCGAGAAAGCCGCGACGTCCTTGTAGTCGATCGAGAAATAGGCGGACCACAACGACTCGATGGTGCCGATGAGCAGCCCCCCAAGCACAGCGCCCGGCAGAGAACCGATACCGCCGAGAACAGCCGCCGTGAATGCCTTCACCCCGGGCACAAAACCGTCAGAGAAGGAAACGACACCGTAATACATCAGGAACAGCGTGCCGGCGACCGCAGCCAGCGATGCGCCCATGATGAAGGTAATCGAGATCGTTTTGTCGACGTCGATGCCGAGCAGCGACGCCATCTTGCGGTCCTGCTCGCAAGCGCGCTGAGCGCGGCCAAGCGGCGTCTTGTTGACGATATACCAGAAGATCGCCAGCAGCACTGCGGTGACCGCGAAGATCACAAGCTGCTTCAGCGAAATCGTGATGCCGCCGATCTGGTAGATCTCCGAGATCATCGGCGGAATCGGCTTGTTGCGCGGGCCCTGTGTGACCTGCACGAAGTTGGAGATGAAGATCGACATGCCAATGGCGGTGATCAGGGGCGCCAGGCGGAACGACCCTCGAAGCGGTTTGTAAGCAACCCGCTCGATTGTCCAATTCCACAGGCTCGTCATGAACATTGCGACGATCATCATCACCAATAGAAACAGGACGACGTGTATAGTCGCGAAGATGCTCATAAGGATAAGGAATACGATCATGGCGATGAAGGCGCCGAGCATGAAGATATCGCCATGGGCGAAGTTGATCATGCCGATGATGCCGTAGACCATCGTATAGCCAATTGCGATCAGGCCATAGATCGCACCAAGGGTCAGCCCATTAATGAGCTGCTGGATAAAATATTCCATTGTAGCCGGCTCCCCAAGGACGTCGCCACGTGGACGCATCCCTTTTGCTTTATGGGCCAGTCCTAGCGAATCGCTGCACCAAAGCAAAGTCCAAAAATTGACTGCCAATGTTCTGGACGCGACCCAGAGGAGGCCAAACGCAGAATCAGGCGACAACAAAGCCGTGGGCGTAGGGGTCGCGCTCGTCGATGAAGATCGTGTTGTAGCCGGTGGTGCGGGCCCAGCCGCCTATGGAAGGAACAATCGCCGGCTTGTTTCCGGCCGACACTTCCGCCTCGACCTTGCCTTTGAAAAGTGAGCCGATAATCGATTCGTGCACAAAGCTGTCGCCAACCTGCAACAGACCCTTGGCGTAGCGCTGGGCCATGCGCGCCGACGTGCCCGTGCCGCAAGGACTGCGATCAATCGCCTTGTCGCCATAGAACACCGCATTGCGGGCGTCAGCTTCCGGATGCGTCGGCTCACCGGTCCACAGGATGTGCGAAAGACGGTTTATCCCGGGGTTTTCGGGGTGCTGGAACTGATATTTCTCGTTGAGCAGCCGCCGCAGCACCGGGCTCCAGCCAATCAGCTGGCCCGCAGAATAATCGGCAATGTCGCGAAAATTCTTCTGCGGGTCGACAATGGCGTAAAAATTGCCGCCATAGGCGACATCAACGACGATCTCGCCTAGCCCCGGCACATCGGCAGTCAGACCTTCGGCGTAGAGGAAAGACGGCACATTGGTGATGCGAACCTCTTCGACATATTCGCCTTCCTTGCGGTATTCGGCCACCACCAGTCCAGCCGGGGTATCGAGACGCAGCAACCCTTCCGTCTTTGGCCGCACCAGCCCGTGCTCGATCGCCATCGTCACGGTGCCGATTGTGCCATGCCCGCACATTGGCAGGCAGCCCGACGTCTCGATGAACAGGATGGCGACATCGCAGTCGGGCCGCGTCGGCGGATAGAGGATCGAACCCGACATCATGTCGTGTCCGCGCGGCTCAAACATCAACCCGGTGCGGATCCAGTCATATTCGGCGAGAAAATGGGCCCGGCGCTCCATCATCGTCGCGCCATCGAGCAATGGGCCACCGCCGGCGACCAGCCGCACAGGATTGCCGCAGGTGTGACCGTCGATAATGTGAAAGGAATGGCGGGCCATCGTCAGGACTCAAAAACGGTTGGGTGCGAACGGCGACAGATCTAGCGCAGGCTCTGCCCCGCCGACAAGCTGCGCCACCAGCCTGCCAGTCGCCGCCGCCTGGGTCAGACCAAGATGGCCGTGGCCAAAGGCATAGATCAGGTTCGGCGCGCTCCCTCTGCCAATCACCGGCAGCGAATCCGGTAGCGAAGGACGGAACCCCATCCATTCGCGCCCGCCTTCGACCTTCAGGCCCGGCAGGAAACGCCGCGCCTTTTCCAGCATGGCTTTCGAGCGGGCAAAGTTCGGCGGCAGCCTGAGCCCGGCAAACTCCACCGCCCCGCCGACGCGTAAGCCCGTCTCAAGCGGCGTGATGACAAACCCGTGGCCGGAAAAAATCAGCTGGCGTTTGACGCCAAATGCGCCTTCGGGCAGCGTCGTGTTGTAACCGCGCTCGGTGTCGAGCGGAATCTTGTCGCCGAAGCGGGCGGCAAGCAGATGCGACCAGGCACCGGCGGCAATCACCAATGTCCGGCCACGCACGGACGGCTGGCCCAGCATCGACACCAGCGCACCGTCTGTGCTGGAAGACAGTGCAATCGCCTCGCCCTTGATGAAGCGCGCGCCGAGGCTTTCGGCATATTGCCAGATCGCTTTGCCCAGCAGTTTCGGGTCTGCGACTGTCTTCCAGCCGGGCACAAATGTGCCTTTGACAAATTGCTTTGACAGGCCGGGCTGCAGCGCCGCCAGCTCATCGCCCTCGACATGACGATAACCAATGCCGAAACGGTCGCGCTCGGCCCAGCCCGGCAGCGAAGAGCGGAACTCGCGATCGCTTTCATAGAGTTCGAGTGAGCCGTCTTCACGCAACGCGGGCCGCGTGCCGGACCGGTCGAGCAGACCCATCCATTCGGCCTCCGCCAGCTTCATCATGTTAGCTTGAGCGGCAATCGCGGGACCGGGATCGGCCATGCCTGCGCGCCAGAACCGCCAAAGCCAGGGCAGCAGCGCTGGCAGATAACGCGGCGAGATGGTCAGCGGCCCGAGCGGGTCCGACAGCCAGCGCGGCAGGTTCTTCATCATGCCCTTGTGGGCGAGCGGCAGCACGTCAGAGAAGGCGAACGCGGCGGCGTTGCCGGAGCTCGTTTCCTCACAGACGCCAGTTCGGTCAATCACCGTCACCGAACGGCCCTGATCGGCCAGCAACGCTGCGGCACAGATGCCGATAATGCCTGCGCCGATGATGACGACATCGCTGTCAGGGGTCTTTCCGGTGCTGCTGCTCATCGCGCTCAAAAGAAAAGGGGGCCGAGACGACCCCCTTCGCATATTTCACCATCAGCTGGCGATTGAAATCAGCTGGCGCGCGAGGCCTCAAAAATGCTGTCGATAGCAGCGCCCAGCGCCTTGTTGAAGTCCGCGTCGCTCTGCTTGGCCGACAGGCCTTCGGTCAAGGCACGCGAGAACGAGGCGATCATACCGTCATTCTGCTTCAGCTTGGCATTGGCGTCATCGCGCGAATAGCCGCCCGACAGCGCCACGACGCGCATCACCTTGGGATGATCCACCAGCGGCTTGTAGTGGTTCGCCTTGGCAGGCAGCGTCAGCTTGAGCATGACCTGCTGGCCAACAGGCAGCTTGTCGAGATGCTTGAGGATCTCGGCCAGGAGAATGTCTTCGGCTTCCGCCTTGTCGGCGATCGAGATCGTCACTTCCGGCTCCAGGATCGGCATGAGGCCATGCGACAGCACCTGCTTGCCGACTTCGAACTGCTGCTCAACGATGGCCGCAATGCCTTTCGGATTTGCCGCATCGACGACCGAACGCTCCTTGGTGCCAAAAATGCCCTTGGCAACCGCGCGCTTGAGCAGCGTATCAAGGTCTGGCATCGGCTTCATCAGCTGTACGCCGTCAGCGGCAGGCGCGAGGCCCTTGTCGATCTTGAGGAATGGCACGACGCCGCGCTTATCCCAGAGATATTCCGCCGTCGGCGTGCCGTCGATGTCGCGATCCATCGTCTGCTCGAACAGGATGGCGCCCATAACCTTGTCGCCGGTGAAGGCAGGCGACTTGATGATCCGCGCGCGCATCTGGTGGATGAGATCGAACATCTCTGCGTCGTTCGACCATGCGCCTTCCTCGACGCCATAGAGCTTGAGCGCCTTTGGCGTCGAGCCGCCCGACTGGTCGAGCGCTGCGATAAAGCCGTCCTTGTTTGCAGCCTGCGCGGCCATCTTTGCGTTCATGATTGTCTCCAATTTTCCCTGACGGCGCGCCTAGCAGGAATTCTTGCAAGACGAAATGCCGCGCCCGTCCGCTTAACCGATTGAAATTCATTGAATCGGTTTAGTATTACCGTCACGGTTAATGCGACCGCGTCCAGGAGCAAGATGTGACAGGCCATAATATTGTTCTGCTGGATTCTTTAACATCATCGGGCGCGCGCAATGGCCTTGTCGATCTCCTGATTGACGCGGTTGAGAGTGGCGCGGGTGTCGGCTTTGTGCTGCCGGTTGAGCGTGCGCGCATCGAGGCGTTCTGGGACGGTGTCTTCGCCAGCCAGGCGCGCGGCGAAAGGCTGGTCTTTATCGCCGAGCGCGACGGCCAGATTGACGGCACGGTGCAACTCATTCCGGCTGGCCAGCAAAACCAGCCATTTCGAGCTGACATCGCAAAAATGCTGGTGCATCGCCGGGCGCGCCGTCAGGGGCTCGGAGCGGCGCTGCTGGCCGCAGCCGAACATGAGGCCTTGCGGCTAGGCCGCGACCTGCTGACGCTCGACACGGTAAGCGGCAGCGCCGGCGACAAACTGTACAAGCGCTGCGGCTGGACAGCGGTCGGTGTTGTGCCGGGCTATGCGCTGCAAGCCGACGGCAAGGCGCGCGAAGACGCGACATTCTTCTACAAGCGGCTGACTACGCCTTGAGCGCCTCGACGCCCGGCAACGCCTTGCCTTCCATCCATTCAAGGAATGCGCCACCTGCGGTCGAGACATAGGTGAAATCGCCGGCGACGCCGGCATGGTTGAGAGCAGCAACCGTGTCGCCACCGCCGGCAACCGACACCAGCTTGCCAGCCTTGGTCTGTTCGGCGGCGTGACGGGCTGCCGCAACGGTCGCCTTGTCAAATGGCTCGATCTCGAACGCGCCGAGCGGGCCGTTCCACACCAGCGTTGCGGCGCGGTCGATCCATTCGTTGACGGTCTTGATGGTCTTCGGGCCGACATCGAGGATCATGCCGTCAGCCGGCACCTTGTCAATGTCGACGACCTCATTGGCCGCGCCCGCCTTGAACTCACGCGCAACGACGCCGTCGGACGGCAGGATGATGGCGCACCCCGCGGTGGCCGCCTCGATCATGATCTGCTTCGCCGTCTCGGCCAGGTCATGTTCACACAGCGACTTGCCGACATCGGTTCCACGCGCGGCAAGGAAAGTGTTGGCCATGCCGCCACCGATTACCAGCGCCTGCACCTTTTGCACCAGGTTCATCAGAAGGTCGATCTTGGTCGACACCTTTGCGCCGCCGACAATCGCCACGACAGGACGGGCTGGATTGCCGAGACCCTTTTCCAGCGCGTCGAGCTCAGCCTGCATCGTGCGGCCGGCATAAGACGGCAGCAGGTGCGCCAGCCCCTCGGTCGAGGCATGCGCCCGGTGAGCCGCAGAAAACGCGTCATTGACGTAGAGATCACCGAGTTCGGCGAGCGATTTCGCAAAGGCTGGATCGTTCTCTTCCTCGCCCTTGTGGAACCGAGTATTTTCAAGCAGCAGGATGTCGCCATCCTTCATCCCCGCGACAGCCTTTTCTGCGATTGCGCCAACACAGTCGGCGGCAAACGCAACGGAACGGCCAAGCACCTTGGCAGTCGCGTCGGCGATAGGCTTGAGCGATTGCTCAGGATCAGGCTTGCCCTTGGGACGGCCGAAATGCGCCAAAAGGACAACCTTGGCGCCCTTGTCTGCCAGTTCGCGGATTGTCGGCAATACGCGCTCAATCCGGGTGTCATCGGTCACCTTGCCGTCTTTGACAGGAACATTGAGATCGACACGCACGAGGATGCGTTTGCCTGCTACCTGAGCCTGGTCGAGCGTTCGGAAAGACGCCATCGAAAATCTCCAAAAATGTCCCCCTCAGACGCGGCGGACCATACATGCCATCGCGCGCCAATCAAGGGCGGATCGCAGGTTCTGCCCCGATCAGGCCGCGTCTTTACTCTTTCGCCGCACCCGGCGGCGCACGGCGCCAGCCGCATCGACAAACCGGTCGCGCAATTCGCGCGGCGACAGCACCACCGGCGACACCGGTTCGACCGTCTGCGGCTCAAGCGCCAGGCCAACAGATTCGATGCGTCCGTCCTCGTCGGTGTCGCGCACAATCAGCTCAATCGGCCCGAGCGGAACGCGGTCGGCATATTCCGGCTGTCCGCCAAGCCGCATCGCCATCATGTCAGCAATGGTCATCTCAGCCTCACCATCGCGCAGAACCGCGCCGTAGGCTTCCTTGATCTCACCGGCCATATGCCAAGGATCAACTTCGAAAGAACCGAAAAATTCTTCGTCGTCGGCCGCAAGTTCGGCTCGGCTGGCAAACAGCCGGTCAAGCAGATGCGGATAGCGGTCGGAGACAAAGATGTAGACCAGGTCGTCTGCCTGCAGACGCCCCGCGTCCAGTGGCTTTAACGAAAAACCGTCGCGGATAATCAGCGATGGCCGCGCCCAGCGCGGCAGGCGGGTGCCATGAGCCACGGGACTGTCGGGCGCTATGCGGTATGACAGCAATTCGTGATGCGCAGAACCAGGCAGTTCAAGCTCAACCTTGTCGACCGCGCCCTCCTTGTTGGGCAACACCAGCCCGAGCCGCTTTGCCACCGGTCCCAGCGTCCAGCCTTGAACAACCAGCGACACCAGAACAACGATGAAAGCGATGTTGAACAGCGCCGGGCCGACCGACAACCCGCCAATGATCGGCGTCAGCGCCAGCAGAATCGACACCGCGCCGCGCAGACCAACCCAGGATATGAACGCTGTTTCATTCAGGCTGAAGCGGAACGGCAGCAGGCAGATCGCCACCGCCAGCGGACGCGCAACCAGGATCAGCCCGGCCGACAGGGCAAGCGCGACAGGCAGGATGTCGAGGAACTGCGATGGCGTTGCATAGAGCCCGAGCACCAGGAACATGATGATCTGCGCCAGCCAGGAAATCCCGTCCTGGAAACGCTGCAGCAGCGCGGTCGATCGCATGCCGGAATTGCCGGCAACGATCCCCGCCACATAGACGGCGACAAAGCCGGACCCGTGCACCAGGCCGGTGAGGCCAAACAGCATCAGGGCCAGCGTCAGCACAAAGATCGGCATCAGGCCCGCATCGAGCTTCAGCCGCTCGACCGCGGCAACCATCAGCCGCCCGCCCGCGTAGCCGGCGATGACCCCGATGCCCATTTCCTTGATGAAACCAAGCACCAGATCGGCAGAGAGGCTGCCCAGACCCGGACTCTCTCCCATCGACAGGAACGATACGAAACTCAACGTCAGGAAGATCGCGATCGGGTCGTTGGAACCCGATTCAACTTCCAGCGTCGTGCGCACCCGCCCTTTGATGTTGAGATTTCCGGCGCGCAGCAGGAAGAACACGGCCGCCGCATCGGTGGAGGCCACAATCGCGCCGAGCAGCAAGCTCTCATACCAGGAAAAATCGGTGAACAGATGGACAATGACGCCAAAAATGCCTGTTGTCAGCACAACGCCGAGCGTCGCCAGCGTGATCGCCGGCCAGGCCGCCTGCCGCAGCACTTTGAGCGAGGTGCCAAAACCGGAATCAAACAGGATGACGGCGAGCGCAATCGAGGCGATGAAATAGGCTGCGTTCGGGCTGGCGAAGGGAATGCCGAGCCCGTCTTCGCCAGCTGCAAGGCCAATCCCCAGGAACAACAACAGCAAGGGCGCGCCGAAGCGGAACGCAAGCAGGCTCGAAAACGCGGCGGCCAGGACCATGCCGGTCACAATCAGCGTCAGCAGATAGAAGCCGTCGAACATGCAGGTCTTTCACAATTCGGGTTCTTCCCCACCTCACGGCAGAGTGAGGCGAAGACAAGGCGTGCTGCAATGTTCGCAAAAAGAAAATGCCCGGCGCAAGGCCGGGCATCCAAGTTTTCGAAATCAGCCTGACGTTCAGCCGATGACCTTGCCAAGCGCCACAGCTGTGTCGGCCATGCGGTTGGAGAAGCCCCACTCATTGTCATACCAGCTCATGACACGGATCAGGTCGCCGTCGATGACCTTGGTCTGATCGAGCGCAAAGGTCGACGAAGCCGGGTTGTGGTTCATGTCGATCGAGACCAGCGGCTCGTCGGTGTAGGCCAGAATGCCCTTGAGCGGGCCCTTGTCAGCGGCAGCCTTCAGTGCGGCGTTGACTTCCTCGACCGTGACCTTGCGGCTCACAACAGCCTTGAGGTCGACGACCGAGACGTTCGGGGTCGGCACGCGGATCGACACGCCGTCGAGCTTGCCCTTCAGTTCCGGCAGCACCAGGCCGACGGCCTTGGCAGCGCCCGTCGAGGTCGGGATCATCGACATGGCCGCAGCGCGCGCCCGGTAGAGATCCTTGTGCATCGTGTCGAGCGTCGGCTGGTCGCCTGTGTAGGCGTGAACCGTGGTCATGAAACCTTTCACGATGCCGAACTCTTCGTGCAGCACCTTGGCCACCGGAGCGAGACAGTTGGTGGTGCAGGACGCGTTGGAGATGACCATGTGTTCCTTGGTCAGCTTGTCCTGGTTGACGCCGTAGACGACCGTCAGGTCAGCGCCGTCGGCAGGCGCCGAGACGATGACGCGCTTTGCGCCGGCGGCCAGATGCGCCGAGGCTTTTTCCTTCGAGGTGAAGATGCCGGTGCATTCGAGCACGATGTCGACGCCGAGCTCGCCCCATGGCAGCTTCGACGGGTCGCGCTCGGCAAACACCTTAAAACTGTCCTTGCCGACCTGGATCGTGTCGCCCTTCACCTTCACTTCCGACGGGAAGCGGCCATGCACGCTGTCATAGCGCAGCAGGTGCGCATTGGTCTCGACCGGGCCGAGATCGTTGATGGCAACGATGTCGATGTCCTTGCGGCCCGATTCATAAATCGCACGCACGATGTTGCGGCCAATGCGGCCAAATCCGTTGATGGCAACCTTGACGGTCATATGTCGGTCTCCAGTGTCGTTGCAGGGACCGGGCGGACGCCCGGCGGATGTTACTTCTTGTGCAGGCGCGTCTCGACGGCCTTGGCGGCGGCTTCGGCGGTAATGCCGAAGTGCTCATAGAGCTTTTCGTACGGGCCGCTGGCGCCAAAGCTCGACATGCCGATGAAGATGCCATCACTGCCGATGAAGCGGTCCCATCCCATGCGGATGCCGGCCTCGATTGCGACGTTCACCTTTGACGTGCCGATGATCGCCGCCTTGTATTTGGCGCTCTGCCGCTCGAACAATTCAAAGCACGGCACCGAAACAACGCGCGTCGGGTGCCCATGCGCTTCCAGCGCCGCGCGCGCATTCAGTGCAATTTCGACCTCCGAGCCCGTTGCGAAAATCGTCACCTCAGCCTCGTCCGACGCCTGCGCCAGTTCATATGCGCCCTGTGCCGACAGATTTTCTTCCGAATATTCGGTGCGCACGGCCGGCAGGTTCTGGCGGGTCAGCGCAATCGTCGACGGCGCATCCTGCGATTCAAGCGCCGCCTGCCAGCATTCGGCAGTTTCCATCGCGTCCGCCGGGCGGAACACCAGATGGTTCGGAATAGCGCGCAGCGCAGCCAGCTGTTCCACCGGCTGGTGGGTCGGGCCGTCTTCGCCCAGACCGATCGAATCGTGGGTCATCACGAAGATCGAACGCTGATGCATCAGCGAGGCCAGCCGCATCGACGGGCGGGCATAGTCGGAGAACACCAGGAACGTGCCCGAATACGGGATGACGCCGCCATGCAGAGCCATGCCGTTCAGGGCCGCTGCCATGCCATGCTCGCGAATGCCGTAATAGACATAACGACCGGCATAATCGCCCGGCGTCAGCGGTTTGGTCTGGCTTGTCTTGGTATTGTTGGAACCCGTCAGGTCGGCCGAGCCGCCGACAGTCTCGGGCAGCACGCCATTGATGACTTCCAGCGCCATTTCCGACGATTTGCGGGTGGCGACCTTTGGTTTGTCTTCGGCAAGCTTCTTCTTGTAGGTAGCCAGCGCCGCCTCAAAGCCGCCTGCGAGGGTGCCGCGCTGACGGCGCTCGAACTCGGCCTTCATTTCAGATTCGGTTGCACCCAGGCGCTGTTCCCATGCCTTGCGGTCCTTCACGGAGCGCAGTCCGGCCAGACGCCAGGCGTCAAGCACTTCAGACGGCACTTCGAATGCAGGGTATGGCCAGTTGAGCGCCTTGCGTGCAGCAGCGATTTCTTCTGCGCCCAGCGGCGAACCGTGCACCTTGTTGGTGCCGGCCTTGTTTGGCGCGCCAAAGCCGATGGTCGTCTTGCAGGCGATCAGGCTTGGCTTGTCGGAAGCCTTGGACTTTTCAATTGCCTGCGCAATCGCGTCCGGGTCATGGCCGTCGCAGGCGATGGTGTGCCAGCCGGACGCCGCAAAGCGCGCCAGCTGATCGGTATTGTCTGACAGGTTTGCCGGTCCGTCGATGGTGATGTTGTTATTGTCCCAGAACACGATCAGCTTGTTCAGCTTCAGGTGACCGGCCAGCGAGATCGCCTCCTGGCTGATGCCTTCCATCAGGCAGCCGTCGCCGGCCAGCACATAGGTCCAGTGGTCGACCAGATCATTGCCGAACTGTGCATTGAGGTGACGTTCGGCAATCGCCATGCCGACGGAATTGCCCAGACCCTGGCCGAGCGGGCCGGTTGTCGTCTCGATGCCGGTTGCGTGACCATATTCGGGGTGACCAGCGGTGCGCGAACCGATCTGGCGGAAATTCTTGATCTCCTCGATCGTCATGTCCTCATAGCCGGTCAGATAGAGCAGCGAGTAGAGCAACATCGAGCCGTGGCCAGCCGAGAGGATAAAACGGTCGCGGTCCGGCCATTTTGGATTGGCGGGATCGAACTTGAGGAACCGGGTGAACAGCACGGTCGCGATATCTGCCGCGCCCATTGGAAGCCCAGGATGGCCTGAGTTTGCCTTCTCGACCGCATCCATCGACAGGAAGCGGATCGCATTTGCCATCCGGTCGTGTTTTTCGCGTGAAGTCATCGTCACTCTCTGTTTGGGACGAAAGGCAGGCCAAAGTTCAGCGACCCGGCCCGGAAAATTGCGAGGGACACATATCAGGTGGCCCCGACCTGTCAACGCCAGCCGGCGGGGCCAATCGTCGCCTTTGCAGGGGATTGCGGCCGCGCTTTGTTGACGCCCCCTTCGTCCGCTGCCTAAACTTCGTCACGCAAACATCTCGAATCCTGTGCGATTCGGTGGATTGCACCAGCTGGATTGGTTCTCATGACCGGCGACGTCACGTTGAAGGAAGTCATAAACCGCCTTGGCAAGGCGATGGCCGCGCTCGAAAATGCGGTCTCGGCCCGCCATGAACATGACGAAAATTACGCCGAAGCAGAGGCCGAAGTTCAACGAATGAACGCTGATCGCGCAAAGCTGGCCCAGGAGCTGGACGCCTCCGAGGCTCGCGCCGAGCGTCTGGAAGGCGCCAACAAGGAAGTTTCGCGCCGGCTCGTGACCGCCATGGAAACGATCCGCGCCGTTCTGGACAGGTAATATGGCCCAAGTCACCGTCACCATCGACAGCAAGCAATATCGCATGGCCTGCGACGAGGGTCAGGAAGAACACCTGCTCGACCTGGCGCGCCGCTTCGACAAATATATCTCCCACCTCAAGGGATCGTTCGGCGAGATCGGCGACCACCGGCTGGCGGTCATGGCCGGCATCATGGTGATGGACGAGTTTTCCGAGCTGCAGAAGCGGGTCAAGGGCATGGAGAGCGAGATCTCTACCCTGCGCAAGACCCGCGACGATGCTCTGGTGAAGGCCGACAAGAACGACGCGGCGCTGACCGGCGCGCTGTCGCAGCTGGCCGAGCGCATGGAAACGCTGGCCGGCCGCATCTCCGTCAAGGGCGAAGCTTAGCTGTCATTTCCACGGTTGTGTCCGTCGAAATGACCTTTAGTCGTACTCGAAATTGTTGATTTTGGTGATCCAGTCAGCGTCCAGGTTCAGCAAAGCCTCTGCGACATCGATATGGCCCTTGGCCACAGCTAAAGCGGCAGCTGCCGACAGCAGCATCGGCTGGTCCCATGCCTGGTTCCGGTGAAGGCTGACATTCTCGACCAATTGCGTGATCGCACGGAGGTAGTCGTCAACATAGGCGTCCGGGATGTCGGGGCCGCGCCCCTTCTGCCGCGCCACCTCAATCGCGGCTGGCAGTTGGAAAAACGCGAAGTCGATGGGACCCTTGGCTTGGCTCGCGATCTGCACGATTTGTGGAACAGCCGCATAAGATGCAGTGTAAACGTCACCTTGATGGCAGAGGCTCGACCAGAGACTGGACCAAGGCTCGTCCTGATAGCTTGCCTTCCGGCCAGTGGATGACGCCAGACTCCGAAGCAGGTCCGGTATGTCGGCTGCATCGCCGTAGGCATGACGCAGGTCGCGCCAACGAGGATCATCAAGAGAAAGCATCACACTCACTCTATCGGTCGCCATGAAGCCATCAACGCGAAACAGCCGTCCGCGACTGAGAAATTGACGGCCTACTGCTTCAGCACGTCGTCCCAGTCCGGCGCGTGACGGGCAAACTCTTCAGCGACAAACCAGCATGACGGCGTGATCGACCAGCCGCGCGAGCGCGCGTCGGAGATCAGCCGCTCGACCATCTCTTCGGCGATGTTCTGGCCGCGCCAAGGCTCCGGCACAAAGGTTGAGCTGGCGACGACATGGCCAGGCGACAGCTTGACCAGTTTCAGAAAGGCTTCGCTTCCATCAGGCATGGCAACGGAGTATCGGGCCTGCGTGTCGCCCTCGTCATACCGGATTGTCCTGTCTGCTGCGGGTTCCATCGCACTGCCTCAGGTTTTCAATACGTCGGCCCATTCGGGATGCCGCCGGAACTGCGCAGCAGCGAACGGGCAGAGCGGCATCACCTTCTTGCCGGCAGCACGAAAATCGGCGATCGCCCGCGACACCAGCGCCAGTCCGGCGCCCTTGCCGCGAAATGCATCCGGCACGCCGGTATGGTCGATAATGACAAGATCGCTGCCTGCCTTGGAATAGGTCATCTCGGCTTCATGCCCGCTGTCGAGGCGCATGAAATAGCGCCCCTTGGTGTCGCTTTCGCTGTGCTGGATATTTGGCAGGTCACTCATGCATTTGCTCCCGCAGCGGCGAGAAATTCGCGTGCTGCATCAATTTCGCCGGGGCGCACTTCATGTCCGCCATCATGCCAGAACAAGGTGACATCAGCGCCCTTGGCGCGCAACCACTCGTCCAGCCTAGATGTCATCTCTGGCGGACAGATCGGATCGCGCCGTCCGGCTGTGATGAGCACACGCTTGCCGCCGAGGCCGCCATTGATGACCGGCTCGAACGGGATCAACGGGTGCATCAGCACCACAGCGTCAAACAGGACCGGCCGTGCAAACAGCGTTGTCGCCAGAATGTTTGCGCCGTTCGAATAGCCCAGCCCGTTAACCTGACCAGACTTGCCCGGCTTCACCTGCGCCTCGACAAATCCCGCCATCTTGGCAGTCGCCCGGGCAAGGTCGTCCATGTCGTAGATGCCCTCGCCGGTACGCCGGAAAAACCGCGCAGCGCCCTGCTCCGACACATCGCCGCGCGGCGAGACCAGCGTGGCGCCCGGCATCAATTGCTGGCCAAGACCAAGCAGCTGGTTCTCGTCGCCGCCGGTCCCATGAAACAGGAACAACAGCGGCGCACCTGCATCGCCGTCGATGCGTTTGAAAATGTATTCGGTCGCGCTCATATCAGGCTCCGATCAGTTCTAGGTTCTGTTCCGGCATGCTTGGTTCTGCTGCCACTTTGGCAGGCACGTGCTGGCCAGTGTGGATATCGGTCATCCGGGCCCGTCAGGACAGACCGCGAATGAAGAATGGACCGTTCTGTATTTGCGAACAGGCCTGCCTCACAGTTGATGATCTGGTCGCGGCAGTTTGTTCCCGTTGGTCTGCACGCTTGCATCGAAATGCACCGTCGCGCAAACATCGCCATAGCGCAGGAGAAATGCAGCATGGCCTCCCGTCCCAACGTCCTGATAATCACCTGCGATCAATGGCGCGGCGACAGCCTTTCAGCAGTTGGCCACCCGGTTGTCAAAACGCCGAATGTTGACCGGCTGGCTACCGAGGGGACGCTGTTTGTAAACCATTTTGCCGGTGCAGCTCCCTGTTCGCCGGCGCGCGCCTGCATCTATACAGGCCTCTACCAGATGAACAACCGCGTCTGCCGCAATGGCACGCCGCTTGATGCGCGGTTTGACAATATCGCGCTTGCGGCGCGCCGTGGCGGCTATTCGCCCACCCTGTTTGGCTATACCGACACCTCGCCTGATCCACGCGGGCTCGATCCGTCCGATCCGGCGCTGCGCACCTATGAAGGCGTCTTGCCGGGGCTTGTCGCGCGGCAATTGCTGCCCGAACATCAAAAGCCCTGGCTGTCCTGGCTGGCCGCAAGGGGCATCGATTCCAGCGCCGGCTTTCCCGGCATTCATCGCCCTGCGTCAGGCGCGAGCGCGGTTTCGACTGATCCGCCTGTCTACAATCGCGATCAAACACCGTCCGCCTTTCTGGCCGGTGAGTTCATCCGCTGGCTGGGCGAGCAGGACAAGCGCGACGCGTGGTTTGCCCATGTCTCGTTCCTGTCGCCGCACCCACCCTTCATCGTGCCAGAACCCTACAACCGCATTTATGATCCCGCTGACGGCCCGGCCTTCCGCCGCGCGGCAGATCTGGAGAGGGAAGCCGCGATCCATCCCTATGCGGCCTGGACACTGGCAAACCGGAAACGGAAGGGCTTCATTCCCGGCGCAAAGGGCAAGGTGAAGGACTGGTCGGACAACGATTTCCGTACCATCCGCGCCATCTACTGGGGCATGATCTCCGAGGTCGACGCACAGCTCGGCCGCATCTGGTCGGCGCTTCAAGCCAGCGGCGACTGGTCAAACACCATCATCGTCCTGATGAGCGATCACGCCGAGCAACTCGGCGACCATTGGTCCCTCGGCAAGGGTGGTTTCTTCGACCAGAGCTACCATGTGCCACTGGTGATCCGCGACCCGCGCCACACAGGCGCGCATGGGCGTAAGGTGAAGGCTTTCACCGAAGCCGTCGACATCATGCCGACCGTGCTCGACCTGATCGGGGTAGCGCCCGCCCAGCCTGTCGACGGCCGGGCGCTGACAGCGTTTCTCGATGGCCGCAAGCCCGGCGGCTGGCGCAGCGAGGCACATTGGGAATTTGACTTCCGCTCCATTTCAGGCGGCGAAGCCGAGGCGCAATTTGGGCTGAAATCGACCCAGTGCAACCTGTCGGTGCTCCGCGGCGAGCGGTTCAAATATGTTCACTTCAACGGCGGCCTGCCGCCACTGCTGTTCGACCTTGAGAACGATCCCGGCGAAACCCGCAACTTGGCCAATGACAAGAACCATCTCAAAGTCCGGCTCGAATGTGCCGAGAAGCTGCTGGCCTGGCGCGCCGAGCATCTCGACCAGACTTTGGCTTTACTGGAACTGACAGAGGACGGCCTTCGCTTCTCACCGGCCTGACAAGAACAAACCTGCGCCGTCACCGGCGCGAATCCATCTGTTCCGGATAGATGCAGTGTAAGTCCAACGATCAATCGTCCTGATCGCCGGGTTGGTCCGTATTTTCCTTGTAGATCGCGTAGGCAGCCATTGCAGCCAGCGGCCCGAACAAGCCGATAATGCCGGCACGTCCTTTGAAAAGCGTTGGAAGCGTCGCCAAACTTGCAGCGATCGCGGCTGATTTCATCTGCGCCTCTCGCTCTTCCTGGGCCCGCCGCACGTCGATGCCGGACATGATCCGGTTCACCACAACGGCAATGACGGCCAACAAAACGAACCCGCCACCGAACGAAAGCGCGACATAGAGCGGATCGAAATGGCGCGCCGCAAAGATGTAGGCCGCGGCGATGAAGAAACCGACGCCGATGGCCAAAAAGACACCTGCGATCGTGTAGTCGACGATCTTCCTCGTCACTCTGCGCGCGGCTCCTTGGGCCTCGCTCACGGCAAGAGACTGAATCAGCGAAGCAAGCATGCGAGCCATTTGCAGCCTCTAGCGGCGTGCAATCAAGGCAAAGAGAAAGCCGATCCCTGCGGCAACAGCAAGCGACGTAACCGGCTTCTCGCGGACCGTCGCAACGATCTGCGCCTCAATATCATCGGCGTTGTTGCGGAGATTCTGCATTGCCGCCTGACCTTGCGACTTTACCTGCTCCACGCCTTCCTGAGCCATAAGTTTCAGTGCTTCGCCCGACAACACAGCATGTCCCCGCAGCTTTTCGATTTCTGCCTTAAGCATGGCGATCTGCGCTTCCATTTCGGAGACGCTGGCTTTTGCAGCAGCAGCCTTTGCTTCGTTGACAGACTTTGCCGGTTTTGCACTCGACGCCATGAGACTCTCCTTTTGCCTTCGCACGCCAACACAAGATGCGCTGCGATGTTCCGGCCTTTGTTCATATGAAAGAGCGTTTCGGCTCCAGAGTAAAGAGAACAGCGCAGCTGCGGGTCTTCAGCAATGACACCCAGGCGGCGCACAGACCTTCCTTGTCAGTATTTCGAAACGGCGCAGCCCGATGGACCAGTTTCGCCATTTTGTTGGTGCATACAGCTTTGAAAAAGTACACCAAAACGCCTCTCCATCAAAGCGCCACTTCCCTGCCATCTAATGCATCGGCGTTAGATGCGGCAACGCGCAACCACCTTGATACCTGTCTTTCCGCAATCAGGAGACGGCCATTTGATGCAACAGCCATTCGCTGGCCTTACAGTGCTCGTTCTCGAAGACGAATATCTGATCGCCATGGAGATAGAACAGATTTGCAAGGAAGCGGGTGCCGCAGATGTCCGTCTCGCGGGATCTCTCGACGAGGCTGTCATGCTGTCCGGGACGACTGAGCCTGATGTTGTCGTGATTGACCTCAATCTGCGCGGCGAATCGACGCTGGATTTTGCACGGTCGCTGAGGGAACAGGCCGTGCCTTTCTTGTTTGCTACCGGAATGGCCGATCTGTCTGGTATCAAGGCTGAATTTTCCGCCGTTACCGTCGTCAAAAAGCCGTACGACTCATCAACTTTGGTCAACGCGATTGCGGCAACTGCAAGAGGCTCGCCGGCAGCACTGATTGAACGCCGTCAGTGATTGGAGCTAAGAACTTGTGTCGAGACCGAATCCGGTCCGAAGTCGGCCTCACCAGACACGCCAAGCATTTCCTGCAACCTTGATCGCGCGCGGCTGACACGGCTCTTGATCGTGCCAACAGCACACCCGCAAATTTCCGCAGCCTCCTCGTAGGAGAAGCCGGATGCACCGACAAGGATAATTGCTTCGCGCTGGTCTTCCGGGAGCTCCTTGAGCGCAGTCCGAAAATCGTCGAGATCGAGCTTGCCCTGCTGGCTCGGATGTACGGCCAGCCTGGCTGTCATGATGCCATCGCTGTCCTGCACTTCACGGCCATGCTTACGCATTTGCGAGTAGAACTCGTTGCGCAGAATGGTAAACAGCCACGCCTTAAGATTAGTGCCCGGCTCAAAACTGGCGTGCTTGTCCCACGCCTTCATCAATGTCTCCTGCACCAGATCGTCAGCACGATCTGTATTGTGCGTGAGCGACACCGCAAACGCGCGCAAGTTTGGAATTGCGGCCAGCAGGCCGGATTTGAATTCACCCGTAGCGCCCATCAGTTATTTGCTGTCCCGGGCGGTTTCGGCCTTGTCCAGTTGATCCAGCAGCTGGGCAAAACGGTCTGGAACTTCTTCTGATGCGATCTCGTCGTAGAACTGGCGCAGCTTGCGGCCAATCTCAGAATTTGCACCGATAATGTCACGGCTTGCCGCATTCTGGGGATTCGACGGCCGCGACGGCTGCTGCTTGTCCGACATACTAAACCTATACCCTTGCTCCCAGATACGGCACATATTGCCTTGGGGAGCGGCTGCACTCAACCCAACCCATCGTGGGCGCAGCTCAAACATCAACTGTCTTCAACGCCGCAAAATTACTAAAGTTCCATGTGACGGAACTAATTCTGAACGCGGGCGTTTTGCTAGAGCGTCGCCGCCCCGGGGGCGGACTTCGTCGTTAAGGGAGACGACATTTTATGAGCCTTTCCACCAGTATTGCACCGCACTTGCCATATCTGCGCCGGTTTGCCCGCGCCGTTTCCGGCTCCCAGACCAGCGGCGATGCACACGTAGCAGCCGTCCTTGAGGCTCTGATTGCCGATGTCAGCATATTTC
Source organism: Mesorhizobium sp. (assembly GCA_036742015.1). Taxonomy (GTDB): domain Bacteria; phylum Pseudomonadota; class Alphaproteobacteria; order Rhizobiales; family Rhizobiaceae; genus Mesorhizobium_A. Next base: position 130,013 of record DAINRF010000004.1, on the reverse strand, counting down.
CCTCCGCGTCGAGCGACCGCGTTTCTCTGTTCAAGCTGTTTGCCGGAATGTTCACGACAACAGCTGTAAAACAGCCATCTGACCAGCAGGCCGCTTCCTGGGAAAGGAAGGCTGCCGCCAATCTCGCCTCGATTGCGCCACAAGCGAGGCAGGCCTTCATCCTTGTTTCGGTTGAGGGATTTTCAGATGCTGAAGCTGCCGAAATTCTGGATGTGTCCGACGACGAATTTGGTGCGCTGTTGACGGAAGCCTCCAACGAGATATCGCGTCAGGTTGCCACTGACATCCTCATTATCGAGGACGAACCGCTGATCGCGATGGACATTGAAGAAATGGTGGAGAGCCTGGGTCACCGCGTCGTTGCAACTGCCCGCACCCACAAGGAAGCGGTTGCGATGTTTGCCAAGACCCAGCCCAAGATGGTGTTGGCTGATATCCATCTCGCCGATGGCTCGTCCGGGCTGGAAGCGGTCAACGAGATTCTGAAGACGACAGCCGTGCCTGTGATTTTTATTACAGCGTTCCCGGAGCGGCTTCTGACCGGCGAGCGGCCAGAACCGGCATTCCTTGTGACCAAACCTTTCAACCCCGACATGGTGAAGGCGCTCATCAGCCAGGCGCTGTTCTTTGACCGTCAGGCGCGAGCTGCGGCCTGAGTTTCCGGTCGTGCCGCAAATTCCGCTTGACGCATCTTACTGAATGACGTTTCGCGATTACGGTTGCATTACGCCGCAAGGCAAAGACTGGTGGCTGTACGCTGCAACCTGACGGAACAAAACCCGCCTGTTGCACGTTGTTCATTTTGACCACGCATGGAGGCTTGACATGCTTTATTGGGCGCTTGTTTTTCTGGTCGTCGCCATCATCGCTGGTGCGCTTGGCTTTGGTGGCCTCGCCGGAGCTTCTGCCGGAGTCGCGCAGATCCTGTTTTTTGTATTCCTGGCGTTTCTGGCCATTTCCTTGATTGCCAGCCTGCTTCGCAGGACTGGCTGACGCCACCATCATTGTTCCGGGAACCCCGCACTTCCTCAGGCATTCCTGGAACCTGCCCGAGCCATGACTCTTTGGGTTGGTAGTCTGGTGCGACTACGCTGCTCACGGCAGCCGATTGAAGCGTGTCTTATCTTATCGAACTCATCAATTGGCATGCATGGTTAATCCCGCCTTAACCATGATCGGAGAGCATGTGGCATGAACAGCATTTTGGAGACTACCGTGCGCACGCCACAGGCCTCGCCGGGCAAAAAGCCTATGCCAAACCTGCGCCTCATCGGCGCCGAGGACGCAGCCAGGCTTGCAATGGGTAACGCCGATGATACCGATCAGGGCCCTGACCGCACTCCTGGTTCCTGGTGGACACTGGCAATGCAGATATGTGCCCGGCGATGGCCCGAAGCCGCTGTCATCAGCATCAGCGCGTCACTTGCCTGGCTGATTGGCTGACCACCGCACGCGGTGGAACTTTTCGAAAGACCGGACGTTCCTGGCTGGAGAGGACCCCAGCCATGCAATATGGTGCTGTACCGTTTCTGATCGTTGGCCGTTCGGCCGGCGGCACCGCCTTCCGTCCGCTTCTATTCCCTGAAACTGTCTGCGAGGCCACAAGCGTGTGGAGCACTGAACTGGTCCGGAACGCAATACACCCAGGGGCCAGCTTGAGATGCCGGTCGAAGCCGGAAATGTGCACATTGTCGCCATCAACGGACGATAATTTGTAGCATGTTGGATTTGATGCAGACGTAATTCGCACACCTGCCAAATATGCTATTGCAAACTCGAGACGGGCAAAAAACGGAGAGACCAACATGAACATGAAGAAGACAATCATTGCCTTGGCGGCGACAATGGCGATTGCCGGCTGCACGACCGCAGAACGCGACACGGCAGTCGGCGCCGGAATCGGCGCGGCCGTTGGCGGCATCGCTACGGGTCGCGTTGAAGGCGCAGTTGCAGGCGCAGTCGTTGGCGGCGCCGCTGGCTACTTTATCGGCCGTGCAGAACGTCGCGGATATTGCACCTATCGCAACAGCCGTGGCCGCCTCTACGAGGCTCGCTGTCCGCGAGACTATCGCTGGTAGCAGCGCGAAATACCTGAATCTGAAAGGCCGGCGGATCGCTCCGCCGGCCTTTTCAACCTGTTGGCGCTGCCCGGCTCAGGCTGCGGCTTCGTTGAGCGCTCCGGGACCTGGGATTGCGCCTGGCGGGCATTTTCCGAGAATGATCATGCCGAGCACTTCGTCTTCGGTCACATCCTTGGTGCGCGCTGTGCCGACCACCTGACCGTTTTTCATCACGCAGACGCGATCAGCCAGGTCGAATACGTCATGGATGTCATGGCTGATAAGGAAAATGCCGATACCTTCGGCCTTCAATTGCTTGACCAGTTCGCCGACCTGCGCCGTTTCCTGAGGCCCGAGCGCCGCTGTCGGTTCGTCCATGATAAGGATCTTCGCGTCAAACAGGATCGCACGTGCGATGGCCACCGACTGGCGCTGACCACCTGAAAGCTTCATCACCGGCTCTTTGAAACGCTGGAAACGCGGATTAAGCCTGCCCATCACTTTTCGGGCTTCAGCCTCCATCGCAACGTCATCCAGCGTGCCAATGGATGTCAGCAGCTCGCGGCCAAGAAAGAGGTTGGCCGCCGCATCGACATTGTCGGCCAGAGCCAATGTCTGGTAGATTGTCTCGATACCATACTTCTTGGCGTCGCGCGGATTGTTGATGTGCGCTTCCTGGCCCCGGACGAAAATCTTTCCGCCATCACGCTTGTAGGCGCCGGACAATATCTTGATCAGCGTCGACTTGCCGGCGCCATTGTGGCCGAGCAGCGCCATGACTTCGCCTGGAAAAAGATCGACTGAAGCGCTATCGACGGCGCGAATGCCGCCGAAAGCGATGGAGATGTCGCGCATGTCGACGAGAGGTGTGCGGGTTTCAGCCATTGGTTATCCTCCCTACAGACGCTTGCGATAGACAGTATCGAGCCAGACAGCGACAACAAGCACCGCACCGACAACAATGTTTTGCAGCGGCGTATCGATGCCGAGCAAAACCATCCCGGACTGTAGCGACTGCATCAGCAGCGCTCCAAGCATTGCGCCGACAATTGTACCTGAGCCGCCGGCCAGAGACGTACCGCCGATCACGGCAGCTGCAATGGTGAGCAACTCGTCGAGTGTGCCCTGAGCATTGGTTGCAGCATTAAGGCGGGCCGTTGAAATGGCGGCGGCGATTGCCGCCAACGCGCCCATCAGCATGAAAATCTTCAGCGTCACCCATTTGGTGTTGATGCCGGCGAGGTCGGCAGCTTCGGGATTTCCGCCGATCGCAAAGACATAGCGGCCAAAACGCGTGCGGGTTGTGATGAAGGTCATAACGATGCCGACAACAACAGCGATCAGCACCGGAATGGCGATGCCGTGCGCAATAAACAGGCCACCTTCAGGAACCGGAATATTGTTTGCTTGTGCGTATTGATTGACGATGCCGATCGGCCACGGATAGGAATTGGCAATCCAGGCAGCGCCCAGAATGATGGCGCAGGCGACAGCACCAAGAAACACTTCCGCCCAGACAGGCCGAAGCGGGAAACCGAACCGCTGCCGTTGCGATCGACCGGTGACAAACATGGCGACGATGGCAATACAGGCGAGCACCGCAACAACCCAGCTCCAGAAGGCTCCAATTGAACCTGCAGGCCCACCGCCCATCAGCCGGAATGTTGCGTCCATCGGCGCAATTGTCTGCCCGCTTGTGACCCACCAGGCCGCCCCACGCCAGACCAGAAGGCCACCTAGCGTGACGATGAAGGCTGGCACACCGAGATAGGCGATGATGTAGCCCTGAAAGGCGCCAATTGCTGCACCGGTAATGACGCCGGCAAGCAGGGCAATAATCCAGATAGCTGGATGTCCCAAAGGCAGACCTACAACCTGAATCAGATAGACTGCCTGCACATAGCCCATCACCATCCCGACGAAGCCAAGGATCGAACCGACAGACAGATCAATATTTCGGGTGACGATGACCAGAACCATGCCGGTAGCCATCACAGCGACCGACGCCGACTGGACCGATAGATTCCATAAATTGCGCGGGGTCAAAAACAGACCGCCCGACATGATGTGCAGGCCGATCCAGATGATCGCCAGCGCCGCAAGCATGCCCAACATGCGGGTGTCGATCTCTGTTGCCTTCAGGAAGCGCCCGATGACACTCAGCTCGCTTGCGCGCGCCACATCAGTGGGCGACTTTTGCGTCGCGTCAGACATATGGCCCTCCCTCCATATACGGCGTCCGATCAAGCTTCGGCGTCGACCGTAAGTCAGCTTATAGAAACGCCGCGGATTTCGTCAAACCGCGGCGTTCCTGTTTTTTCAGGTTGAATTGGCGTCAGTTGCAGGCTGCGACCGAACCGGCCGCAACGCCCTGGCAGGCCGCTTCCTTGGAGATCCAGCCGGCATCAATGACAACGTTGAGATTGTCCTTGGTGATTGGCACCGGAGTCAGGAAGACTGAATTCATGTCGTTGCCGCCAGGCGTCTTGAACGACGTTACGTTGGCGATTTCAGTCATCTTCTTGCCGTCTGCGAGCTGCGAGGCAATTTCAGCAGCGTTCTTGCCGAGATCACGCGAATCTTTCCAGACCGACACCGTCTGCGTGCCCATTGCGACGCGGTTCAGCGCAGCGTGGTCCGCGTCCTGTCCGGAAACCGGAACCGTGCCAGCAAGGCCCTGCGCCTGAAGCGCAGCAATCGCGCCACCTGCCGTGCCGTCGTTCGATGCGACAACTGCATCAATCTTATTGCCGTTGGTGGTCAGGATCTGCTCCATGTTCTTCTGGGCGTTGGCCGGCAGCCAGCCATCGGTATAGGCCTCGCCAACATTCTTCACCTTGCCGGCGTCGATAGCTTCCTTGAGCACTTCCATCTGACCCGAGAACAGGAAGTCGGCGTTCGGGTCCGACGATGAGCCCTTGATGAAGGCGTAGTTGCCTTCCGGCTTCACCTTGAACACTTCCCGAGCCTGCATGCGGCCGACTTCTTTGTTGTCGAAGGTGAGGTAGAATGCTGCCGGGTTCTCGATCAGGCGGTCATAGGCGACGACCGGAATGCCTTCCGCGACAGCCTTTTCAACCGCGGGGCCAATCGCTGACGAATCCTGTGCCAGAATGATCAGCGCATTGGCGCCCTGTGCGATCAGGCTTTCAACGTCGGTGAGCTGCTTGGAAGCCGACGACTGGGCGTCAGCGGATATGTATTTGTCGCCAGCTGCCTCAATGGCGGCCTTCATGGCGGCTTCATCAGTTTTCCAGCGCTCTTCCTGGAAATTCGACCAGGAAACGCCGATCACCTTGTCCTTGGCTTCCGCGACGGCGGCGAGCGATATCGACATGGCGACACCCGCCAGCATGGCGGTTGCAAATTTCTTCATGAGTTCCTCCCTATGCGCCCGTTGGGCGCTGGTGATTACCGGCCTTCAGGTTGCATGAAGCTTTTTTTCGAGCCTCGAAAAAAAGAATGACTCAGGGCTGCCCGTCTGTCAATATGCCTTTGTCGGGTCTCGCAAATCAGAGAGAGGCCTGGCAGACCGCACCGCCTCCGACGGTGCTGAGGGAGGTCTCAAACGGATGAACGTCGGCATCAGACACGACGATTTGCGCAGGCGCAACCGGGCCATGGTGGTTGCCGCCGTGCGGCGGGCTGTTCATCCGTCACGCACCGACCTCACGACCGTCACCGGCCTCAGCCATTCGACCATTTCGGCAATCACCGCTGATCTGATTGCCGAAGGCGTACTCGTCGAGAACCGGATGCCCGACGCCACCGCCGCGAAGCGTGGACGTCCGCAGATTGCGGTGAAGCTCAATCCTCAGGCTGCAACAATCGTCGCCGTCGTTTTGTCGATGAACAGCCTGACCGCCAATCTGATCGACTATTCCGGCACATCGATTGCGCAGGAGCAGCGTCACATTCCGACGCTCGAACTTGGCCGCGATCAGCTTGTCAGCGAAGTGACCCGTATCGTGGGGAGGTCCATCGAAGCGGCCCCGGCCAGCCCGCAGCGCATCATCGTGGCAATTCAGGGCGTCACCGACGCCGCCGAACGCAAGCTGTTGTGGTCGCCGATCGTGCAGCATCTTGACGTCGAGTTCAGCGATCTCCTGGAGCGCCAGTTCGGCATCGACGTCGCAATCGAAAACGACTGCAACATGATCGCCGAGGGGCTGCGCTGGCATGACCCGCAGCACTATGGCCGCGATTTCATTGCAGTGCTCCTGTCACACGGCATCGGCATGGGCATGATGTTCCGCGGTCATCTGTTCAGCGGCACGCGCTCGTCGGCCGGCGAGTTCGGTCACATGGTTCATCGCCCCAATGGCGCTCTGTGCCGCTGCGGGCGGCATGGCTGCATCGAGGCCTACGCAGGCAACTACGCCATCTGGCGCAATGCCCACGCGATCCCCGACAGTACGATGATCGACACCGACATCAGCGAATCGGACATGCGCCAACTGGCGGAGAAGGCGCGGGCAGGTGACATGCAGGCGCGCGATGCGTTCCGCATCGCAGGCGAGGCCATCGGCTTCGGGCTTGGCAGCCTTTTTGCCTTGATCGATCCGGCGCCGGTCGCCTTTGTCGGTCAGGGGGCCCATGCGTTCGACCTGATGGAGCGTCCGATCCGCGATGCGGTGGCGGCGACGGCTGGTGGCCGGCTGGTCGATTCAATCGTATTCGACATTCTGCCTGACGAGGCGCCAATCATTCTCGAAGGCTGCGCGATGCGTGCGCTTGCCGCTGTCGACCGGCAAATTTCTGCTGGCAGCGCGCCCGAGCGGCTGTTTGCCTGAACAGCAGTCAGCTGTCCTTCTTGTCGACATGGCCGAGCGCCTTTTCTGGCCATGCCAGATCGCGGACGCGGCGCTTCAGTTCAGCAGCGTCCGGAAAGCCACCATCGCGCTTGCGTTCCCAGATGATCTCGCCGTCGCAAGTGACCTCGAACACGCCACCGGTGCCGGGCACAAGCGTCACTTCGGCGAGATCAGCGCCGAATGAGGACAGCAGCTCCTGTGCCATCCAACCGGCTCGCAGCAACCAGTTGCACTGGGTGCAATAGGTGATGCGGATGGTTGGCCTTGTCATGGAACCCGAACAACCGCTGCTTTTGCGAGTCGATCATGGATGGGATCGCGCTTGCGAGCCATCGCCACCACAATCCAGATCAGCCACCCAAATCCGACGAGGACGCAGCCATACATGCCCGCCTGATAGAGCGGTGACATCATAACCTTCTGGAGATCATCAGGAGACGGACCGGCAAAGAGCCGGAAGCCCAAGGCAGCCAAGACTACCGGAATGAAGCCGAACATCGGAGCGGCTCGCCGCAACAGTGCTCGCCCCAATGAAAGTCTGGCGCTGTCATCCGATGTGTTGTCCCGAACTAATGTCTTCAACAATTTGCCGCCAATAGTGGCGCCGCGTCGCGAATCCATCAGCACAAGATACGCGACCAGCAAGGCAATAAACGCCAGATCGATGTTGATGCCCGAACGGTCAGTCAGCTGTCCGTTTGAATCGAGCCAGAAGCCCTCAGAAACGGTCGTCGTGTAAGCTTCGCTAACTTTTTCACTCCGGGAAACGATCAAAAGCCTCGCCGTATCGAGACCAAAGAACGTCTTGCGGCAATCATTCACGGCATTGGGATTTTCGATCTGAGTCACCAGACCGGGCGGCATTTCTTTCAAAGCCACACAAACGTTGGTGAGAACACCCGAACTGGACTGTATCATGCCGCCGCTCAACGAGAACAGCGCAGCTACAATCAATTGAAACGGAATGGCCAACAAGAGGAAATCGAAGACAAACGCCCCAAACCGTCGCCAAAACCCGGCACGCGGTTCAGTTCGTCCAAATTCGGTCATGCAACTTGCCCTGTTTTGTTAGGACATTTCAGAGCACAAGCGGGGGTGTCAAGTAGACATGAATTCCAGGTTAAAGAAAATCTGAGAAAGAGCTGTTGGTTTGCGCACCAACTACCGTGCCCCCCTGCGCTTGTGCGGCGGAATGGTCTTCAAGTTGCAGATCTCGGTCCGCTCTCGGATGCGTTTGCCTTGATAGACCGAGCCCGGCTTGAAGATGCGGCAGCCATACCAGGGTGGACGCTTTCCAGTCCGCTCTATGTGAACGCCGTTGTAGCGGCGGTTCGAGAAATCATGCCCGCCAATACGGACATTGTTGCCGAACCGCACTTCGGCCCGCGCATCAGATAGCTGGGCCAGAGGCGCAGATATGAGAAGGCCCAGCGCCAAGAACGCCGCGCTGATATATGGGCGGCAGCGCGTCACGCGGCACTGAGCTTGGCGAGCGTCTCTTCGTCGACCTCGAAATTGGCGTAGACGTTTTGGACGTCGTCATCGTCTTCGAGCACCGCCACCAGCTTCATCAAGGACTGGGCACGTTCCTCGTCGACCGGCACATTGTTCTGCGGCTTCCAGATGAGCTTCACGCTTTCGGCTTCGCCGAGCGCCGTTTCCATCGCCTTCGACACGTCGTTCAGGTCTTCAAAGCCGCAATAGATCGTGTGCCCTTCGTCGTCGGACTCAACGTCCTCTGCGCCAGCTTCGATAGCGGCTTCCATCACCTTGTCAGCTGATCCTGCCGCTGCCGGATAGAAGATCTCGCCGACGCGATCCCACATGAACGAGACGGAGCCGGTTTCGCCGAGCGCCCCGCCAGCCTTGGTGAAGGCTGCGCGCACATTCGACGCAGAGCGATTGCGGTTGTCGGTGAGGGCTTCAACGATCACGGCAACGCCGCCTGGACCATAGCCCTCGTAGCGGACCTCTTCATAATTATCGGCGTCGCCGCCCGTCGCCTTGTTGATGGCGCGCTGGATATTGTCCTTGGGCATCGACTCGGCCTTGGCGTTCTGGATCGCCAGCCGCAGGCGCGGATTCATGTTGGGATCGGGCATGCCCTGCTTGGCGGCGACGGTGATTTCGCGCGCCAGCTTGGAAAAGATCTTCGACCGGATGGCGTCCTGGCGGCCCTTCCGGTGCATGATGTTCTTGAACTGACTATGGCCGGCCATCGAAGCCCTCTGTATTGCCAGATTGATCTGAGATGAGCGGCTTATAGTGAAAGAGCCGCAAAACGTCCAGAAGGGGCGAAAGTGAAGGTTTTTGGCTGATGCGATTCCTCAGAACGGGCGGCAGACAGCGCGACTTGAGGTGAGGATGGCGACCGAAAACCACTGCAGCCGGCGCGCCGCAGATCGGCGCGCCTGCCGGAGAAAGGCAACCGGGAAACCTGTGCTGCTCAACCAAGTGCGGCAAACAGCCCCCGGCCCTGCGTCACTTGCAACTGGTGCGCGCTTCTTCCAACGCAGCAAGAAAACCTTTCGGATCTCCTCGCGTCTCGTTGATGACCTGATCCCAGACCGAACGGCCGACATCGACCCATTGGGCCTTTTCCTCAGGAGTCAGAACAATCTCGACTGTACCCGAAGCTTTGGCTTTCTCCAGCATAGTCCTTTCGAATGCCTCTACTTCATCCCAGTTCGCCCCAAAGTCGATTTTCTCGGCAGCAGCCTGTACCGCCGCCTTCTGCGCATCGTCCAACCTGGCCCATGTGCGCGGTGACATGATATAGGCGCCAAAATTATGGTTGTGATCAGTCTGCGTCATATAGGCAGCGCCTCTGTTAACGCCGGCGAGCAGATAGTAGATGATATCGAACTCCAATACCTTGACGAGACCTGTCGAGACCGCCGAAGCGCTTTCGAAAGCTGGCAGCGACTGCGGCGCAGCGCCCATCGCGGAAAAGAAGGCTACCGACGCCGGGATCGGCGCGATGCGTGTCTTCTCGCCTTTCAGGTCACTCGGCAGCCGGATAGGCTTTGTGCCGAAGACATCCTGTCCCGCGATCGCGGAGAATGCGAGAAAGGTAAATTTCTCGCCGGCAACCTGGCGGCCCATCCCGTACATTTTCGGAATGACACATTTCGCCTGATCGGCGCTGTCAAAGAGATAGGGCAGGTTAAACAACGCCAATTCCGGCGCTACTGCAGACAGCACAACCGAAGCGCCAGTCCAGATGTCAATCCGGCCCGCCAAAGTGCTTTTCAGCGTGTCCGGCATATTGCCAAGTTGACCACTGGCAAAGACGTCAACCTCCAGCCCGGAGGCTCGCAGCGCGTCAACGAATTTCATCATCTGGGAATGCCAGACCGATCCTTCTGGCGCCATCGTTGCAAGTTTCAGTGGTTCAGCAGAGGCAATTCCGGCAAAAGCCACCGCAGCGCTGATCGTAGACATTCGTAACCATTTGACGAAGCTCATGAATTCTCCTCCCTGTCCATGACTTGGCAGATCATAGGACAGCCCGCACCCGGCGACAGTCACGTAAATGACAATCGGCGACACTGGCGGGAATGAACGAAGAGGGTTGACGGGGCGGCAGGGTCCGCGGCCTGGACGACATTGCCAAAAAGCAGAAGGTGTCGCGTGCTGCTGTCATCCACCGCGTGGTGACAGACTATCTCGAAAGCCAGCAGCTTGACGATCCAGCTAACGCATTCGGTTTGCAGGGCGACCGTGACGAAGACGGTCTCGCCAATAAAGAGTCTTCCTATGACATGCCTGGCTCGCATCCCCTGCCGGTTCTGAAGCCTCGCAACATCGTGATGCGCTCCAACAGCCACCCGGAGGCATAGTGGTGGTGAAGGAGGCCGTCATGCGCCGATCGTTGATTGTTTTCTATGCCACCCTGTACGCCGCGACATCTGCACTGGCACAGTCGCCGCGCCCTCCAATCACGCAGACAGAAGACCCGGCCCCCTCACAATGCATCGCCATGGCTCAGGCTATTCCCGGTGCAACCTACGCCAATTTGACGCCAGCCGGCTCAACGGCCGCCAAGGGCGAGGTGACAATTACCTATGCCGGACACTCGACCTATCTGATCGATACGCCCGGCGGCGTGCGCATCGCAACGGACTTTTCCGGACGTTACGGGGCAAATCCCCTGCCTGACATCATCACCATGAACCGGGCCCATTCGACACATTTCACCATGACGCCGGATCCCGGCATCGCGCATGTGCTGCCTGGCTGGAGCGAGGAAGGTCCCGCGAAACACAGGCTCGTGGTCGACGATGTCTACATCCGCAACGTGCCGACCGATATCCGCCGCTGGGATGGCGGCATGGTACGCGATGGCAATTCGATCTTCGTCTTCGAGGTTGCGGGCCTGTGCATCGGCCATCTTGGCCATCTGCATCACGATCTGACGGACGAGCACTATGCCGCTATCGGCCGTCTCGATGTGCTGATGACGCCGGTCGATGGGGGCATGACGCAGTCACTCACCAACATGAGCACCATTGCCAGACGGCTCTATTCGTCGGTGATCCTGCCGATGCACCGGCATTCCACCCCGATGAGCGAGTTCATTTCACTGATGGGGCCGGGCTTTGCCACGGACTACCGCCCGGAACGGTCAATAACCCTGTCGCTCGGCACTCTGCCCCGGCAACCGACTATCGTGGTGCTGGACGGAGTTTGATCAAGGTCAAGGATCAAAGCCTGCGAAACTGTCATGACATGGCGCAAAGCCGAGGCGCCGATGAACATCACCGTACGAGAGCAGATCGAGGCCAAGGTGCCTCGTTACACCAGCTATCCGACCGCTCCGCATTTTCACGCAGGTATCGGCGAGGCAGATGTTGTCCGCTGGATGGACGCCTTGCTGCCCGGCGACCGCGTCTCGCTTTATGTCCACGTGCCGTTCTGCGACAAGCTGTGCTGGTTCTGCGCCTGTCACACCAAACATACGCTGCGCTATGAGCCAGTTGCGCGCTTTCTGGACGTGTTGCATGCAGAAATCCGGCTTGTAGCCGCACGACTTCCAAAGGGCGTCACTGTCGATGCCATTCATTTCGGCGGCGGATCGCCGACAATGCTCACTCCGCTCGATTTCACCAGGCTTGTCGCAGCTATCCGGTCAATGCTTCCGGTCAGCCCGCTGGCCGAGCTGAGCGTGGAGATCGACCCGAACGACATGACCCCCGACAGGCTCGATGCACTCGCACAGGCCGGGTTGACGCGCGCCAGCCTCGGTGTTCAGGATTTCGACCCGCGCGTTCAACAGGCGATTAACCGGACGCAGAGTTTTGACCTGACGAAATCTGTCGTCGACGGCGTACGTCAGCGGGGAGCAACATCCGTCAATCTCGACCTGCTCTACGGCCTGCCGCACCAGACAACCAGCAGTCTGTCGCAAACGGTCAGCCGCGCCCTCGAGCTCCGGCCCGACCGCATCGCCCTTTTCGGCTACGCGCATGTGCCATGGTTCAAGAAGCACCAGACGATGATCGAGGAGACCTCACTGCCGGGGCCCTCCGAACGGCTCGATCAGTTCCAGACCGCGGCAAAACTCATCGGTCAAGCCGGCTACGCCGCTATTGGCATCGACCATTTCGCTCTGCCGGGCGACGGCCTGGCGCTTGCCGCCGCCAATGGCCGTCTGCGGCGGAACTTCCAGGGCTATACGGACGACCAGTGCGACACACTGATCGGCCTCGGCCCGTCATCAGTCAGCAGGTTCCGGCAGGGCTACGCCCAGAACATCACTGCGACCGGCGACTACGAAACCAAGGTCCACGCAGGCCAGCTTCCAGTCGCGCGCGGTATTGTGCTGACGGCCGACGACATCGCCACCGCATGGATCATCGAACGGCTGATGTGCGACTTCGCTTTTGACAAGAACACCCTGTCAGAGCTCCACGGCGACGCCGGCAAACGCCTGCTGGCGCGCGCCAGCGCCATTGCGGCGGACGATGTCTCCGGCCTTCTGGACGAAGGCAACCGCTTTGTCATCGCGCCAACGCACCACGCAATCACACGAACGGTTGCGGCCCGCTTTGACGACTACCTGACGCGCGGCAACGCCCGGCACTCCGCGGCCGTCTGAACAGCCTGCCTCAAATGAAGGCGTGGCTGCTTCCGGTCCGGGGAGCGATTCACAGGGTCATGTTGAAGCGACCCCTCCCTGAACGCCGGGCAAAAACGGACATCAGCCAGCGGAAGCGAACTGACGCTTGAGAGCGACCTTGTCGATCTTGCCAACCGGCAGCAAAGGCAGCTCGTCTCTGACGTTGATCTGCTTCGGGCGCTTGTAGTTGGCCAGCCGTTCGCGGCACCATTCGTCCAGCTGGATGGCGAGGCTTGCCTTGTCGACGCCAGGTTTGGCGATCACATAGGCGCGTCCGACTTCCTGGTAGAGCTCGTCTGGAACCCCGATCACGGCTGCAAGCGCCACGTCCGGATGTTGCTCCAGGGTTAATTCGATCTCGCGCGGATAGACATTATATCCACCTGACTTGAACATCTCCTTCTTGCGGCCGACCAGATGCAGATTGCCTGACGCATCGAGCACGCCGACGTCGCCGGTCCGGAAGAATCCTTCCTCGTCGAACGCTTCTTCTGTTGCATCGGGCCGATTGTAGTAAGAGGCAAGGACACTGCGGTGACGCACGCGCACCTCGCCTTGTTCGCCGGGTTTCAGCACGCTTCCATCGTCGGCGACAATGCGAAAGTCCAGTCCCTTGGCCGGCCGGCCGACGGTCGTCGTCAGCTCCTCGTCACTCGCTCCTGGAACTGACATCGTAATGGAGCCCGGCACTTCGGACATGCCATAGGTGATGCCCATCGGACAGTTCCTTGCCCGGAATTCACGCAGCACGTTGACGGGAAGCGCCGCGCCGCCCCAGCAGACCAGCCGGATACGGGAAAAATCGGTTGTCGCGAACGCCGGCTGCTGGGTCATGATCTGCAGCATGGTCGGAACACCGAGAATGCAATGCACATCGCCGCTGTCAATCGCGGCAAGAATACCCTGCGGGTCGAACCGCTCCATGAAAGTGATGGCGGCTCCGCCGACGAGCGGAGCGCAGCACAGATCTCCGAGGCAGCCGATGTGGTTGATCGGAAGGTTGCAGACAATGCCCGCGCCCTCGATCCCAAAATTGGCAGATTGGGTTGTATATGCGTGGCAAAGTCCGAAATGCGTCAGCAACGCGCCCTTTGGAACTCCGGTTGACCCGGACGTGTAGACGATCAAGGCAGGATCGTCGGGATCCACATCCGCGCGTCTATCCGCGAGGCGTCGTGCATCGACCGCATCGCCGGCGGCAAGAAACGCATCCACGTTCTCAAACCGGTCATCGCTACCCTCGAAGATAACGCGCTTTCCTTCGAACCCGGCAATCGACGCGGCCTCGAGAAAACGTTTCCCGAGGTTCTCTTTCTCAAATGCCGCAAGCACGAAGACAACTGAAGGGCTGGAGTCAGACAGCGTCCGTGCAAGTTCGCCTGGCGTGTAACGTGGATTGAGGCCCAGCCAGATTCCGCCAATCGACACCGTCGCCAGGAACGCTATGAACATTTCTGGCCGCGGCGTTGACAGAACAGATACGCGATCGCCTTTGCCGACACCCGCTGCAATCAGCGCCCGCGCGTATCGGTCAACGGCTTCGTTCAATTGCCGGTATGTCCGCCGCTCGTCTCCGAAAATGGTGGCGACGCTTTCTGGCGCCAGCCCCGCCCAGTGAGACGGGTAGTCAGATATGCGACGGAGCAAAGGCAAGCTTTCGACCGAGGCAGTTTTTTCAAGCATTGCCGCCATCCAGGAACAGCACAACCCAGTCGGCCGTCATGGCAGGGCGTTCGGCGCCTTCCTTTTCAACTGTCACCGAAAGCACGCCGAGCCAACCGTCGCCCTTCTTCTTGATGCTGCTGATCTTGCAGATCGCACGAACGCGATCGCCGACCATGACAGGCGTCACGAAACGCACTTTTTCAAAGCCGTAGTTCAGACCCCAGAGCTTTTCTCCCTTGAGCGGAAAATAGCGGAAATTCCAGTAGACCAGCATCGACAGGAGCAGGAAGCCGTCAATCAGATCCTCACCAAACTCGTTGTTACGGCTGAACGACAGATCGACATGTGCCGGATCGAGGTAGGTGGCGGCGGCAAACATCTTCAGGTGGGCCCGGTCGATCGCAATCCAGTCGGACGTATAGGCCGTCTGACCGACAAAATCCGGCAACTGCGAGAAGCTAATCGTCTGGCCTAAATTGGACATCTTGGTATCCTTTGTTGTTGCAATGGAAGGTTCAGTTGCCAACCATCAAGGTTGGCAACCATGTTGAAATCGCCGGAAACGCGATGAGGATCGCCAGCACGATAGCTTCAGTCACGATGAAAGGGAGTATCCCTCGATAGATCTCGCCGGCGGAGATTTTCGTTTCGGATGCTGCCATGACGGCAAAGAGATTCAGTCCGACCGGCGGTGTCACCGCCGCAATCTCCACCATCTTGACCACAATGACTGCGAACCAGATGCCGTTGATGCCAAGCGCCTGCGAGATCGGATAGAGGACGGGCAGCGTCACCACCACCATCGAGAGCGGATCGACGAACATGCCAAGGATCAGGTAGAGGACGACGATCAAGGCCATAAATCCGTAGACGCCGAGTTCGAGCCCAACCAGCAACCCGGTAATCTCGCGGATAAACCCGCTGATTACGAAGAAGCGGCCGAGCAGCAAACCACCCGCAACGACGAGAAACAGCGTCGCAGTCAGGATCATGGTTTCCTGCAGTGAATCCGCCAGGCCCCGCGCATTGAGTGACCGCCGCACGAAGGCAAGAGCAACCGCACCCGCGGCCCCGACCGCACCAGCAGCCGATGGCGGCATTGCGCCAGAATAAATGCCGCCAAGCACCAGCGCCGCCAGCACGACGATCGGCCAGACAGATTTCAGCGAGCGGATTTTTTCGGAGAGTGGATAGCGATCAATCGTCTTCGGCGCAAAGCTGGGCACAAAACGCACCATCAGCAAGATGGTCACGATGTAACCGGCCATCGTCACCAAGCCGGGGAAAACGCCCGCCATGAAGAGCTGACCGATCGACTGGCCTGTGAGAATGCCGAACACAACGAAGCTGAGGGAAGGCGGAATCAGTCCCGCAAGCGTGCCGGCCGCGGCAATCGACGCCGCGCTGAAACCTTTGTGGCAGCCGTGGCGAAGCATTTCGGGCAGCGCGACTTTGCCGAACACCGCAGAGTTGACAACAGTCGAACCCGAGATTGCCGAAAAGCCGGCTGATGCAAGAACGGTCGAGACATAGAGACCGCTTCGTGTGCCGCCCATCCATTTCGCAGCCGCATGATAGAGGTCTTGAATGATATTGGCCCTGGCTGCGACGACACCCATCAGCACGAACATCGGCACGACGACAAAGGTGTAGGAGGATGCGAAGTCAAAGGGCAGCGTTTTCAGGGTCACCCACATGAAACGGTCGCCGACGGTGAACAGCATTCCACCGCACGCAGCCAGGATCATCGCCGGGCCGACCGGGATGCCTATCATCGCCATTGCAAGGGTGGCGGCAATAGCGGCAAGGCCGAGTTCCAGAGGGCTCATGCCGCATCTCCCTTGCCTGGTGCGAACAATCGTTTGAGTGACTGCAGGAATTGGGCGGCGGCAACGGCTGTCGCGGTTGTTGCGCCAAGACACACAAGGGTTTTCACCGGATAAATCGGGAACCCGAAACTACCGCTGGCGACTTCCCTGATCCGCCAGCTGTCCAGCATCAAGGGCCACGTCTGGCGCGTGATCAGGTAGAGCGCCACCAATGTGCCCAGAAGCGCCAGACTGTCTGCGGCGCGTGACAGCCCGCCATGAAGACGCGCTGTCACAAGATCAACGACAATGTGGCCCCGACTGGCCTGGACGTGAACCAGGCCAACGAACATGACCACTGCCAAGGCAGATTCAGCCATTTCAAAGGCGCCGATGATGGCGCGTCCGAAAAAGAACGTGCCAATCACGTCGGCTGTACCGAGGACCATCATCAACGTGAGTGAGGCCCACCCGATCCACGAACTCAATCGCAGCGCCCAAGCGAGCACGGCATCCAAGATACGAACTGGCATTGGCCTCCCCTCCACGCCGCCTGATTTGATCGAAAGCAGCCCTATTTCTGATAGGCTTTCAGACGCTCGCGAACGAAATCAGCATGCTTCTTTGCCGCGTCCCCCTGGCCTTCCTTGGTCAGATGGTCGACCCACAGGTCGAGGAAGTCGGGAAGCTGCTCGATCATTTTCTGCTGGTCTTCGAAATGCACCAGTTCGACACCCTTGGACTTCAGGGTCTCAAGCCCCTGGTCCTCTTCAGCATTGATCTCATCAGCAGCCTTCTTCTCGGCATCTGCCACGACCTCGTCGAACAGCTTGCGGAAATCCGGCGTCCAGCCATCCCAAACCTGTTTGTTGACATAGGTCAGGAAGAGAGGCGTTGCGCCGAACTCAGCGTCGCTCGTGAATTTCGCCACCTCATAGAGCTTGAAAAGTGCAGCGGTCTGATAGTTCAAATAGGCGCAATCAACTGTGCCGCGCTGGAGACCTTCATACATTTCGCCCAGCTCGATATTGACCGGAACCGCCTTGAAGGTCGTAAAGACAATCGGGTGGAAGGTGCCGTATGTGCGAACTTTCAGGCCATTGAAATCGGCGAGCGACTTGACCGGCTTGGTGCACAGCAGCCTGTATTGCGGCAGGCCGCGGAACAGGAACGGATGCAGGTTAGCCTTATCGAATTCGGCCTTGACCTCAGGAAGTTCTGCGTAGGCCTCTTTCTGGATCTCGGCGGACGCCTCTGCGGTCGGGAAGATCAGCGGCAGCGAGTCAGCGAGACCGGAAACCGGAAACTGGCTGAAGAAATAGCCGATCGGGAAATTGCCGATGTCGACGGCGCCCGACCCGACAAGCTCCACCATTTCAGCAGGGCCGCCCAGCGTCCCGCCATGGAAGAGTTCAAATTTGACCTTGCCGCCGGTGCGTTTGCCGATTTCGTCGGCGACGTATTTGTCAATCGCCGATGTCGGGAACCCTTCGGGCATGAAGTTCGCATAGCGAACCGTCATGTCCGGGTAGTCCTGGGCAAAAGCGCTGCCTGCCAGCGCAAATGCAAGCGGCACGGCCGCAATAATCGTTCTCATGGCTTTCCTCCCAGCTGAACTGGCGCACACGATTAGGCCAGCGCCTGTAAGAATGCAACTAAATAGTAGTATTAAATTCGTGGTATTTTGCCGGAAGCACACTAAGTGATCTGTTGGTGGGAATGTGGGGGCACCTCAACGCATGCAGGATCGGGACGACAACCAGCGAGGACGCGCCGTTGCCGATGAAAATTCGGCTGGACGGACGGACCCGCTCGCTGCGCCGAAGCGCCGCAAACCCAAGCAGCTGAGGTCAAAAACGACCGTCGACAAGATGCTTGCAGCGACAGTCGAGATCCTTGAGCACGGCAGCTTCGAGGCCATCACCATGCTGACGATCGCCAATGGCGCCGGCATCAGCATTGCAACCGCATACAGCTACTTCCCCAACAAGCATCAGGTGCTGGCGCATCTGGCGCAGTCCCATCTCGACGACCGGCTGACCCTGCTGGATACCGAGTTTGCCGGGGTGCGCAAAAGCGGCGACTGGATTGAGGCCTATTGCGAAACGCTGGTGAAGCTTCTGCGGCTTCGCGAGCGCCAGCCAGGGTCGGTAGCACTACGACAGGCAATGCACGCATCGCCATTTCTTTGGCAGATCGATCAGGAAGGCAATCGCCGCGCCGGCGTGCTTGTTGCCAGTGTGCTGCGCGACATGATTGGCGACGACGAACAACGGGAAATCCAGGGACGGGTGATCGCCGAATACACCACTGTGATGCTGGACTATCTGCAGCGGGCAAATCCTGATGATCAGCCCCTGCTGCTCGATGAGCTGGTTTCGCTCACTCGCGTGTATCTTCGCCATCTGTCTGGGCTCGACCCCACACCATGACCTGTTGATCCGCCGCTGACCGTGCACGGTTTGCCGGCCGATCATCCACGCAAAACCTCGAAGCCTGCGCGCACTCCGGACAATTCGTCAGCAAACAGCGCGATGAGCATCTGTCCCATGCCGACCGGGGACCGCCGATTGTCGACACAATAGAACGGGGCCGGAATCAAAAACCCCGCGATTTCGGCTGCTGCCAAAAATCGCGGGGTTCGCAATCAATCTGACAGGGCCGGAAACGGCCCCGCTCTGTTTCAGTGTTTTGTCGTATCGACAGGGGTCGCGTCCGGCTTCTTGCGCCGCCGCGCCAGCATATTGAGCCCCTCGACCAGCGCCGAGAAACCCATCGCGGCGTAAATATAGCCCTTGGGCACATGATAACCCATACCGTCGGCGATCAACGTCATGCCGATCATCAGCAGGAAGCCCAGCGCCAGCATGACAATAGTCGGGTTCTTGGCGATGAACTTCGACAGCGGATCGGCTGCAAGCATCATCACGGTAACCGCAACAATCACCGCGATATACATGATCGCAATATGGTCGGTCATGCCGACAGCTGTAATGATCGAGTCGATCGAGAACACCAGGTCCAGCAGCAGGATCTGGAAGATCGCTGCGCCCATCGTCATGCTGACGGCGTCGCTGACCATCGTGTCCTTGTGATCCACCGGATCAACTGTGTGGTGGATTTCCTTGGTTGCTTTCCAGACCAGGAACAAACCGCCGGCGATCAGGATCAGGTCACGCCAGGAGAAGCCATGCCCGAACGCAGTGAATACCGGCGCGGTCAGCTGAACGATGAACGAGATAGTCGCCAGCAGCACAAGCCGCATGAGCAGTGCCGCGGTAATGCCGATACGTCGCGCACGCGACTGCAGATGCTCGGGCAGCTTGTTGGTCAGAATTGAAATGAAAATCAGGTTGTCGATACCGAGAACGACTTCCAAAATGACAAGTGTGGCAAGAGCCACCCAGGCCGTCGGGTCCGACGTCCAGGCGAAAAAGGGGAGTATCCAATCCATTGGGAGCGATCCGTGTTGGCCGTAGCGCGCGGGTCTGAAGGCGCCGCATTGCGCAGCGCCGGTTAGATGCGGCAATTAGGGACGGCAATGTCGATCGTCAATGTCAGCCTGCCAAATACACGTCGATTTTGTGCTATTTGGCTCGAACTAGACCCAGAATTTCGGAACCGTCTCTTCAAGGCGCGGCCCGAGCCTGAGCGGAGCCACCCTTTCCGCCAGTCCGGTGCGGTCCGAAATCTCGACGCCAACGCCGCAGATCGTCGCCGGACCTGACGCCGCCTCGAACCTGCCTTTCGGCACTTTGGAGAGAAACCGGTTCAGCGGCTCTTCCTTGTCCATGCCTAGCGACGAATCGTAGTCGCCGCACATGCCGGCATCGCCCATAAAGGCCGTGCCGCCATTGAGGATCTGGTGATCGGCAGTGGGATGGTGGGTATGAGTGCCGACAACAAGGCTGGCTCGCCCGTCGACAAAATGGCCGAAACACATCTTTTCCGATGTCGCCTCTGCATGAAAATCAATCACCACCGCGTCGGCTTGTTCGCCCAGCGGGCAGGCGGCAAGGGCATTTTCAGCCGCGACGAACGGATCATCGAGTTCAGGATGCATGAAGACCCGGCCCATGATGTTGGACACCATCACCCGCGCGCCATTCTTTGCGATGTAGAGGCCCGAACCGTGGCCGGGCGTGCCGACGGGAAAGTTTGCCGGGCGCAGAAACCGCTCTTCACGTGAGGCAAAATCCAGCGCCTCCCGCTGGTCCCAGACGTGATTGCCGGTCGTGACCACATCTGCGCCAGCGTTGAGTGTGTTGACAAAAATCTCGTGGGTGATGCCAAAGCCGCCAGCAGCGTTCTCGCCATTGACGATGACAAAGTCGAGATTGAAATCAGACCTGAGGCCCGGCAACCGGTCCCAGACCGCGTTGCGGCCAGTACGGCCAACCATATCGCCCAGAAAGAGTAGTCTCATGGGGCGATCTACGGCGTCAGGACAATCGAGCGCAAGCCCCGCTCGGTCAGGAATTCGGGTATCGGCACGTCATGCGGCTGGTCAGGAACGGTTTCCACGCGCTGGCACTCAAACGCTATACCGATCAGACGCGGCTTGAGGCCGCGCGCGTGCAGCCTGGCAATGGCCCGGTCATAGTGCCCGGCTCCGTATCCGATACGTTGTCCACGATCATCAAAGGCGGCGAGCGGCACCAGCATCAGGGTCGGGTCCAGCACCTCGGCTTCAGGGCCAGGGCCAGACGTGCCAAACCCCATGTCGATCAGCTCGGCACCGCGCACAAGCTCGCGAAACACAATCGTGGTCTTGTCGAGAATGGCGGGCAAGGTGAGCCGCGCGCCTTGCGCACGCAGGGCAAACATCAACGGCCTTATATCGGCCTCGGACTGGATCGGCCAGAAACCGGACACGATCTCGTTTGGTCCGATCTGAAGCGCGCCGGCCTGTTCGGCCATCGACAGCGACGCCTCGACGCGCCACGCCGGGTCAAGTGCGTCACGCCGGGACAATGCCTCTTGGCGCAGTTCTTTCTTGAGTGCCTTGATGTCCATCGAAAATCTCCCGGCCGAACCATAACCAGCCCGGGATCGTGCGATTGTTCAACCAGCGACGTCTTTGCCGAAACCAGCAAGATGGAAAGCGGCGAACCACCCAACCGATGGAATGGTTGATCCCGGGAGCCTACAAAGTAGGTGGGCGCCGTGTGAAAGGACCCACGGGTCCTTTCAGGGACAGCTCCCTAGGGATCAATAAGGCCCCGGGGAAATGTTATTCCTGTCGGGGAGAGCAGAACGCCATCCCCAATATAGGACAGTCGCGAGCGTCGCGCCAGACGGGGTCAGGCAAGACGCGCGTCCAATGTGACATTGATGGCTCCAAGCGCCTTGGAGACCGGACAGCCTTCCTTGGCCTTGTTGGCAAGTTCCTTGAATTTGGCCTCATCAATGCCCGGAACCGTGCCGACCAGCGTCAATGCAGACCCGGTAATGCCGGTGCCCGGAACCAGCGTTACAACTGCCTTTGCATCCAGTCTGTCAGCTGGCGTACCGTTCTCGGCCAGAAAATGCGACAGCTGCATGGCGAAGCAGCCGGCGTGAGCCGCCGCAATCAGCTCTTCAGGATTGGTGCCCGATTTGCCGCTTTCGTCCTCGAACCGGGCTTTGAACGAATATGGCTGCGCCTTGAACGCCCCACTCTGCAGGTCGATCGTGCCCTTGCCTTCCTTCAGATTGCCTTGCCAGACGGCGTTTGCATGACGGTCCATCGATCTCTCCCTTCATGGATGTTGGGAAAAGCATAGGGCGCTTGCTCTGGCTGCGCCACCAACCGGACTGCAAAATCAGATCACTTCTCCGCGCAGCAGCCGTGGCGTCGATTCGCTCATGCCCGACGCCTGGCGGATGAAAAAGTCTTTCATCCGCGGCATCCGGTCGACAATGCCCAACCCCAGATCGCGGATGGCGCGCAACGGGCCGATATCATTGGAGAACAGACGATTGAGCACATCGGTGGTTATGCCCATCTGCAGCGTATCGAAGCGACGCCAGCGTTCATATTGCTCCAGCACATCAAGCGCGCCGATGTCCTGGCCCAGCCGATCCGCCTCGACGACGACTTCAGCCAGCGCTGCCGCATCCTTGAAGCCGAGATTGAGCCCCTGACCCGCGATCGGGTGAATGCCGTGCGCAGCGTCGCCCGCCAGCGCAAAGCGCGGCGCAACAAAGGAACGCGCCAGCGTCAGGCCGAGCGGCCAGGCCCGGCGCCCTCCCTCGACGCGGATTTCGCCAAATTGCAGGCCAAACCGCTGCTCCAGTTCCGTCTCGAAGACAAAATCGTCTTCAGCAACGATGCGATTGGCGTCGTCAGTGCGCTCGGTCCACACAATCGACGAGCGGTGCTCGCCGTTGGGGCCAGGCGGCAGCGGCAAGGTGGCAAACGGCCCGGCTGGCAGAAAATGCTCGTCGGCGCGGCCATTGTGCGGCCGCTCATGGATAACCGTGCAGACAATGCCCGATTGGCCATAATCCCAGGACACCGTCTTGATGCCCGCCATATCGCGCAGCCGGGATTTGACGCCATCGGCGGCCACAAGCAGCGATGCGACAAGCGTTCGCCCGTCCGCCAGATCGGCAGTCACATTGCCCTGCCCTACCTTGAACGAATTGACGGCGACACCTTCGGCAAACACCACGCCAAGCTGTTCGGCCCGGCGGCGCAGCGCCCCGTTCAAGTCCACATTGGCGACCATGCGCGCAAACGGTTCGCCCGGTCCAATTTCACCGCCAAAGGTCAGGAACACTGGGCGCGTCGGATCAGAGGTGCGTGAATCGGTGACGATCATTTCGGTGATCGGCTGCGATTTCGGCTCGATCTCGTCCCAGCAGCCGAGTTGCGACAACATGCGGCACGCGGCTGCCGCGATCGCTGACGCGCGTCCATCCTTGCGCCAGGCGCCGGCGGGAGCAGCGTCGACCACCGCAATACGCATGGATGGCCGCGACGCGGCAATCGCCACCGCGCAGGCCGTGCCGACATAGCCGGCGCCAGCTATCACGATATCGAATCGTTCTGCGCCAATGGCCGGTTCTTCGCCACTGATTGGGGAACGTTTTGTTGCCATTGATCTCTCCACGGGGCTCAAAGCGGCACAGACAGCTTGACATCCGAACAATGCCCGGTCGAATGCCTGTCATTCACATCAAGGGGTCCGGACCGGAAACATGAGTGCCGAAATCCAAACGATCCAATCCATTCTCGACATTGAGACGCTTGAGCACAACCTGTTTCGTGGTCGCAGCCCTGTGACCAGTTGGCAGCGAGTCTTCGGCGGCCAGGTGATCGCTCAGGCGCTGGTCGCGGCGCAGCGCACCGTCACAGATGACCGCTTCGTTCATTCGCTGCATTGCTATTTTATGCTGGGGGGCGATCCGTCGATCCCGATCATCTACGATGTCGAACGTCTGCGCGACGGCGGCTCATTTACGACGCGCCGGGTTACAGCCATTCAACACGGCAAGGCGATTTTCTCGCTGGAAGCGTCATTCCAGATCGATGAGCCGGGGCTCGAGCACCAGTCTCAGATGCCCTCAATTCCGATGCCCGAGACCCTCCTTGGGCAGGCGGAACTGATCGAGCGCTACAGCGACGTGATGCCGGAGGGCATTGCCCGCTATTGGCGGCGCGAGCGGCCGATCATGATCAAGCCGGTTGCGCTGGAGCACTATACCAGCCGGGAAAAACTCGATCCGGTGCAGAACAACTGGGTGAAGTTCCGCGAAGCAGCGCCCGCAGACCGGCATGTGCGCGCTGCGCTGCTCGCATACCTGTCGGACATGACATTGCTCGACACATCCACTTTTCCGCACGGCCGCGCCGTCTTCGATAGCGATCTGCAGGTCGCCAGCCTTGATCACGCCATGTGGTTCCATCGCGACGACCCGCTGGACGACTGGCTGCTCTATAGCCAGGACAGTCCCTGGTCAGGCGGCGCGCGCGGTTTCACCCGTGGAGCGATCTACCGCCGCGACGGCACGCTGATCGCATCAGTCGCCCAGGAAGGCCTGGTCCGGGTGCGTGAGACGCAAAAAATATAGTCACTTGCCCAGATATGCCTAAACATTAGGCATAATTGCCTGCTTATTTTTGCAGCATACCACTCATCGACAGATTTTCTATCGTTAATTCAATAACTTGCCGCATGTGCGAGCAACTGGCACGGACCTTGTATCCGGTATTGCCAGTCGCTGGCGCAAGCCGTGAGCGATTGGGTCAAAACGCGGGGACCTCCGCATAGTAGAGGGTGCAACCTAATGAAAATCGTGATGGCGATCATAAAGCCGTTCAAACTCGACGAGGTGCGCGAAGCACTCACCGGCATGGGCATCCAGGGCCTGACAGTCACCGAAGTCAAAGGTTACGGGCGGCAAAAGGGACACACGGAAATTTATCGCGGCGCGGAATACGCTGTCAGCTTCCTTCCCAAGGTGAAAGTCGAAATCGCAGTGCCGGCCGACATGGCCGACAAGGCCGTCGAGGCAATCGCAGGCGCGGCCAAGACCGGCCAGATCGGCGACGGCAAGGTCTTTGTCTTTTCCATTGAACAGGCCGTGCGCATCCGCACTGGCGAAACCGACAACGACGCGCTCTGAGCCGCGATTCGCATTCCAAGGAGAGTTTTATGACATTTTCCGATCTTCTCGCACGCAGCGCACGCCTGCCCCTGACAGGTTCACTGGCGCTCGGCGCGTCGTCCATTGCCGCCCTCGCCCAGGAGACCACAACCCCGGTCACTGACGCGGCAGCGGTTGCCGCTCCCGTCATGGACAAGGGCGACGTCGCCTGGATGCTCGTGTCGACCATCCTTGTTCTGTTCATGATCCTGCCGGGCCTGGCACTGTTCTATGGCGGCCTGGTGCGCGCCAAAAACATGCTGTCGGTCTTGATGCAGTGCACGATGATCACCGCTGTCGTCATCATCATCTGGGTTGTCTACGGCTATTCGTTCGCCTTTGGCGGTTCCACCAGCGCCTTCTTCGGCGGCTTCGCCAAACTGTTCCTGGCCGGGGTAACGCCCGACTCGACGGCAGCGACATTCTCCGACGGTTTCGTGCTGCCTGAATATGTCTTCATTGCCTTCCAGATGACCTTCGCATGCATCACCCCGGCACTGATCGTAGGCGCATTTGCTGAGCGCATCAAATTCTCGGCCGTCATCCTGTTTGTCATCCTGTGGGTCTCGATCGTCTACTTCCCGGTCGCTCATATGGTGTGGGACGCCAATGGCTTTATCTTCACCGGCGCACATGCTGGCGGCATCGCTGCCCTTGATTTCGCTGGCGGCACGGTCGTCCACATCAATGCAGGCATTGCCGGTCTCGTTGGCGCAATGATGGTTGGCCAGCGCGCCGGCTACCGCAAGGACAACATGGCGCCGCACTCGATGACCCTGACCATGGTCGGTGCGTCGATCCTGTTCGTCGGCTGGTTCGGCTTCAACGCCGGCTCCAACCTTGAGGCCAATGGCGGCGCTGCTCTCGCCATGATCAACACCTTCACCGCAACGGCCGGCGCAATCATTGCCTGGGTCGGCGTTGAAGCACTTGCTCGCCGCAAGGCTTCAATGCTGGGAGCTGCATCCGGCGTGGTCGCAGGCCTTGTTGCCGTGACACCCGCTGCCGGCCTGGTCGGTCCGATCGGAGCCATCGTACTTGGCGCAATTGCCTCCATCGTCTGCTACTACTTCGTGGCGGTCATAAAGCTGCGCCTTGGCTATGACGACTCGCTAGACGTATTCGGCATTCATGGCGTTGGCGGCATCGTCGGAGCTATCGGCACCGGCATCTTCACCTCATCGTCGCTCGGCGGCATCGGTTACGCCGACGGCGTCACCATGGGCGGTCAGGTCTATTCGCAGATCGTAGCCGTGCTGATCACGATTGTCTGGTGCGGCGTGATGTCGGCGATCCTCTACAAGGTTGTCGACGCCATTGTTGGGCTGCGCCCGGCGCCGGAAGCCGAGCGCGAGGGTCTCGACCTCTCCTCGCACGGCGAAGTGGCCTACCACTCCTGACACCCACCCGGCGCGGCTCCGGTCGCGCCGCCGTCCTCCCGGAAGAAGGCGTCCCCGCCTTCCCCGACTTGGGCCTGGATCCGTCCAGGCCCATTTTTTGTTTGAAAACTTGAAGCACCGCAGGCCGATCAGACGGCCATGGTTAATGCCCCCTTAACCAGCGGTGACTAGGCTCAGGTTCGAATCCGCGAGCTGCATCCCGTGCCCGCGGCCTATCTTCGTGGGGATCAAATGCGTTCTGGCCTGTCGACATCCTCGACCCTCCTGGACAGCGGAAGCGGGCTTGCGGCCTTTGCCCGCCGGCAAGCGGAACGGCTTGGCGGCGTCGCCATGCTGGGATCAGCGATTGCTGCAATCGGCGCGCTGGCAACCTGGAATGTTGCAGATCCAAGCTTCAGCCATGCGACTGACAACCCGGTCACCAATGCACTCGGTTATCCAGGCGCAGTCTATGCCGATATTGCGACGCAGTTCTTCGGTCTTGCCGCGCTGATCTCGCTGCTCCCACTCATCGCATGGGGTCTGTTGTTTGCAATGGGCCGCCGCCCTGACAGGCTGATTGCGCGTGGCGGGGCGTGGTTCGGCGCGTCGGTTCTGGCCGCTGGCATTGCCGGCTGCGTGCCACCCTCTACGGGCTGGCCGCTGCCCACCGGCATGGGCGGCGTCGCAGGCGACGTCGTACTCAAATTGCCAGCACTGGCGCTTGGTGGTTATCCCACAGGCCTGGCAGCCACGCTAATCATGGCTACCCTGTTCCTGCCGGCGCTCTACGCGCTCGCTTTTGCATCCGGCCTGTTTGGCCGCCGCGTCGCCGAACAAGATGTGGTGACCGCCGATGGTGCTGACATGGACGACCGCGACGACGAACCCGGCGCAATCACCGTCGCGCTTGGCGCAATGACCCATTGGTGGTTGTCGGCTCGTGCCTTCATGCGCCGCACCTTGGGCGAACGCACACCCTCAGAACGCACCGCACGCACAGAACGTCTGGAGCCAACCGCACGCTCGACGGCAGCAGCGGTGCTCGCCGCACGCCGCATTGACCCGGACTTTGATGAATATGCAACCCGCGCCGAGCCGTCATTTGCAGTCGATGCAGCACCTTTTGACGACGATGTCGATTTCCTCGACGAAGACGAGCCCCCTGTTGCCAGCCCGCGCGCTGCACCGCGAGCCCCGGTGCTGGTCGAGCCTCAGGCAGATGCCCCTCCAACGCCCCGCCCGGCAGCCGCCCGCGTCGAAGCGCCGGCTCCACGGCCGGCGCCCGGCGCTCGCGTCAAGCGCGAAGCCCAGACCACACTGCTGAAAGCCGACGAATTCGAAATGCCGCCGCTGCATTTCCTTGCCGAACCCAAAAATGTGGCCAAGGACCCCAGTCTGTCCAAGGACTCGCTGGAGCAGAATGCGCGCATGCTGGAAAGCGTGCTGGAAGACTTTGGCGTCAAGGGTGAGATCATCGCCGTCCGGCCCGGCCCGGTTGTCACCATGTATGAGCTGGAGCCAGCGCCAGGTATCAAGTCATCGCGCGTCATCGGGCTTGCCGACGATATTGCCCGTTCGATGAGCGCGATTGCCTGCCGTGTCGCCGTAGTTCCCGGCCGCAACGCCATTGGCATTGAACTGCCGAACATCAAACGCGAAACCGTATACCTGCGCGAATTGATCGCCTCGAAGGATTTTGAGGATTCCAAGGCCAAGCTTGCGCTGTCGCTGGGCAAAACGATCAATGGCGAACCCGTCATCGTAGACATTGCCAAGATGCCGCACGTTCTGGTCGCCGGCACAACCGGTTCGGGTAAGTCGGTCGCGATCAACACGATGATCCTGTCGCTGGTCTACCGCATGACGCCTGAAAAATGCCGCCTGATCATGATCGATCCGAAGATGGTCGAACTGTCGGTCTATGACGGCATCCCGCATCTTCTCACCCCGGTTGTCACAGAGCCGAAGAAGGCGGTTGTCGCGCTGAAATGGACTGTGCGCGAGATGGAAGACCGCTATCGCAAGATGGCCAAGCTCGGCGTGCGCAACCAGGAGGGCTTTAACGCCCGTGTTCTTGAAGCCCAGGCAAAAGGCGAACGCATTTCGCGCACTGTGCAGACAGGTTTCGACAAACAGACCGGCCAGGCAATCTACGAGACCGAGGAGTTCGATCTCGAGCCAATGCCGTTCATTGTCGTCATCATCGACGAGGTCGCCGACCTGATGATGGTTGCAGGCAAGGACATTGAAGGCGCGGTGCAACGTCTCGGTCAGATGGCGCGTGCGGCCGGCATCCACGTTATCATGGCGACGCAGCGTCCGTCGGTCGACGTCATCACCGGCACGATCAAGGCCAACTTCCCGACCCGTATGTCGTTCGCCGTCACCTCGAAGATCGACAGCCGCACCATTCTGGGCGAACAGGGCGCAGAACAGCTGCTCGGCATGGGCGACATGCTCTACATGGGCGGCGGCGGCCGCATCATGCGCGTGCACGGGCCGTTTGTGTCCGACGATGAGGTTGAAAAGGTCGTTTCGCACCTCAAGATGCAAGGCGTGCCCGAATATCTCGACGCCATTACCCAGGACGACGAAGACGAGGACGGCGAAGACGGCGGCGGCAAGGGCGGCGGCGGCGTTGCCGGCGTGTTCGAGGATTCCGACGATCCTTACGATCAGGCAGTCGCCATCGTCTTGCGCGACGGCAAGGCGTCGACGTCCTATATCCAGAGGCGTCTCGGCATTGGTTACAACAAGGCCGCCTCAATCATCGAAAAGATGGAGAAGGAGGGCGTTATCGGCCCGGCCAACCACGCCGGAAAACGCGAAATTCTCGTGCCGACGGAAGAAGACAAGATGTGATTTGGCGCACAGCGCTGGAAAAGCGCCGCGCCAGCGCCAAATAAATGTCCAAGTAAGGTCCTACCTGCATTGGCAAGACAGGAGTGCGGCGAATGAGCATGACGGTATTGAAATCTGCGGCGAAGCGCGTTGCAAAATGGGCAGGCATGCTTGGCCTTGCCGCCGGTATCGGCGCGTTTGCGGGCATGCATCCGCAGATGGCCACAGTTTCGACCGCGCACGCTGCGTCTGAAGCGGCGCAAAAGATCGCCGACCATTTTTCAAGCGTCCGCTCGATGTCGGGGGAGTTTGTTCAGTTCGGCCCCAAGGGCGAACAGACCGGCGGCAAATTCTACATCCAGCGTCCGGGAAAGATCCTGTTCAACTATGAGAAACCGGCGACATTCAAAGTCGTGTCGGACGGCAAGTCGGTGGCAATCACCAATACCAAGCTGAAGACAGCCGACATATATCCACTGTCCAAGACACCTTTGAAGCTGCTGCTCGATGACCGCATCGACCTGTCGGACCAGAAGGTCCAGAAGGTGACCGAAGACGCTGACCTGACAACCATCGTGCTGGCCGACAAATCGGTCTTCGGCAATTCGCGCATCACCATGATGTTCGATCCGAAGAACTTTGAACTGCGCCAGTGGACAGTCACCGACGCGCAAGGCAAGGACACGACCGTGATGATCTTTAATGTCACGGAAGGCGCAAAGGTCGACCCAAAGGCATTCACGATCGACTACAGGAATCTCAACAAGGGCAATAACTTGAACCAGCGGTAATATCTGCTGTGCTGTGGACGCGGCTGACCGTTCAGCCGCGTCAGCTTGCTCTCGCGGACATGTGCTGGCATTGACCACCCATGTCCCTGACCATTGCCACCTGGAACATCAATTCCGTCCGCTTGCGGATTCAGCTCGTGCTCGATTTCTTGCGCGACTATACACCTGACATCCTGTGCCTGCAGGAAATCAAATGCCCGGAAGAGCACTTTCCCTACCAGGCGTTCCACGACGCCGGTTATCCGCATGTGACGATCAATGGTCAGAAGGGCTATCACGGCGTCGCCACGATTTCGAAGCTGCCGATTGAGCTGGTTGAGCGCCGCGAATTCTGCGCCAAGGGTGATACGCGGCACCTGTCAGTGAATTTTGAGGCTGGCGGCCTGACGGTACTCCTGCATAATTTCTACGTGCCAGCAGGCGGTGACGAACCGGACCCGGAGATCAACGACAAATTTCGTCACAAGCTCGACTTTGTCGAGGAAATGCGCGGCGTTCCAGCGGCGACAGGTGAGAAGACTGCATCGATCCTGGTCGGCGATCTCAACATCGCGCCACTGGAAAACGACGTGTGGTCACACAAACAGCTGCTGAAGGTCGTCAGCCACACGCCTGTCGAGACCGAGGCATTCGAGGCCATGCGAAAGGCTGGCGGTTGGGTCGACCTGATGCGGCAGGCGATTCCGGAGCCGGAAAAGATCTACACCTGGTGGAGCTATCGCGCTGCCGACTGGGCTGCTTCCGATCGCGGCCGCCGGCTCGACCATGTCTGGTCGTCTCCGAACATCGCGGGCAAGCTGACGGCAATCGAGGTGCTGCGCGACGCCCGCGGCTGGGACCGTCCGTCAGACCATGTGCCGGTGATTGCCCGGTTCGATTTGTGAGCCCTCCCGCGCTTTGCGCGGAAGGGCATGCGCAACCTCAGGAGTGCGCCACCATCACGTGGCGCACAGCAGTGTAGTCTTCCAGCGCATAGACCGACATGTCCTTGCCGTAGCCGGACTGCTTGACGCCGCCATGCGGCATTTCGTTCGTCAGCATGAAGTGGGTGTTGATCCAGGTGCAGCCATATTGCAGCCGCGCAGCCGTCGCCATGGCGCGGCCGACGTCCTTGGTCCACACCGACGAGGCCAAACCGTAGTCGCTGTCATTGGCCCAGCCCACTGCTTCATCGACATCGGAGAAGCGGGTGATCGACACAACCGGGCCAAACACCTCGCGGCGCACGATCTCGTCTTCCTGCAGCGCGCCTGCGACGACCGTCGGCTCGAAATAGAAGCCGCCGCCCTTGGGCGCATGGCCGCCGGTGGTGATCTCGATGTGCTTCACTTCCGACGCACGTTCGACAAACGATGCGACCCGGTCGCGCTGGCGCTTCGAGATCAGCGGCCCGATCTCGTTTTCGGAATCGTCCGCCTGATCGTATTTGATGGTCGACACGGCTGACGACAGATCGGCGACCAGCTTGTCGTAGATCTTCTTGCCGGCATAGATGCGGCAGGCAGCGGTGCAGTCCTGGCCTGCATTGTAGTAGCCAAATGCCCGCAGACCGCCGACGACGGCGTCGAGGTCGGCGTCGTCAAACACGATGACCGGGGCCTTGCCGCCGAGCTCCAGATGCGTACGCTTCACCGACTTTGACGCCGCCTGCATGATCTTCTTGCCGGTCGCGATGTCGCCGGTGATCGAGATCATATTGATCTTCGGATGGTTGATGAGGCCATTGCCGACGCTTTCGCCGCGCCCGAGCACGATGTTGACCACGCCTTCCGGCAGGATGCCGGCCAGCACCTTCGCCATTTTCAGCGCCGTCAGCGGTGTCTGTTCGGACGGCTTGAACACCACCGTGTTGCCACCGGCAATCGCTGGCGCCAGCTTCCAGGCCATCATCATCAGCGGGTAGTTCCACGGCGCAATCGACGCGACGAGCCCGATCGGATCGCGGCGCACCATGGACGTGAAACCGGGTATATATTCGCCAGCTATTGCGCCAGGCATGGTGCGCACTGCACCGGCAAAGAAGCGGTAGCAATCAACAATCGCCGGGATTTCATCATTGCGCACCGCGTTGATCGGCTTGCCACAGTTCAGCGCCTCAAGCGCCGCAAAGGCATCCGCGTCCTTTTCGATGGAGTCGGCAATCTGCAGCAGATAGCCGGACCGCTGCGCTGGCGTCGTGCGCGACCAGCCTGGATAAGCTGCCTCCGCCGCGGCCACAGCCGCTTCGACTTGTGCCTGCGAAGCTTCCGGCATGTTGAGGATCAGTGCGCCAGTCCGCGGATTGAGGATCGGTTCCTCCGTCTCGGTGCCCTTTACCAGCTTTGCGCCGATCAGCATTTCGGTATCCATCACAATGCTCCCTGGAGTGATTTCATTTGCCGCCGCCGGCAACCTGGTCGCCGTCGCGGGTGAGATAGAAGGCAAGCAGGATCGGCACGAGCGTGACGAGCACAACGACCATGGCCACCACGTTGGTGACCGGGCGCTGGCGCGGCCGCACCAGTTCTTCAAGCATCCAGATCGGCAGCGTCTGCTGCTGACCGGCGGTAAACGTTGTCACGATAACTTCGTCAAATGACAGCGCGAAAGCGAGCATGCCGCCTGCCAGAAGCGCCGTGCCGATATTGGGCAGAACCACATAGCGGAAGGTCTGGAAACCATTGGCGCCAAGGTCCATCGACGCCTCGATCATCGAGCCGGACGTGCGGCGGAAACGGGCAACTGCGTTGTTGTAGACCACGACCACGCAGAACGTGGCGTGGCCAAGCACGATCGTCCAGAACGAGAACGGGATTTCCGCCAGCGAAAATGCCGAGCGCAGTGCGATGCCGGTGATGATGCCAGGCAGCGCGATTGGCAGGATGACCAGCAGCGAGATCACCTCGCGCCCAAAGAACTTTGTTCCCGACACAGCGGCGGCGCAGAGCGTGCCGAGCACCAGCGCGATGACGGTGGAGATCGCAGCAACCTGCACCGACAGCGTCAGCGCCTGCCACACGTCTGGGCGGTTCCAGGTAACCGCAAACCATTGCAGCGTCAGCCCTGGAGGCGGCCATTGATAGCTGCGCTCTTCGGTGGTGAAGGCGTAGACGAAGATCAGCAGCAGCGGCATATGCAGAAACAGCAGACCAATGGCGGCGGCAATCTTGACGCCCCAGGGTGCGGATTGTTCACGGTCAGAGCGCATCGAAAGCCCCCATGCGCTTGGCAAACCGGAGATAGAGCCCCATCACCACAATCGGCACAACCGTGAAGGCGGCAGCCAGCGGGATGTTGCCGGCCGTGCCTTGATGGGCATAGACGGCCTGGCCGATGAACAGCCGCGACGTGCCGATGATCTGCGGGATGATGTAGTCGCCCAGCGTCAGCGAGAATGTGAAGATCGAGCCGGCGACGATGCCCGGCAAGGCGAGCGGAAACAGCACATTGCGGAACGTCTGCGACGGCGACGCGCCGAGATCGGCCGATGCTTCGACAAGCGTTCCCGGCACACGTTCCAGCGCCGCCTGGATCGGCAGGATCATGAACGGCAGCCAGACATAGAGGAACACGATGAAAGTGCCGGTATAGCTGATCGACAGTGACGACCCGCCGATGATTGGCAGCGCGAGCCAGGCGTCGAGCAGCCAGGTCAGGTGCAGCTTGCCGAACAGCCAGTTGAGGATGCCTTCCTTGGCCAGGATCAGCTTCCACGCATAGACCTTGACCAGATAGCTCGACCAGAGCGGCAGCATGATGCCAAGGTAGAACAGCGCCTTCCAGCCGCCACGTGCATAGCGCGCAGCGTAGTAGGCGATCGGGAACGCAATGATCGCCGCACCGACGGTGACCACAGCGGCCATGACCACCGTGCGCACAATGATGTCGACATTGGCCTGCTGGAACAGTTCGCCATAGGTCTTCAGCGTGAACTCCCGGTTGATCATGCCGGAAAATTCGTCGATCGAGAAAAAACTCTGCAGCAGAAGGGCAAACAGCGAACCGAGATAGATGACGCCGAGCCACAGCACCGGCGGCAACAGCATCAGGAACAGGAACATGCCCGGATTGCGCCACAGCCAGTCCGAGATAGCGCCGAGCATGCCGCCGCGGCTGGCGAGGATCGCCGGAGCTGAATTTTGCGTGACGGCCGACATCAGGCTTCGCCCTGCATGATGTGTACTGCATCGCGATTGAATGTCAGCACAACCTCTTCGCCGGCCGCTGGCAGCTTGCCGCCTGACGCCACCATTGCATTGAGACGCTCGCCGTCTGCCTCCACGGTGATGCGGGTCGCCGCACCAAGATAGCTCAGCGCAACCACACGGCCGCGGACGCCGTCCCCCCTGGCGTCAACAGCGACGCGAATGGCTTCAGGGCGCAGGCTGCCCCAGCGTTTCTGGCCGGCATAACGCTGCACAAACTCTGGCGGCAGCACGTTTGACGAGCCGACAAAATCGGCGACAAACCGCGTCGCTGGACGCGAGTAGATGTCTTCGGGCGAACCCACCTGCATGATCTTGCCGTCGTTGAACACGGCGACCCGGTCAGCCATCGACAGGGCCTCGCCCTGATCATGCGTCACAAAAACGAAAGTGATGCCGAGTTCCTTCTGCAACGAGCGCAGCTCTTCCTGCATCTGCTCGCGCAACTTGAGATCAAGCGCGCCAAGCGGTTCGTCCAGCAGCAGCACTTTGGGCCGGTTGACCAGCGCCCGCGCCAGCGCCACGCGCTGACGTTGACCGCCAGAGAGCTGACCAGGCTTGCGCGCGCCGTAACCTGGCAGCTTGACCAGTTCCAGCGCCTCCTCGGCGGCGCGGCTGCGCTCCTCGCGGCCAACACCCTTGACCATCAGCCCGTAGGCAACATTGTCGGCAACGTTCAGGTGCGGGAACAACGCATAGTCCTGGAAGACAGTGTTGACGTTGCGCCGATAGGGCGGGATGCCTTCGGCCGTCTCGCCGAAGATTTCGATATGTCCGGCCGTCGGCTGTTCAAACCCCGCGATCAGGCGCAGGCAGGTCGTCTTGCCGGAACCCGATGGTCCAAGCATCGC
Organism: Mesorhizobium sp.; assembly: GCA_036742015.1. Classification (GTDB taxonomy): domain Bacteria; phylum Pseudomonadota; class Alphaproteobacteria; order Rhizobiales; family Rhizobiaceae; genus Mesorhizobium_A. The sequence goes on along the minus strand of DAINRF010000004.1, from coordinate 94,862 downwards.
AAAGAACTCGCCGGGCGCGATCTCGAGATCGACCGCATCGACGGCGCGCACGCTGCCGAAATGGCGGGATACCTTCTGGAAAGAAACAGCAGGGGTCATCGGTTCCGCAAATCGCTCATCTGTGAAATCGCGCCGCTATCCCATGCTTACGCACGCGCGGGCAATACCTGGGCGGCCAGCGTCATGCAATCAGGAATGCAGCAGGCGAGCAGGGCGCGGCGGCAAGGCCGCGCCCTGAATTTGGATCAGCGTCCGCCGATCACGCCGATATAGTCGGAGACCCAGCGATAGTACGGCACGCATTTGTCACCCTGCGTGGCGCATTTCGAGGTCGGTGTGGTCCAGAACTGGACCTTCTCGAAATTGTCCATGCCGTTCGTGGTGCAGAGTTCCTTGGTCAGCATGCCGCGGCCATCGGTGCAGGCGGCAGGAACGGACGGGTTGGCGCCAAACCACACACCTAGATCGCTCTGCAGATTCGACGACAGCGAATGCTCCATCCACATGTAGGCGCAGTTCGGATTTGCCGCGTCGACATGCAGCATGGTCGTGTCGGCCCAGCCTGTCACGCCTTCTTCCGGGAACACCGATGCGACAGTCTGATTTTCGCCCTTGAGAATGTTGACCATGAACGGCCAGGAACCGGAGGCGACAACACCTTCGTTCTTGAAGTCGTCCATCTGGATAAAGGCATCGTGCCAGTAGCGGCCGACCAGCGTGCGCTGCTGGCGTAGCAGGTCGAGCGCAGCCTTGTACTGGTCTTCGGTCAGCTCATAGGGGCTCTTGATGCCGAGTTCCGGCTTGTGTTTCATCAGATAGAGCGCTGCGTCTGCAACGTAGATCGGGCCGTCATAGGCCTGGACACGGCCCTTGTTCGACTTCCCGTCGGCCAGTGTCGTTTCTTCAAAGACCACATTCCAGCTTGTCGGCGGCTTGTCGCCAAAAGCCTTGGTGTTGTACATCAGGACGTTCGGACCCCACATATAGGGAACGCCGTAATGCACGCCATCGACCGTGTGCCAGGGCGCATTTTTCAGGCGGTCATCGACAGTCGACCAGCTCTTGACGAGGTCGATATTGATCGGCTGCACGCGCTTGCCGGCGATCAGGCGCAGCGATGCGTCGCCCGATGCGGTGACGAGGTCGAAGCCGCCTTCGTTCATCAGCGCGACCATTTCGTCAGACGTGTTGGCGGTCTTGACGTTGACCTTGCAGCTCGTCGCTTCTTCGAATTTGGTCACCCAATCAAACTTCTTGTCGGTCTCGCCGCGCTCGATATAGCCGGCCCAGGCAACAATGTTCACTTGACCTTCGCCGGCGCCAATTTCCTTAAGCTGCGCAAAGGACGGCGTCGTAACAGCGAGCGCCAGCACCATCGCGGTACATGTTTTCAAAATCGCCTTCATACTATCTCTCTCCCATTCCAGAGGGGCCGCAACTAGATGGCGGCTGGAACCCTGAAGCAAAGAGTGACAGGAATCTTAACTATCGCAAATTCATTAAACAGAAAGATGATATCGGTTTTTCCGATAACTCATGGTGTCTGTTTGGAAACTGTCAGGCTGAGGCGAAAATGGTGGTTTTCGAGCATCGGAGCGGATCGTAGATCAACTACGTGAGCACCGAAGCGCAGAAAAGAGCCATTTGCAGGCCAGCCTCACAGGAGTCAAAACTGACTCTCAGCCCCGGTTGCGCGCAGTCCGCTGGCCTTGGGCGACAGCGATGAAATCGCGCGCAGTCTGGGAGAGGCCCGACCCGCGCCGCCACGCCATACCAACCTGCACCACTGGCAAACTACCCGAGACGTCGCGCGAGTCGATCCGGTCGCCTTCCAGCGACCATGGCCGGTAGACCAGATCGGGCAGCAGCGCCACGCCAGCGCCGGTGGCGACAAGGCTGCGCACGGCTTCTACCGAACGCGTGCGGAACGCGACATTGGGCCGGGCGCCAAGCGCCATTAGCAACCGGCCGGTATTTTCCTCGATTTCGTCAATCGTCAGCATGATCAGCGGCTCGGTCGCCACGTCGCCCAGCGTGATCACCTCGTTAGCGGACAATTTGTGGCCGAGCGGCATCCAGAGCCTGTACGGAGAGACTTCCAGAATTTCCGCCTGCAGCGCCATTCGGTCGCGCAGGTTGGAGATGACCATCACCGCAACGTCCAACTCTCCGCCAATCAGCAGATGTTCGAGGTAGTCGCCATTATCCTCAATGGCGGTGACATCAACATTGGGATAGGCCCGGCGATAGCGGGCAAGCAGGTCCGAGAGAACATAACCAGCGACCATCGACGTGACGCCGAGCTGCAACCTGCCGGATGCTGCCTCCGGCGAGTCGGCAAAGGCGCGCCGCGCATCCGACACGCTGGACAGGATGTTGGTGGCGTGGCGCAGGAACTGATGCCCCTTGTGGGTAATGTTCAGCCCACGCGCATGCCGCTCGAACAATTCGACGCCAAGGTCCGCCTCAAGCTCCTTGATTGCCTCGGTGACGGCTGATTGCGAGATCGCCAGCGTATGCGCCGCGCGCGACACTGAACCCTGATCGGCAACCGCAACGAAGTAGTGGAGCTGACGGATGGTAAAAGCCACTGTTTCAGGTCACCTTGAACACAAAGGCCTTCACCAGCACGTCGGGTTCGCCCACCGCAAAGGCGCGGAACAGCGGGCTCTCTTCAACGAGCGTCCAGCGGCCAGCCGCTTGCAGTTCCTGAAACACGGTGCGAAAACCCTTTGCGTCAAGCACGACATCACGCACAGTCAGAACAGCGTAGCCGCCAGGTTTGGTGATGCGCACCAGTTCGTGCATGGCGCTCGCCGGAGCATGGCCCTCCGTAAAGACGCCCGTCGAAAAGATCGCGGCAAAGTGACCGTTCGGCCAGGGCAGTGTGTCGCCAAGCACCGCCTGTTTCAGCTCGCCATAGACGCCGCGGCTTGACGCCAGCGCCAGCATTTCAGCCGACATGTCGAGCCCGTCGATCCGCCCGTATCCCAGCGCCGCGAGATAGGGGCCGCTCAGGCCCGTGCCGCAGCCCGCATCGAGCAAGGGCTCGGCCGATGCCGGAACGTATCGCGCCACCCAGGCGGCGATGTAGAACGGCAACGCATAGCCGGCAGCGGCGGTCTCCACGTCGTACTGGCTCGACCAGGCTGCATAGGCTCTGGTCAATTCGGCCTCGTCGCGGGCTGCAAAGACCTGTTCAAGCGCATCACTCTGGCGGTGCGTCATCGTTCATGATCCTTGCGCATACGCCGCTCCAGTCCACGCAGGACCAGCGACAGCGAAATCGTCAGCAGAAGATAGATATAGGCGACGATCGAATAGGTCTCGAAAAAGCGGAACGAGCCAGCCGCATAGATCTTGCCCATCTGGGTAATGTCGGCGACGCCAAGTACGGAGACAAGCGAACTGTCCTTCACCATGGCGATGAAATCATTCGAATAGGGCGGCAGGATCGTGCGGAACGCCTGCGGCCAGACCACATAGCGAAACCGCGCCCAGCGGTGCATGCCCAGTGACTTGGCGGCGTCGATCTGGCCGTCGCCGACCGACTGGATGCCGGCGCGAAAGATCTCTGCGATGAACGACGAATAGGCGATGACCAGCGCGATGATCGCCCGCCAGAGCAGCGACACGTCACGCACCTGCAGTGGATCAATCAAGCCTGCCGATTGCAGCGGCAGGGTCAGCGCATTCCACCCCGACACAAAAACCGGCACCCCGGCAAATGCGATCCAGAACAGCAGCACCAGCACCGGCACGCCACGAATGATCTCGACATAGAAACGGGCCGTTTGGCTGAGCCATTTCGACTTCGACAAAGACATCAACGCGAGGAGCAGACCAAGCGCCGAGGCGAGCGCAAACGCAATCACCGTGACAAAGATGGTGACACCAATGCCTTTGGCGACGGTGGAGAAGACCTGGGAATAAAGTTCGCTGGAGACGATGGCGATAGTCGCCGCGCCCATGACGCAGGCAAACGCTGCCAGCCACCAGGGAAATTCCCTTTCCGTCTGTCTCGGCTGTATTGCCATTAGCTGAACTCGCGCAAGAATAATTGCTCGCGCACCCCGCCGCTCCACTGGTCGACGTCGCTCTCTCGCGCCAGCACGAAACCGTGTCGCTCATAAAGCGACCGCGCCGCGCCAAGCCCGGCGAAGGTGGTGAGCCAGATCCGGTCAATGCCGAGCAGGTTGCAATGCTCCATCGCCTGCCCCATCAAAAGCTTGCCGAGGCCTGTTCCGCGCGCATCATCCGACACGATGAACCAGCGCAGATGTGCGCCCTGCTCTCCCCCGCCCGACACGTCGACGGTGATCGAGCCGTCGAGCCGGCCGCCAGCCCATACGGTGGCAAACAGATCGCGTCCGGTGTCCATGCGGGTGAGGAACTCTGAAAGTTCCGACGCCACCTTCGCCTCGAACGGCAGCCCGAAATTCCAGTGCCGGGAATAGTAGGCAGCATGAAGCGCGATCACCGACGCGATCGCGCCAGGCCGGTAGCCCTCAAGCGTATGGGTATTCACAGCAGGCGGCGTTCAGGGCTTGTAGTCGACAAACCACTTCTGGGTGATCGCTGCAAAAGTGCCGTCGGCTTCAAACGCCTTGATGCCGGCATTCATCGCGGCAACCAGATCCGACCCCTTCGGGAAGATCAGGCCAAACTGCTCCGACTGGATCGGCGGGCCAACCATTTTCAGCTTGCCGCCAGATGCGGCGATCAATGCGTTGCCGCCTGCGGAATCGGTCAGCACCAGATCAACATCGCCAGTCTGAAGCGCGGCGACCGAGGTGGCAAAGGTCTCGAACAGCTTGATGCGCGGATTCTGCTCATCACCATCGAGTAATTCGTAAACCGAAGCGTAGAAGGTCGAGGTGCCTGCCTGCGCGCCGATCAACAGCTTGTCGTCATCCTTGAAGCTGTCCCCATCATCGAACCGCGCCTCGTCGCCACGCACCAGCATGTAGATTTCCGACAGCATGTAAGGCGCCGAGAAATCGACCTTTTCCATACGGTCCTGCTTGATGGTGATTCCGGTCATGCCCATGTCGTACTGCTTGTCGGACACGGCCTGGATCATCGCGTCCCAAGAGACGTTCTGATATTCGACAGCGAAGTTCAGCTTCTTCGACAGTGCCTCCATCATGTCATATTCCCAGCCGACTGCCTGGCCAGTCTTGGGGTCGTTGAACTGCAGCGGGAAATAGGCATTCTCGACGGCTACGACGACCTTGCGCCCTGCGAGGTCAGGTAAAGCCTGCGCGGAAGCGAACACTGGTAGCGCCAGAAGCGCGGTAAAGGCGAGGACGATGCGCCGCGTGAACATGGTTTGGGCTCCGGGTCGGTCAGCGATGAAGTCGGTGCAACTGTAGCGCGTCGAGCCCGCCTTGCAAGGCATGACATTGGCAAACCGGCGCTCCGCGGCGAACTGCGGCCAATAGAAAAAGGCGCGGATCGCTCCGCGCCTTTGACATGTTTTGTTGGATCGGCGTTGCCGGACCGGATCTTATTCGCTGGCTGCTGCTGCTTCAGCTGCCTGCTTTTCAGCGGCTGCCTTGGCTGCATCCTCGGCGGCCTTTTCCTTGGCCAGAGCCTCGGCGGCGGCAACCTTCTCGGCTTCGAGACGGGCGCGTTCGGCATTGGCCGCATCACGCTCTGCGTCGTTCAGCTTGCGGGCGCGGACGCCGGTGTTTTCCGAAATACGGGCCGACTTGCCGCGGCGATCGCGCAGGTAATACAGCTTGGCGCGACGCACCTTGCCGCGGCGGACGATTTCAACAGCCTCGACCAGCGGCGAGTAGACCGGGAACACGCGTTCCACGCCTTCGCCGTAGGAAATCTTGCGCACGGTGAAGCTTTCCTGGAAGCCGGCGCCCTTGCGGGAAATCACAACGCCTTCATAAGCCTGCAAACGGGTGCGGCTGCCTTCCGTGACGCGCACCTGGACGCGCACGGTGTCACCCGGCTGGAATTCAGGGAACTTGCGCTTTTCTTCGATCTTTGCGGCCTGCTCGGCCTCAAGCTGACGGATGATGTCCATCGTCGGAACCTTTCTTGCTTGTTCTGCCAGCCAGAGCGCCCGACGATTGCCGGTCAGTTCATTGACCGTCCGGCTATGCCTCACATTTGCGAAAGGCAGGGGCGAATTCACTTTGCGTGTTAACGGAACCGGACTTTTGCCGATTTCAGGGGCGCGAATACAGCATTGCAGGGACTTTGTCACCACCGGGACCCAAGAATCCCGCCGATGCGGCGAATCGGCTCAAATTAGGCCGCAGCCCGGCAAGCTAACGGGTTGCGATTGGCCGGATCGGCCTCTACACGCGTCAGCGACCGGAGCCAATTGCATGTCCATCACCATCATCGTCCTCCTCTTCCTGTCCGGCGTCCTCACCGGCATGATAAACGCTGTCGCAGGCGGAGGGACATTTCTGTCGTTTGGTGCGCTGACAATGATCGGCATTCCGCCAGTGGTGGCCAATGCAACCTCGTCGATCACCCAGTTTCCGGGCTACATCACCTCGACGCTCGCCTATTGGGACGACTTCAAGACGTTCTGGCGCGGCGCGCTGGCGCTGTGCATCGCGTCGCTGGTCGGTTCTCTGCTGGGCGCATGGATCCTGCTGCAACTCGACAATCCGCAGTTCCGGGCGCTGGTGCCATGGCTGCTGGTAGCGGCCACTGCGCTGTTTGCTGCCGGCCCCTATCTGAAGCCGAAGCCAAAGCCCGGCAACGAGACCGCTGTCGGCGGCGTTTTCGGGTTCATCCTGCAATTTGTCACTGCGATTTATGGCGGCTTCTTTGGCGCCGGCATGGGTGTGATGATGCTGGCGACGCTCGGTCTGTCACAGTCCGGCGACTATCACCGCCTGAACGCGCTGAAGAACATGCTGGCCGTTGTCATCGCCGCAGTCGCCATCGTCGTCTTCGTCGCCGGCGGCGTTGTCGCCTGGCCGCAGGCGCTGGTGATGATCCCCGGCGTCGCAATCGGCGGCTGGTCGGGCGTCTGGGTGGCCAAGCGCGTGCCTCAGGCCGTCATGCGCGCCATCGTCATCGCGGTCGGCCTGTTCCTGGCCGCCTACTATTTCATGACGGGCTGATCGGGTTCGCCAAAATAGACGTCCAGCTCAAGCGGAATGCCACGGTGTGCAAGCGCCGCGAGCACGCCCGGTTCCAGCCGCAGCCCTTCGCCCGGCTCATCGAGCCAGACTCCGCAGAACATGTCGACCTTGTGATTGGCGCAAATATCGTTCCAGACTTGCCGGTCGTCCGACGTTGAGCCGAGCAGTGCCATGATCTGATCACCAAGACAGTCACCGGGTTGTCTGTCAGCCGACAAATGCCATGCACCGTGACGAGCCCGCACCTGTTTTCGAGGTCCAAACATCTCGCCCATATTATGCGCGGTTGTCGGTTGAACCCCCAACGCCAGCGTAATCTCAGCCGGATCGAGGCCTTCACTCCAGATGCGCAGGCTGGCGCTGGTCGCCTTCACCTCTGCCAAGCAGCCACCCCTATTCCAGCAAATCAGGCCGCCGCACGCGCGTCAGCTTCTCGGCCTCATCGCGACGCCATTGCGCGATTTTTGCGTGATTGCCCGACATCAGAACATCGGGGATGGCGCGGCCTTCCCATTCGGGCGGCCGCGTGTAGTGCGGATGTTCGAGCAGGCCGTTTTCAAAGCTCTCCTCGCCGCCGGACAAGTCATTGCCCATGACGCCGGGCAGCAGACGCACCACAGCGTCGAGCAGCACCAGCGCCGCCGGTTCGCCGCCGGACAGAATGTAGTCGCCGATCGACACTTCTTCGAGATTGCGTGCATCGATCACCCGCTGGTCGACGCCCTCGAATCGGCCACAGACAATAATGGCACCCGGCCCGTCAGCCAGCTCGCGGACGCGTGCCTGTGTCAGCGGCTTGCCGCGCGGGCTCATCAACAGGCGTGGCCGCGCATCGTCCGCTAGCGCTGCCCCATCAATCGCCGCCGCCAGCACATCCGCCCGCAACACCATGCCCGCACCGCCGCCAGCCGGCGTGTCGTCAACGGCGCGATGGCGGCCAAGTCCGTGTTCGCGGATCTGCTGCGCCTCGAGCGACCAGTCGCCACGCTCCAGCGCCTTGCCGGCGAGCGACAGGCCCAGCGCGCCGGGAAACATTTCAGGATAGAGCGTCAGGACGGTAGCGCGGAAGGTCAACGGTTGCCACCGGCTTCCTTGGGACCACGCGGGCGGTCACGTCCCTGACGTGGCGCTTCGTTCGGATTGTCGCTGGGTTCCTCGTCCTCATCGTCCACCAGTCCGGCGGAGATCACATCAATGCGCATGGTGCGCATGGCGACATCTATCGACGGCACCGACGCCTTGGTGAACGGGATCAGCACAGTCGATTTGCCGCCGCGCTTGATCTCGACAATATCGCCGCCGCCAAAATTCTGCACGGCAATGACCTTGCCAATGGGATTGCCGTCGAGGTCGACCGCATCCATGCCGATCAGGTCCGCATGGTAAAACTCCTCATCGTCCAGATCGTCCGGCAAGGTCGAGCGGTCGACAAACAGTTCAGTGCCAGTCAGCGCCTCGGCGGCGCTGCGATCATTAACGCCTTCAAGGCGAACCACCGCCATGTCCTTGTGCAGGCGGATGTCGGCGATTTCGAACTTACGGCCGTCGCGGGCGTAGAGCGTGCCATAGTCGGCAATCGCCAGCGGGTCGCCGGTAAACGTTTTCAGCCGCACTTCGCCCTTGATGCCCTGGGCCGCGCCGATGGTCGCCATCTGGATGGGGTTCTTCAATGCGTTCATGGCCCTGTCGTATCGCTGGCGCGAAGCAGATACAATATCGGCGGCTTCACGCTCCGATAACCAGCACCGGGCATGATGACGCCAAACTGGCCGGAGCAGCCATGACCGACGAAATCCTCATCCCCGCCAAGGACGATCTGCACGCCGCGCGCGGGCAATGGCTGAAGTCGCTGGCGCAAGAACGCCGGCTGGCAGGCCTGACGGTTGAAGCCTATGAGCGCGACACGCGGCAATTCCTGATCTTTTTGACCCAGCATCTCGGTGGGCCGCCCGGCCTGAAAGACATTTCCGGCCTGCGCACCGCAGACCTGCGCGCCTTTCTGGCGCGGCGGCGCAATGATGGCGCGGGCGCACGGACGCTGGGACGCGGATTGGCCGGCGTGCGCTCACTGCTGCGTTTTCTGGAAAAGCGCGGCATGGCTTCGGCTGCGGGCGCCGCTGCCATGCGCGCGCCAAAACAGCCAAAATCGCTGCCAAAACCGCTGACGGCGAGCGACGCGAGAAGGGTGGTCTCCGCCGGCGAACAATTGAACGAAGAGCCGTGGATCGCCGCGCGCAATGCTGCCGTGCTGACGCTGCTCTATGGCTGCGGCCTGCGCATCTCTGAGGCTCTTGGACTGGTGGCGGGCGAGATCGGCCCCGGCGTCACGGCGCTCCGGGTGACGGGCAAGGGCGGCAAGACACGGCTCGCGCCGCTGCTGCCAGTGGTGACTGAGGCTGTCGCCGAATACCGGCGGCTGTGCCCCTACGTCCTTGATCCGGACAAGGTGTTGTTTCGCGGCGCAAAGGGCGGGCCATTGCAACCGGCGATCATCCAGCGCGAGATGCAGAAGATGCGCGCCGCGCTCAACCTGCCCGGCACGGCGACGCCGCACGCGCTGCGCCATTCCTTCGCCACGCATCTGCTGGGACGCGGCGGCGACCTGCGTACCATTCAGGAACTGCTCGGCCATGCCAGCCTGTCGACCACGCAGGTCTATACCGGCGTCGACACCGCGCGCCTGCTCGACATTTACGACAAGGCCCATCCGCGCGCCTGATAGATCGCAGTTGCGCCCGCCGGTTAACGAAATAGCCGGATTTCGGCGATAGCCTGCCGCCCCATGAAGAAGACGATCACACTTGCCGACCGTTCGAGCGCCGCTGCCATGTGGGCGCTGGCCCTGGTCAACCTGCTGTTCGTGCTGGCGGTTGCCGCGACATTGATGTTTCTCGCCGGCAAATCGGAAGCGGCCGATTCCGGCCCCGCCTGTTCGGGCGTCAACATGCTGGCCGACATCAAGGCTGAGCGGCCCGAGGCCTATGCAAAGATCGAAACGGACGCCGCCGCGACAAAGAATGGCGCTGGCCTCCTTTGGAAAATTGAGAAGGGTGGACTGGAACCGTCCTACCTGTTCGGCACGATGCATATGACCGACCCTCGCGTCGTCAAGCTGACGCCACCGGCGCAGGTGGCGTTTGACGCAGCACGCGCAGTGGTCATCGAGACCACCGACGTGCTTGACCAGGCCAAACTGATGGCATCGCTGATGACGTCGCCTGAATTGCTGATGTTCACTGACGACAAGACGCTGACCTCGCTGCTGTCGCCCGAAGATCAGGCGATTGTCGAAAAGGGCCTGGCTGACCGCGGCATACCGCTGGCCAGCGTCACCAAGATGAAGCCGTGGATGCTGGCTTCGATGGTATCGCTGCCGGCGTGCGAAATGGCGCGCAAGGCCAATGGCGAACCGATGCTCGACGTGAAACTGGCGCAACAGGCGCAGGCGGCCGGCAAGGAACTTGGCGGGCTGGAAACAGCCAAGTCGCAGCTTGAGGCCATGGCGTCGCTGCCGGTCGAGTTTCACGTCGAAGGCCTGGTCGATACGCTCAGGCTGGGCGCAAAAGCTGAAGACATCAGCGAGACCATGATTGCAATCTATCAGGCAGGCGACACTGGAAAATTCATCCCGTTCATGCGGGCTGCGGTGCCGACAGAAAAGACCGGCGACGAAGGCTATGCCGCGTTTGAAGAGAAGATGATCACCACCCGCAACGTCACGATGGCGGCCAATGCCGAACCCTATTTGAGCAAAGGCAAAGCGTTCATCGCGGTTGGAGCCCTGCATCTGCCAGGCGACGAAGGCGTGATCGAAAAACTGCGCCGCGCTGGCTACACGGTCACCCGCGCGGACTGACCTGTCAGTCACGCCACGGATCTTCACGAAAAGCGTGATTTGGTGCGGCCGGATCCCGGTGCTAGCGTACCTTTGTCTGTTTCCTGACAGGAGGTGACGATGAGAACCTTGCTTGCGGTGACTGCAGTGCTTGGACTGGGCGTTTCCAGCGCATTTGCCGGATGTGGCCACGACACGAGCGCGGCCAAACAATCGACCCAGACCACAGCCAGCCTCGACATGTCGACAACCGCCAGCACTGCGGCAGACGAAGCGGTGCCGGACAAGGTCGAAGACGTAAAGAAAGACTAGCCGCGACCGCCTCTCCCGACTTGCATTTTCCCCGCTCCAGCCGGAGCGGGGCCGGCAAGATTGAGCTACGCGCGCGACACCGGTTTCCGCAAAGTGAACCTTATCCGCCTGTCTGCGTTGACAGACATCGACACTGCGGCGGAGCAAGCATATGCCAGACCCGTTGAAGTTTGAGCCGGGCCGGCGGCCCGCCGCCAAGACGCCGCGTTTTGTCCATCGCGTGGCCCCTTCACGCAACGGCGGCACGGTTGTCATGATCGCCGCTGCAGTGCTGATCGCGCTGGCCCTTTTGTATCTTGTTGTCAGCAATTTACCGTAGTGCAGGTCATCGCTTGGCAAGACCCGCCGGTTCAGCGACTATGGCTGCAACAGATCGGGGAGCAGGGCCGTGAAAGTCACCGTCAATATTGATTGCACGCCAGAAGAAGCGCGCACCTTCATGGGGCTGCCAGATGTGCAGCCGATGCAGAAGGCCATGCTGGCCGAAATGGAAAAGCGAATGATGGCCGAGATGGAGCGATTCTCGCCCGAAGGGCTGATGAAGACCTGGTTCTCCGCCGGCAATCAGGGCGCAGACATGGTGCGCGATGTTATTGGCGGCATTTTCAGCGGCACGGTTCCCGGCGCCGGCAAGAAGTAACATTTCATCATTCGTCGGCGTCTTCATGGCTGCATGATAAATGCAGCAGGAAGGCAGGTGGAAGATTGTGCTACGGCAAAGCGCCGAGAGCGCTTCTGAGCATTGCCGGAACGATGACCCGGTGGAACGGCTTGATCGCCGTCAGATAGAGCCGTCCGCCCGTGTTGTGCGTGCGCACCAGTGTCGTCGCCGTGATCGACATTTGCTCGCCCGGACCTTTGCTGCGATCAATCACAATCCTGAAATCGAGGTGTTTGTCATCCAGACCCATCACCACGCGGTCGGGCTCAGATGACAGGACCGGAAACACGATACGGCCATCGCGCATCGTTCCTGCCTGATCTTCCGTGACCAGGCCAAATGGCCTGACCAGAATGTTTCGCAGCTTGAGCAATATGCGAACCCAGGCCGGCGTATTGGACCCGAGCCCGGCAGCCACACCCTCGAGATCGATATCCTGCCCGGCAGGCGTCGCCCGAAAGGCGTCAGCGAAATCTGCGCCGGGCAGAACAGACGGAGGAACCGCCGGCTTGACTTCAACTATATCCATGCCGCCAGCTTACAGCAGACATGACGGCGGAGGATGTGACGCGCTGCCTCACATATGGATCGGCTTGGCGAAGGTGGCCAGAGCCGCCTCCCGCACCGCTTCCGACATCGTCGGATGGGCATGCGTGGTGCGGCCGAGATCTTCGGACGAGCCGCCAAACTCCATCAGCACGGTGATCTCGTGGATCATCTCGCCGGCGCCATGGCCGAGAATGGTAGCGCCCAGCACCTGATCGGTGTTGGCGTCGGCCAGGATCTTCACCAGACCGTCGGTGTGCAGCATGGCGCGCGCCCGGCCGTTGGCGGTGAAAGGGAACTTTCCAACCTTGTAGGCGACGCCGGCCTTTTTCAGCTCATCCTCGGTCTTGCCGACCGAGGCGATTTCCGGGCTGGTGTAGACGACGCTCGGGATCGCGTCATAGTTCACATGACCGTGCTGGCCGGCGAGGATTTCGGCGACCGCAATGCCTTCGTCTTCTGCCTTATGGGCGAGCATCGGCCCGGCGATGACGTCGCCGATGGCGTAGACGCCTTTCAGATTGGTTTCGTAGCGGTTGTCGACGACGACCTTGCCGCGATCCATCTTGATGTCGTCGCGCTCAAGGCCAGCGCCGTCCGTGTAGGGCCGGCGGCCGGTCGAGATCAGCACGACATCGGCGTCCAGCGTCTCGGCGTCGCCGCCCTTCACCGGCTCAAACGTGACGGAAGCGCCCTTCTTGGCCTTGGCAACGCCGGTGACCTTCGAGCCAAGCTTGAACTCAAAGCCCTGCTTGCCCAGCATGCGCTGGAACTGTTTCGCGATCTCGGAATCCATGCCGCCAAGGATCGTGTCGAGATATTCGACAACGGTCACCTTTGCGCCGAGACGCGCCCAGACCGAGCCAAGCTCAAGTCCGATGACGCCACCGCCAACGACGACCAGATGACCGGGAACCTTTTCCAGCGACAGAGCACCCGTCGACGAAACAATCACCTTCTCGTCAATATCGACCTCGACGCCGGGAATGCCTGCGACGTCCGACCCGGTAGCGATTACGATGTTCTTGGTCTGAACCTCTTCAATCTTGCCGTCTTCGCCGGTAACGGCCACCAGACCCGTATCCATCACCCGGCCAACGCCGCGGAACGTATCGATCTTGTTCTTCTTGAACAGGAAGGCGACGCCGGAGACGTTGGCATCAACCGTCTTGTCCTTGTGCTCCATCATCTTCTTGATGTTCATCTTCGGCTTGCCGGTCTCGATGCCAAGCGCCGGGAATGCATGTTCGGCTTCGGCAAGCATTTCCGACGCATGCAGCAGAGCCTTTGAAGGAATACAGCCGATGTTGAGGCAAGTGCCGCCAAAAGTGGCGCGCTTCTCAACGACAGCGACCTTCATGCCGAGCTGGGCCGCCTTGATAGCGCAGACATATCCGCCGGGGCCGGAACCGATAACAACCACATCGTAAGCCATGATAAGCCTTCTGTTCTCAGGGCGCGGATCAGCGTCCGCCTGTCACATTGAGGATTGCGCCCGTGGTATAGGAGGCGGCGTCTGACAGCAAATGAAGAATTGCAGAAGCGATCTCGTCCGCCGTGCCGGGGCGCTGCATCGGCACAAATCCCTTAAGCCGTTCGGCCCGGTCTGGCTGGCCGCCGGACGCATGGATCTCCGTATCGGTAATGCCGGGGCGGACAGCGTTGACACGGACGCCCTCGGCGGCAACTTCGCGGGCCAGCCCAACGGTAAACGTGTCGATCGCGCCCTTGGCGGCGGCATAGTCGACATATTCGCCCGCGCTGCCGAGAACTGCAGCAACCGACGAGACATTGACGATGGCGCCGCCCTTGCCACCATGTCTGGTCGACATGCGCCGGACCGCCTCGCGGGCGCACAGGATCGACCCGATGACATTGACCCGGAACATGCGTTCCAGCCGGGCAAGCTCCATCTCGTCGATGCGGGCTTTCGCGTCGACCACGCCGGCATTGTTGACCAGCGCGTCGAGCGGGCCAAACTGGTGGTCGATCAGATCGAACATCGCCAGCACGTCGGGTTCCGACCCGACATCGCCGCGGATGGCCAGCGCATCGCCGCCGTCGTTGCGGATGGCCGCGACGATCTTGTCGGCGGCCTCGACATTGGCGGCGTAGTTGACCGCGACCCGGTAACCGGCCTTTGCCGCCTGCAGGCAGACAGCCGCGCCAATGCCGCGCGAGCCACCGGTGACCAGAACGCTCTTTTGCGGTTTTGAACTCATTCCTGGCACCCCGACATGGAAAAGATGTCGCCCGGCAATTTGGACAGACCATTGTCGCCAAAGATGCGGGAATTGCGGATATAGGACGCGAGGTCGGGAAATATCAGATGTTTTGCCGACGGCTGACCTTCAGCCGGCAGCAGGCCAGCGTCTCCACTGTCGCTGACGGCGTAGATCGTGCCTTCCCAGATCGTGCACACGGCAAGCTCTTCGCCCGTCACATCACCGCTAGGGCAATTGTGCATGATAACGCCGTGCGGGCGCGTCACCTCTTCGGTCGTCATGACGATGCCCTGCAGAATGATCGAATTTTCCGGAAAATGCATCTTGAACGTATGGGTCGTCACGGCGTCGCCGCCAGCTGGTGTGAAATCGATTCCCGCGTCCGCTTCCTTTTCGGCATAGACCGACAATTCCTGCGGGCATGCCGCGTGTGCGGCATCCGGCAGCAGGAGCATTGCCGCAATAATTGTGACGGCCGGGCAGAAGTGAAACCGAAACATGCCGGTCAGAACATCAGCCGCACAAGCATCAGCACAAGGCCGACGACAGAGACGATCCACACAAGACTGCGCCATCGAAAGACGCCAAAGGCAAAAAGCGGCAGATAGATGATACGGCTGACCAGCCAGACCCATGCACCGATTTCGCCGATACCGCCGGTCTTGCCGGTGACGTGCAGCGCCAGCGCCAGCCCGACAAAAGCAGCGTAAGTTTCAAGGAAATTTCGCAGGGCGCGCGACAGCCTGCTGGAAACAACCGACACGGGCTTTTCCACGTCGCGGGCGCTCAAATTGTAGCCCATGCTGGTGTCTGCGGTCGCCGAGCTGGACTGCCACACGATGTGGACCAGCAGAAGCACGACGGACAGACCGAAGATGAACAACTCGGTCGACAATGCAGATTCCATGGGCGCATTCCTCAGGGTGATTGAAAAAGCTGAGAAAACTTGTCGCAAAGGAAAATGCGCCGGGCAAGACCGAATGAGCGGTCAGGATCGTGGGATGTCAGTCTGGCGATGCGTCGTTATTGTCGCCGCAGCGGCTGAACTCAAAGACATGCCAGGGCGGAGATTCGAACATCAGGCTGGAGTAGCGCAACGCCCGGCCAAAGTCGGGCAGGAGAATACGCGCTGCCGGAGCCGCAGTTCGAATTTGGTCTCGGGCTGGCTGTTGATCGCGGTTGCAAACGTGCAGTCCGCAGCGCGGGCAGGCAGAGCGCCGATGAGCAGGGACGAAACGATCAGGCTGACGGTTCCGGCTTTCTGCTTCATCTGGCGCTTCCTACGCTGGCAAAAATTGTCCTACAGATCGAGAACCAGACGTTCCGGATCTTCCAGCGTTTCCTTGACCCGGACGAGGAAGGTGACCGCTTCCTTGCCGTCGACGATACGGTGATCGTAGGACAGCGCCAGATACATCATCGGGCGGATGACGATCTGGCCGCCAATGACAACAGGGCGCTCCTGGATCTTGTGCATGCCCAGAATGCCGGACTGCGGCGCATTGAGGATCGGCGTTGACATCAGCGAACCATAGACGCCGCCGTTCGAGATGGTGAAGGTGCCGCCCTGCATGTCGCTCATCGCCAGCTTGCCGTCGCGCGCAGCGACGCCGAGGCGGCCGATTTCCTTTTCGATCTCGGCAATCGACATTTCGTGCGCATCGCGTACCACCGGCACGACGAGGCCCTTGTCGGTGCCGACCGCCACGCCGATATGGGCGAAGTTCTTGTAAATGATGTCGGTGCCGTCAATCTCGGCATTGACCGCCGGGATTTCGGCCAGCGCGTGCACGACAGCCTTGGTGAAGAAGCCCATGAAGCCGAGCTTCACGCCGTGCTTCTTCTCGAACAGGTCCTTGTATTTGGTGCGCAGGTCCATCACCGGCTTCATGTCGACCTCGTTGAACGTGGTCAGCATGGCGGCGGTGTTCTGCGCATCCTTCAGACGGCGCGCAATCGTCTGGCGCAGGCGTGTCATCTTCACACGCTCTTCACGGCCGGCATCGCCTTCTGACGACGGCGCACGCGCAACGGCCGGCGTCTCAGCCGGCTGCGACGGAGCGCCCTTGGCAATAGCGTCAAGCACGTCGCCCTTCAGCACCTGGCCGCGCTTCCCGGAACCCGACACCTGGTCGGCCGAGACATTGTTGTCGGCCATGATTTTTGCAGCCGCAGGCGCCGGCTTTGCGGCGTCGGCCGCTGGTTTTGCCGGAGCAGGCGCTGCGGCAGCAGGTTCAGCCTTCGGGGCTTCATTCTTGGGGGCTTCGGCTGCCGCCTTGCCGGACCCTTCACCGAGCGACCCGAGCAGAGCGCCCAGCCCCACGGTATCGCCTTCATTGGCGGCGATCTCGCTCAGCACGCCGGATGCTGGCGCGGGAACTTCAACGGTGACCTTGTCGGTCTCGAGTTCTACCAGCGGCTCGTCCGCCTTGACGGCGTCGCCGACCTTCTTGAACCATTTGCCGACGGTTGCCTCGGAGACGGATTCGCCAAGGGTTGGAACGCGGATTTCAGTGGCCATTTTCGTGTCCTGCCTGAGCTTTTCTATATTGTCTGTTGAAATGTCGTAGTGAGCAATCGGTTCAGCCGCCGCCCAGCGCATCTTCGAGGAAGGCCTCGAGCTGCGCCAGATGCTTTGACATCAAGCCGGTGGCGGGCGATGCGGCGGCCGGGCGGCCGGTGTAGCGCACGCGCTGATGCTTGGCGTCGATATGCGCCAGCACCCATTCCAGATACGGATCGATGAACGACCACGCACCCATGTTCTTGGGTTCTTCCTGACACCAGACCATTTCGGCGTTGCGGAAGCGCGACAGCTCGTTGATGAGCGCCTTTGCCGGGAACGGGTAGAGCTGTTCAAGGCGCAGCAGGTAAACGTCGTTGACGCCGCGCTTCTGCCGCTCTTCCAGCAGGTCGTAATAGACTTTGCCCGAGCACAGAACGACACGGCGGATTTTCGAGTCCTTCACCAGCCGCACCAGATCGCTGTCGGCGCCGCCCGACTGGGCGTCGTCCCACAGCAGCCGGTGGAAGGCGCTTTCCCCGGACATTTCCGCCAGCGTCGACACGGCGCGCTTGTGGCGCAACAGCGACTTCGGCGTCATCAGGATCAGCGGCTTGCGGAAGTCGCGCTTCAGCTGCCGGCGCAGGATATGGTAATAATTCGACGGCGTCGTGACATTCGCCACCTGCATATTGTCTTCGGCGCAGAGCTGCAGGAAACGTTCAAGACGCGCCGAGGAATGTTCCGGCCCCTGGCCCTCATAGCCATGCGGCAGCAGGCAGACGAGACCGGACATTCTGAGCCATTTGCGCTCGCCAGACGAGATGAACTGGTCAAACACCACCTGCGCGCCGTTGGCAAAGTCGCCGAACTGCGCTTCCCACATGGTCAGCGCCTTGGGCTCTGCCAGCGAGAAGCCATATTCGAAGCCAAGCACGGCTTCTTCGGAGAGCATCGAATTGATGACCTCATAGTTTGCCTGCTGCGGCCCGAGATTGTTCAGGGGGATGTAGCGGGCTTCGTCCTTCTGGTCGTAGAGCACCGAATGGCGCTGCGAGAAGGTGCCGCGCTCGGAATCCTGACCCGACAGGCGGATCGGATTGCCGTCCATCAGAATGGCGCCGAAGGCCAAAGCCTCGGCGGTGGCCCAGTCGATGCCTTCGCCGGTGTCGATCATCTTGCGGCGCGTGTCGAGGAAGCGGCCGATAGTCTTGTGGACCTCAAAGTCTTTCGGCACCTCGGTCAGCTTCTTGCCAATTTCCTTGAGCGTCTTGACAGGCGCCGCCGTCTTGCCGCGGCGCATTTCGTCCTGGCTGTCGGCGGTACGCAGGCCCGACCAAGCGCCATCCAGCCAGTCTGCCTTGTTGGGCTTGTAGGCCTGGCCGACCTCGTATTCGTTTTCGAGATGCGCGCGCCAGTCGGCCCGCATCTTGTCGACCTCTTCCTGGCTGACGACGCCTTCGCCGACCAGCTTCTTCGAATAGAGCTGCAACGTCGTCTCGCGCCCCCGGATGTTCTTGTACATCATCGGCTGGGTGAAGGCCGGCTCGTCGCCTTCATTATGGCCGAAGCGGCGGTAGCAGAACATGTCGACGACCACCGGCTTGTGGAACTTCATCCGGAATTCGGTGGCGACCTTGGCAGCGTAGACCACCGCTTCGGGGTCGTCGCCATTGACGTGGAAGATCGGCGCTTCAATCATCTTCGCCACGTCCGACGGATAAGGCGACGAGCGCGAGAACCGCGGATTGGTGGTGAAGCCGATCTGGTTGTTGATGATGAAATGCACGGTGCCGCCAACGCGGTGGCCGCGCAGCGCCGACAGGCCGAGGATTTCGGCGATGACACCCTGGCCGGCAAAGGCCGCATCGCCATGCAGCAGCAGCGGCATGACCTTGGCGCGCTCTTCCTGCGGCACCATTTCCTCACGCGTGCGGCCAAACAGCTGGTCTTGCTTGGCGCGCGCCTTTCCCATGACGACCGGGTCGACGATCTCGAGGTGTGACGGATTGGCGGTCAGCGACAGGTGAACCTTGTTGGAGTCGAACTCGCGGTCTGACGACGCGCCAAGGTGATACTTGACGTCGCCCGAACCTTCGACGTCGTCGGGCGCGTAGGAGCCACCCTTGAATTCATGGAATACGGCGCGATGGGGCTTCATCATCACATTGGTCAGCACGTTGAGGCGGCCGCGGTGAGCCATGCCGAGCACAACTTCCTTCAGGCCGAGCGCGCCGCCGCGCTTGATGATCTGCTCCAGTGCGGGAATCAGCGACTCGCCACCATCAAGGCCGAACCGTTTGGTGCCCTTGTATTTCACATCGATGAACTGCTCGAACCCTTCGGCCTCGATCAGCTTCTGCAGGATCGCCTTCTTGCCGTTGGGCGTAAATTCGATCGCCTTGTCGGGACCCTCGATACGCTCCTGTATCCAGGACTTTTCCGCCGGGTCCGAGATATGCATGAACTCCACGCCGAGCGTCGAGCAATAGGTGCGCTTGAGGATGTCGAGCATCTCGCGCACGGTGGCGTAGTCGCCGAGACCCAGCACCTTGTCGATAAAGATCGGCCGGTCGAGATCAGCTTCGGTAAACCCGTAATTTTCAGCCGACAGCTCGTTGTAGTCTTCCAGCTTGGAGGCGATGCCGAGCGGATCCAGATTGGCGTGCAGATGGCCGCGCATGCGGTAGGCGCGGATCATCATGATGGCCCGCACAGAATCGCGCGCGGCGCGTTCAATCGCCTCGCCGGACACAGGCTGGCCAGCAGCGGCGGCCTTGTCCTTCAGCTTCTTGTCGATGACTTTCTCGACCTGGCCCCAATTGCCGTCAAGCGCCGAGACCAGTTCGCCATTGGCCTGCTGCGGCCAGTTCTTGGACTGCCAGGAAGCACCGGCAGCATTCTTGGCGACGTCGCCGGCGTTATCCTTCAGCCCGGCGAAAAAGTCGCGCCATTCCTCGTTGACCGAGTTCGGATCCTTCTGCCAGTCGGCATAGATCTGCTCGATATAGTCGGCATTGCCGCCATAGAGGAACGAGGTGAGTTCGAACGTATCGTTGGCCTGGTCGTTGCGTGCCATCTTCGATGCCGGAGCGCCTGCCCCGTCTCCTTCAAAAACTCTATTGTTGCGTCACGCGGCTCAAGCGCCACATGCCGAACGGGTTCACGTAAGTTGCGACGTCCCCGTAGGGTTGAACGTCTTCAAGACTGAGCCGGAAACGCGGCGCGTCAGCATCGAGGCTGAACGTCTGGCCGTCCAGCAATTCCGGATCTTCAAACACCTGGTAGCGGTTGAACTCGCGCAGCAGATGCACCGCCGGCTGGAACTCTTCGCCGGACACGATGGCATCCGGCAGGCCGAGATTGCGCATACCGCAGGAATAGGTTGCGTCTCCGTCGGCAAGCACGTCGAGCACGAACAGGCGGTGAAGGTCGACCTGATCGCCGCCGGTCTTCCATTGCTCGCCTGCGAAGGCGTGCCCGGTCGTCTCGACCTTGACGCCGAAACCGCCGGCCTTGACCAAATGCGCGGCTGCGCGGGCGATGGCGAGCGCCGTCTCCCGTGATTGCGGTTCCTCGATGGTCGACAGGTAGCAGACGCTGCGATGCGTAGCGATCCTGGTGACAAACGCGTCGAGCTCGTCGGGGCGCATGTTGGACCGGGCAGCTGACGCGAATGCCCGCGCCATGTCGTCATCTTGTTCCTGAAAATCGAAACCGAAACCGATGCCGTTGACGCGGTCGAGCAGGATCATG
This sequence comes from Mesorhizobium sp., assembly GCA_036742015.1. Classification (GTDB taxonomy): domain Bacteria; phylum Pseudomonadota; class Alphaproteobacteria; order Rhizobiales; family Rhizobiaceae; genus Mesorhizobium_A. Next base: position 73,900 of record DAINRF010000004.1, on the reverse strand, counting down.
CCGCCCGGCATGTAGTCAGGATCGTCCTCGTCTGCCGTCAGCAGAGCTCTTATCAGAGCGCTGCGATCAGGCCAGGGACCGGGAATGCAGAGGATGATCTGGTCCTCCTCCGGCAGCCCGGCTACAGGTTCATTCTGCGCAGCATCAGCCGTGCGCCCGGGCTCGGTCTGCCCGGACGTCTGACCGAAAAGCTTACGCAGAAAACTCATCCCTTGATCGCCTCGACCAGCGTTTTGCCAAGACGCGCCGGCGACGGCGAAACGCGGATGCCCGCTGCTTCCATCGCTGCAATCTTGTCTTCCGCGCCGCCCTTGCCGCCCGAGATGACAGCGCCCGCATGACCCATGGTGCGGCCGGGAGGTGCTGTGCGGCCTGCGATGAAACCGGCCATCGGCTTCTTGCGGCCACGCTTGGCCTCGTCGCGCAGGAACTGTGCGGCTTCTTCTTCAGCCGAACCGCCGATTTCGCCGATCATGATGATCGATTTGGTTTCGTCGTCGGCGAGGAACATTTCGAGCATGTCGATGAACTCTGTGCCCTTGACCGGATCGCCGCCGATGCCGACGGCGGTGGACTGGCCAAGACCTTCATTGGTGGTCTGGAACACCGCTTCATATGTAAGCGTGCCGGAGCGCGAGACAACGCCGACCGACCCCTTCTTGAAGATGTTGGCCGGCATGATGCCGATCTTGCACTGGTCCGGCGTAACGATGCCCGGGCAGTTTGGCCCGACAAGGCGCGACTTCGACCGGTCGAGCACCGCCTTGACCTTGACCATGTCCATGACCGGGATGCCTTCGGTGATGCAGACGATCAGCGGGATCTCGGCTTCGATCGCTTCGATGATGGCTGCGCCCGCGCCTGCCGGCGGCACGTAGACGACCGAGGCGTTGGCGCCGGTCGCCTGCTTGGCTTCGCCGACCGTGGCGTAGATCGGCAGCTTTTCGCCCTTCGATCCTTCCCACATCTCGCCACCCTTCTTCGGGTTGATGCCGGCGACCATCTGGGTGCCGTGATAGGCCAGCGCCTGCTCGGTGTGGAACGTGCCGGTCTTGCCGGTCAGGCCCTGCACGATGACTTTGGTGTTCTTGTCGATGAGAATGGACATGCAGCCCGGCTCCTAACGCTCAGAGAAATGGATTGATGGCTCGGACCGAGCCATAGACCTGGTTGTGGTTGAGGTCTTCCGTATAGAAGACCGGTGCGCCGAGACGCTCGGCAGCCGCGAGAAGTGCGGCGTCGTAGTAATTGATCTGGTAGCGGCGGGCGACGTCGAGACCTGCCCGGACATAGGCTTCGTCGACTGATACGAGCGGGCAGGTCCCCAGAAAGATGAGCCATCGGTCGAGCGCAGCATCGGAGAGCAACCCTTTTCGACGGCTGACCGAAGCGAATTCGGCCATGACCTGCCCGGAAATTCCGAACAATGAACCGAGGACAATGCGTTCCGCGATTGGAGATTTTCGCTGATCACGTTTCGTCCTCGTTGAAGCCGCGTAGATCAGGACGTTCGAGTCGAGAAAGAATTCGATTTTCTCGCTCTTCATAGGCATCCATCCTGTTCCACACATAGGGTTCGGCGGCGCCATCGCCCTTTGCGGCTTTGGCCTCTTCGATCAGCTGCTTCATGCCGGCCTTGGCCCAAGCAATGCGGTCCTCCTGCTCGACCTCATGCTCGAGCAGCGAACGCACCATGGCGTTAAGCGTCGTCTTGCGGCGCTCGGCCAGGCCGCGCGCACGCTCCAGAAGGGTCTCGTCAATGGCCAGAGTGATGTTCTTCATCCTTGCCTCCACATAATCACACAGGAACAATATGTGTGATTATGTGTAATTTTTCAACGACATTGAGCACCTCATCATTTCCTCACACCTCCAGCGACGCGCGAATTTCGTCTAAACCGTTGACGTAACTTTCAACGAAGTCGGCATACTTAATGTCCGACATGATCGGTGGCAGTTTGCAGTCCTCGATGCGCGCGGGGATGATCCTGACCTGCTCTTTTGAAAGCATTCGGCTCATTACCGATTGCCATTCACGCCGGACCCAATCTGATTGGTTTGAATTGGCAGAGACAAAGAGAATCAATGCATCTGCTCGAGCAGTGCCGAGCGATATCTTTTCCACAATCGATTCACCCGCTTTGATCTCAAATTCGTCGAGCCAAACTCGATGCCCAGCTTTCTTCAAGTCTGCTGCAACCCGACGGACAAATGGCTTGTCAGGGCTCGCATGGCACAAGAAGACATTTTTGGCTTCGCCGCTGTTTGCTCTCAATTTCACTTCACCTGCCCAAAGTTCGCCGAGAATAAAGTTCTGTTCATTCGAAAGAAGGAATGCCTCTTCCCACTCGAGTTCGCTTTCCGTGAGATTTGCGCCAACATTTGCAAATATTTCTTGATGAATTTCAGACATTCGCTGCACAAAATCGTTGGTATTTGCTGGTCGAAGCGCATAATTCGGGATTAATGCTCCGCCGGATTTCAATGTGATTGTTGGGAACGCGCTTCCAAAGTATACATACTGGCAAGGTATACCGAAGTATTCGACACCATCTTCATCTACTCCGTACCTCAAAGCTTTACTAATCTCGTATTCCAACACTAAATCAGCAAATCTGGGATCATCTGGGTCTAGAAAATCGTCGTCGTCATTCTCACAGACTCTCCCCGCATAGGGTCCAACTTCAACAATTAGTGGCTGAACTTGGTAGATGTGCTCAAAGCCGTGCGACGTTCCAGTCCTCACACCGTGGCGCCTAGCAGCTTCCTTCATCGCCTTGGTCAGCTTCACGGCTTGGCCTCTTACCCCTGCACCGCCTTGACGATCTTCTTGGCGGCGTCGTCGAGGTCGTCGGCGGGCTGCACGTTGAGACCGCTTTCGCGGATGATCTTCTTGCCGAGTTCGGCATTGGTGCCTTCCAGACGCACGACCAGCGGGACCTTGAGGCCAACTTCCTTGACCGCTGCGACCACGCCTTCAGCGATGATGTCGCACTTCATGATGCCGCCAAAGATGTTGACCAGAATGCCCTTCACAGCCGGATCAGCGGTGATGATCTTGAACGCCGCCGTGACCTTCTCCTTCGAAGCGCCGCCGCCAACGTCAAGGAAGTTTGCCGGCTCGGCGCCGTAAAGCTTGATGATGTCCATCGTCGCCATGGCGAGACCCGCGCCATTGACCATGCAGCCGATATTGCCGTCGAGCGCCACATAGGCGAGGTCATATTTCGACGCCTGGATTTCCTTCTCGTCTTCCTCGGTCGTGTCGCGCAGTTCCATCAGGTCGGGGTGGCGGAACAGCGCGTTGTTGTCGAACGACACCTTTGCGTCGAGCACGCGCAGGCGGCCATTCTTCATCACGATCAGCGGGTTGACCTCGAGCAGGCTCATGTCCTTCTCGACAAAGGCCTTGTAGAGGATCGGGAACAGCTTCTCGCCGTCCTTGGCCGCATCGCCCGACAGGCCGTAGGCGGCGTTGATCTGCTTCACGTCAGCGGCAGTGACGCCCTTGTCCGGGTCGATCGCCAGCGTGACGATCTTTTCCGGCGTGTCATGGGCGACGGCTTCAATGTCCATGCCGCCTTCGGTCGAGACGACAAAGGCAACGCGGCCGACCGAACGGTCGACCAGCAGCGACAGATAGAGCTCGCGGTCAATGTCCGCGCCGTCTTCGATGTAGAGGCGATTGACCTGCTTGCCGGCCGGACCGGTCTGCTTGGTGACCAGCGTGTTGCCGAGCATCTCCTTGACGTTGTGCACGACCTCATCGATCGACTTGGCCAGCCGCACGCCACCCTTGGCGTCAGCGGCGAGTTCCTTGAACTTGCCCTTGCCGCGGCCGCCCGCATGGATCTGGCTCTTCACAACGTAGAGCGGACCCGGCAGCGAGCGCGCCGCGTTCTGCGCCTCGTCGGCCTTCAGGATGGCGACACCATCGGCGACGGGCGCGCCAAAGCTCTTGAGCAACTGCTTGGCCTGGTATTCGTGGATGTTCATCGGGTCAGGTCCTTTCCGGCTACGCCGCAGGGCGTTGAGGGTCCCCAGGGAGCGGTTTGGGGGAAACGGGTTTGGGTGAATAGTAGCGGGCAAGAAGCCGGTAGTCGGCCTCAAAATGCTGGTTCAGTTTTTCGGCTGCCGCTGGCGACAGGTCAGAGAACCTGACCTTCGGCCCGCCGGTCTGGTGACGGCCGAATGTAACCGGCTTGCCAAGCCGCGCCGAGAGGTCGGCGGCCAGACGATCCAGTTCGTCGATCCGGTAGACGTCGTGAAAGAAGGACAGGTCGTCGCCGAGATAGGCCGCCTGCGGCAGCAGGTGCCGGCGCACGCGGTCATTGACGGCCATATAGGTCCCGAGATTGAGAAAGAACGTATCGGCGTCGGGAAACGGCCCGAGGCCAAACGGCTTGAGAGCCGCCTTGCTGAGCGCGGAACGATCAACGTCGCGCTCATGAATGACGCGATTGGCCCATCCCGACAGACCGCGCTCCACCGGCTCGCGCACCACCGCGATGCGGTGGAGCCCCTCCGTCATGGCGCGCAGCTTTGGCGACATGCGCTTGTTGCCGGTGTCGATGATGTCTGACTCTGGCACGATCTCCCGAATAGCGGCCTTCACCGAAGTGTTGGCCACTTTGGGGATCGGGAAATAAGCCAGGCCATAAGGCTTCAGGATCATCACCATGCTGGCGTCCCGGCTGCGCCGGCTCCGGCGTATCAGACCAGGTTCGGCGAGATCTTGACGCAGGCTTCGCACAGAACGCGAACCGCGTCGACCGACTTGTCGAACATCTTCTGTTCCGCCTTGTTGAACGACAGTTCGATGATGCGCTCGACGCCGTTGCCGCCAATCACCACCGGCACCCCGACATACATGTCCTTGACGCCATACTGGCCCGACAGGTGGGCGGCGCATGGCAGCACGCGGCGCTTGTCCTTCAGATAGCTTTCAGCCATCGCGACTGCCGAAGCTGCAGGCGCATAGAAGGCGGAGCCGGTCTTGAGCAGGCCGACGATCTCGCCGCCGCCCTTGCGGGTGCGCTCAACGATGGCGTCAAGCTTTTCCTGGCTGGTCCAGCCCATTTTGACGAGGTCGGGCAGCGGAATGCCGCCAACCGTCGAGTAGCGGATCATCGGCACCATGTCGTCGCCGTGGCCGCCCAGCGTCATCGCCGAAACGTCCTGCACCGAAACCTTGAACTCGTCAGCGAGGAAATGGCGGAAGCGGGCCGAGTCCAGAACGCCGGCCATGCCGACGACGTGGCTCTTGGGCAGGCCGGAAAACTTCTGCAGCGCCCAGACCATCGCGTCGAGCGGGTTGGTGATGCAGATGACGAAGGCCTTGGGGGCGTATTTCTTGATGCCGGCGCCCACCTGCTCCATCACCTTGAGGTTGATGCCGATCAGATCATCACGGCTCATGCCAGGCTTGCGCGGCACGCCGGCGGTGACGATGCAGACATCCGCGCCCTTGATGGCCGAATAGTCGTTGGCGCCGAGATAGTTCGCGTCAAACCCCTCGACCGGCGCTGACTGGGCGATATCGAGGCTCTTGCCCTGCGGCGTGCCTTCGGCAATGTCGAACATGACGACGTCGCCGAGTTCTTTCAGGCCGATCAGGTGAGCGAGGGTGCCACCGATCATGCCCGAGCCGATCAGCGCGATTTTGTTGCGAGCCATAGGAAACGTCCTTACGCGAGGCCGGATCAGGCGCCGGCCTGGATGGTTGATTCAAACGGCCCTGGCACGCCCCCAGATGGCGATGTAACAAAGCCAACCCCTTCCCCCGCGATATGGGGCGAAGACGCGCGCTAACTAGGCCGATGCTCAGAAAAATTCAACTGATTCTTTCGGACCTAACACTTTCAATCGTTTAGTTTTGTTTTGACTTACGTAAACGTCAATATTTCGGGTCGCCTTTATGACTTGCCTATGCGTTCGCAGCCGTTGCCGCCGCATGGGCGCGCGCAATCAGCATCTTGTATGTAGCAACAACAGCCACCCCAGAAAGGGCGGCAGCAAGAGTGAACAGCGCTCCGTAACCCATCATGTCCGCCAGACGTCCGGCCAGCATGGAACCGGCCATGTAGACGATAAGTTGCGCGCACGACAGGATGGTGAAGTCGGTGCCAGGCTGATCCGAAGAACTAACCGACATGAACAGCGAATACAGCGCGACAAGCTCCATATAGCGGATGAAAGTCTGAAAGAACGACGCACCGAAAATCGGCCAGGAGCCACTGACCACGCCAAGCGCATGCATCGCAAAGACCACGAAGCAAATGGTGCGCAAAGCGCCGAGCAGACCCAGAACCGACGCCGCACCACGCTTGTTGAGCAGCCATGCTGCAAGAGCTGACCCACCAAGTCCAACTGTTACAGCCCCGGCTCCCGACAGATAGCCGATGACGTCAAGCGGCACACCGGCGTCAACCAGATACGGGCCTTCCATGGCTTTCACCAGCCCTTCGCTGGCCCTGTAGATCAGCGCAATCCAGAGAATCTGGCGCGCCTCCGGCCGGCGCAGAAAATTCATGATCGAAGGGCGCGGTGACGGCAATTCGCCTCCTGGACTGACGCTGCTTTCGCGCATCGCCAGCGTCGCCAGCAACGGCACGACCGACACAAGCGCGACCATCGTCAACATGGAGTCCCAGCCATAGCTTTCATAGACGATCAGTCCGAGCGTACCGCCAATAACAACGCCAAGCGCGACCGACCCACCCTGGATCGCGTTGCCGGTTGGCCTGTCAGCTGGCGCAAGTTGTTTGACAGCGTAGCCGTCTGTCGCGATGTCCTGCGTCGAGATCAGCACACTGGCTGCAAGACCGATCACCAGAATGCCGGCGACATCTGTCGGCTTGATCCACATCATGGCGCAGATGCAGCCGATGACGCCCAGCTGGGTGATGAAGATCCAGCTGGCCCGATGGGCGCGTGCAACAGGACGTAACCGGTCGACATACGGCGCCCAGAGAAATTTCAGAACCAGCGGCAGCAAGATCAGCGACAACATGCCGATAGCGCTGCGCGACACGCCTTGCTCGCGCAGGATCGGCGGGATGGCGGCAGCAAACAGATAGCTTGGAATGGCCTGCGCCATATAGAGACAGGCGAGTATGCCAAAGAGCCGGTAGCGGCCGGCGCGGACCGGAATCGGAGTTTCAGCGCGCCGTTCCATCCACCCGGCTTTCGATTGAATGCCTTGCAAGGAATGCATCCGCCTCGCTGCGCGACGCGGTGACGTAAACGGGAAACGCAAACAGCGATTGCCAGACGCGCTGCATCTCGCCGCTGGCTGACGGGCGAACCATCGCCATTGCCCTGCATTGGGCCTCGATAAGCGGACGCGACGCCTTGTACCAGAGATTCTGCGCCTTGCGCTGCCCGGACGTCAGGTCAATCGCAATGCCGATATCCACCAGCAGCAGGAAAGGCTCCTGCTGTGCTGAAATTATGCCAAGCGCATTGATATAGTCATCTCCGTCGCCCGGAAGCGGCGGGCTTTCACCGACAAGCGAAAGCCGCGCGCCTTCTCTGCGCAGCGAAACAGCCATCGATCGGCTCCCTTCGCCGCGGCGGTTCAGAACGTGACCTGATAAGACAGCGCCACGGTTCGTCCCAGTCCGGGCACATTTGCGCCTCGCGTCGCCGATGCCGATGGATTGAGATAGTCCGTGTCGAAGACGTTGCGCACGGCAAAGCTCAGGACGCTTTCATTCTCGAACATCTTGGACACGCCAACATTGAAAAGCGCTGCACCGTCCAGCTTTTGGGTGGCGATCCGGTCGCGGCCCGAGAACCATTCAAGCTCGGTGCGCAAGGTCAGCTGGTTTTCGAAACGCGTCACCAGATAGGCCAGGCCCTTATAGGTAGACGGGATACGGTTGTTGGGCAGATATTCGTTTGCACCAATTGTCCCGTCGCCATCGGCGTCATACTTGCCTTCAACATATCCAAGGGTAGCGCCGAGCGTGAACCTGTTGCCCAGATCGGCTTCTGCATTGGCCTCGACGCCCCAGATCAGCTCTTTTTGCTGGGAGACACGATTGGCGGTGACATCGTAGGCGACGCCATTATCGGAAGTCGAAACATAGGCGCTGACGCCACCACGATACAAACCCCAGTCGCCGCGCAAGCCGGTCTCATAGGTGTTGACCAGCTGAGGTTCCGGAGCGATGTCGGCATAGCTGATGGCATAGTCTGCAATGTTGGTGCAGGGCAGGCCGAGGGCCGCAACAGACCTGCCATAGGCATCGCAGATCTCGCCATTGGAATTGAGACCCGCCCGGCGGGTGAAGCCGCCAATATCGGTCAGACTATAGCCTTGCGAAAAATTGCCGAACAGTTGCATCCGGTCGGTCAGGTCGAACACGGCGCCCGCATTGAAGCTGAGCGCATTGTAGTCGAACTGTCCGCCCGTGACGCTGATTGCCGGCAGACCGACAATATTGCGGCCGAACAGAACCGCAGCAGCCGGGCGGGTAAAGTCGTCGACATCGAGGAAGAACTGGTCGAACCGCGCACCGCCGCTGAGCCGGAATCTGTCGGTAACCGGAATTTCTGCCTGCGCAAACACGGCGAACGAATGCTGCGAGGTCGGGGCGATTGCGTCCCACCCGTTGGTCAGTTGCTGCTTGGTTGAATCGAAAACATAGTCGGAGCCCCAGGTCAGCGTGCTGCCTTCAGTCAGGAAATCCATTGGCGTGTTGACAGTGAGGTTGAGCCCTGCACGCTGCGACGAAAGCGCTGTCTGGTTGAAGCTGGCGGTTGGATCAATCGTCCCCGGCAACAGGATCGGCCTGGTCGGATTGAACGGAAGATAGACCTGGCTGTTGACGGCGGAGAACTTGGTAAAGGGAGAGCGCTTGTAGATGTCGTTGTAGAACGTCTTGACCTCCAGATCGCCGAGCGCAAAGGCGCTGTCGGTGTATTTGGCGGTCAGATATTTCGAATCTTCCTCCAGTGACCTGCCAACGTAGGGGTCGCCCGGATCCGGTGAGACCGGGTCGGTTGTGTAGTCGGTGAACCAGTCGGGCCGCTGGTTTGCATAGGTCCAGTCAGCGCTGGCCTCAAACCGCCGCGAATCGACCTCGTAACCAACAACGCCGAAGAAATTGCCGGATCCGGTGCGGTCACCGCCGCCCTGGCCGAGCATTGCATCGGAAGCCATTTCATTGCCGCGGCCATCATAGGTTCGCCGTGTCAGATCGCCCGACGCCGAGAAGAAATAGTCGAAATTGCCGTTCTTGCCCTCGACGGCCACGCTTGCGTTGGGCGCAGCCGATCTGCCGACATCGGCGGTATAGGCTTCAACGCCGGTCCGGACCGTGATCCTCGGCTTGTCAGTTTCACCCCTCTTGGTGATGAAGTTAATGGTGCCGCCGGTTGCGCCAGCGCCGTACAGGCTGGATGCACCATTGACCACTTCAATACGCTCCACCGTGTTCAGGTCGATCATCGACAGAATTCTGGACACGTCGCGCAGCGGCGTGTTGCGCGGTACGCCGTCGACCATGATCAGCACGCTGCGCCCGCGAAACGATTCCGAAGCGCCAGAGATCGTCTGGTTCCTCGGCGCGTATCCGGGAACAATCCGGGCCACAAGGGTGGCGGCATCGACATTGTCGCGCGCAGCCTCTTCGATCTGTTCCCGCTCCACGACCTGCACCGACTGCGCCACGCTGGAGATGGAGCGCTCGTCTCTGCCTGTGACCACAATACGATCAAGTTTGTCGGCCGCAGCGCCACTATTTGCCGCCGGTTCCTGCGCAAATGCAGCGCCGGCCAGCGAGGATGTTGAAATGATTGCCAGAAGATAACGACGCATGGCCCCTCACGATGCTTCGGGCGCAACCGCGCCCCCCATGTGTCGACCAGCTACATTTCATGACTCGATGAGTCAAGATTTAACGTAAGGTAAATCGTCCCGGAGATTTCGGGGCTCATATCGGCAACAGTTTCTCTCGATTGGCGCAACCCGGTTGTCTTCGGTTTGGCCGCGCTGTCATATAGCCGGAGCTGACAAGGGCATAACGATGACGACATCCATGACCATCTTGCATTTTGCCCTGACGCTGTTGTTTGGCCTGCGGGTGCTGGCGCGGCCACAGCTCAACCCGTCAACGCGGGTGGTGTGGATCCTGATCCTGCTGCTGATCCCCTATGGCGGGGCGCTGATCTATCTGCTCGTCGGCGAGGTGCATTTTGGCGGCACAGCCGCTGGTATGCTGAAAAAGTCAAAATCAGCGACGCGCGATCTGGTGGCGGCCAGTGGCGCACCCGCCGACATTGAACGCTGGGGCAGCGCCAGCGCCTATGCGTCAACGATCAACGGCTTTGGCGTGACTGAGGGCAACCAGGGCGAGCTGCTGGACAGTCCAGCCGGCGCACGCGCGCGGCTGATTGAAGACATCGACGCTGCCAAGGTCAGTGTCGACGTGCTTTATTACATCTGGCTGGACGACAACACCGGCCGGGCTGTGGCCGATGCGCTGAAGCGCGCCGTGGCGCGTGGCGTCAAGTGCCGAGCCATGGTCGACGCCATCGGTTCGCACGCGATGCTCAAGACCGAGACCTGGGCAAGTCTCGCCAAAGCAGGCGTCGAGACCGCGGTGGCGCTGCCGCTTGGCAACCCGTTCCGCACCATGCTGACGCGCCGCGTCGACCTGCGCAACCACCGCAAGATCAGCCTGATTGACGGGACTATTTGCCATTGCGGCAGTCAGAATTGCGCTGATCCGGAATTTCGGGTGAAGCCGAAATTTGCGCCCTGGATCGATATCATGGTGCGGTTTGAAGGCCCCGTGGCGCGGCAGATGCAATTGCTGTTCCTGCAGGACTGGATGACTGTGGACGAGGCTGACCTTGGCGATATCGCTGGTCCGGCAGCGCCTGTATCAGGCGGCTTCGATGCGCAGGTTGTGGGCACCGGTCCGGCGACCAGCCGCGACGTGACTTCGCAACTGTTTGCGCGGCTGATTTTTGACGCACGGCGCGAACTGGTAATCTCGACGCCGTATTTTGTGGCCGGCGAAATTGTCAGCCAGGCGATCATCGGCGCGGCGCGCTCCGGCGTTAAAGTGACGTTGATTGTGCCGGCGCGCAACGATTCCGGTTTTGTGGCCCGCGCCAGCCGGTCGTATTATCCCTCGCTCATCGACGCCGGCGTGAAGATCGTCGAGTTCAATGGCGGACTGCTGCACTCCAAGACCCTGACCATCGACGGCGAGCTGACCTTCATGGGCTCGTCCAATCTCGACATCCGCTCATTCGACCTGAATTTCGAGAACGACATATTGCTGCGTGACCAGACGTTGACCGAAGCCGTGCGGGCGCGGCAGATGCAATATTTGGCGTCGTCAACACCAGTCGACCCAGCAACCGTTCGCGCCTGGCCGCTGACCCGGCGCATCTGGCTCAACATCTTTGCGATTGTCGGCCCGGTTCTATGAGTTCTTGGAGGCCACAGCCTCGGCCCAGTCCTTTGACTGCATCTCCACCAGCCGCGAGGCGGTGCGGATGAATTCGAACGCCTCCGTGACGCCTTCGCGGCCCTGATACAGATCGTCAGGCAGAGCCTCGGCGCTGAGGATGACGCGCTTGCGGCGGTCGTAGAGCGTATCGATCAGCAGGATGAAACGCTTGGCCGGATTGCGCCTTGTCTGGTCCATCACCGGCACATGGTCGATAACAAATGTGTCGAACCGGTCGGTCAGGGCGAGATAGTCACGCGCGCCGAGTGGCGCGTCACATAGATCGGCAAAGGTGAAGCGCGCTGCGTCGCCGCAGGCCGCTGGCACATGCAGGGTGCGGCCCATCAGCTCGATGTCCAGAGCTTCCGCGTCGCGCCCGTCGCAGATCGCCGCCCAGGCCTCGTCCATGCTCCGGTCAGTCTCTGGTCCGAGCGGTACCAGATAGACCGGCAGCGCATTCAGCTTGAGCATGCGGTAGTCGGTATCAGTGTCCAGCGTGACGATCTCGACATGTTTTTGCAACACATCGAGAAACGGCAGGAACAGCGCCCGGTTCAGTCCGTCCTTGTAGAGATTGGATGGCGCGACGTTGGAGGTTGCGACCAAAACGACGCCCTCGGCGAACAGGGCCGTAAAAAGGCGCGCCAGAATCATCGCATCGGCAATGTCGGTGACCGTGAATTCATCAAAACACAGCAGCCGCGATTCTGCGGCGATCGAGGCAGCCACCGGCGGTATCGGATCGTCGCCCTTGGCCTTACCCTCTTTGACCGCGCGCCGGTGAGCTGCGATGCGGTCATGCACATCGGTCATGAATTCATTGAAATGGGCGCGGCGCTTCTTGCGCAACGGCACGACACGGAAAAACATGTCCATCAGCATGGTCTTGCCGCGGCCAACGCCACCATGAACGTAGAGCCCGCGTACCGGCTCAGGAGCTTTGCGCCGCGCAAACATCCAGCCGATCACATTGGTCTTGGTAGCGACGCCTGATGTGGCGAGATCACTGACCAACCGGTCAAACCGGTGCGCGACCTCTTCCTGGCGAGGATCGCGCGTTACCTCGCCGCGTTCGACGAGGTGCAGATATTCATCAGTGACGCTGCCATGCGCCTTGAGGCCGGCATGCGGCATTGGGGGTGAACTCTAGCGGCTGAACGAGATCGTCTGGCCGCCGGTCGTCTGGCCATCATAACGCTGTGCGCCTGATGCGTAGAGCCGGGCAACCGTGTTGCCCGTATTGTCCTTCAGCACGACCTGGCTGCCGGCAACGTTCCAGGCGCGCACATTCGCGGCGTCGCCCGGGCAGCGCAGCGAGGCGGCGCGGAAATCCGAGCTCTGCTTGGTGAGCGACAGCATCATCTGACAGCCGGAACCAGCCGTATTAACCTTCCACGCGCCGACCATGGCCTCCTTGGTGACCGGGGCAGCGTTGGCTGGCGGCGTAACCGGGGTCTGCGTTCCTGGCGGAGGCGTCACGGCGGCGACATCCGTGCCCGGCGCCTGGCCAGGCGCTGGCGGAAAAGCCGATGGATCGGTTGGGCCCGATGCAATGGGCGGCGGCAGCTGGCCGGACGTCACCTGGCCGGACGGTGCGGGCGTCAGCGGCTCGGGCCGCGTGTTGACGGAATCGAACCGTGACGACTGACAGCCTGCTGCGGCAAGCGCAACAAGCGCAAACATCGCGCTTCGCTTCATCAGCGAATGAGAACTGGTCGAAATCGTCGTCATAAATCTCTCCGCAGGGCCGGCCATGTCCCGTCGCAACCGCTTGAACCACACGAACGTGGCAACGTTACGTTCAGTTGCACGCGAAGATGGTTAATATTGTCTTTGCAAAGAGCGCAAGATGCTCAAATTGCCTTGGAAGGCACAAAAATATAGCCGTCCGGGCCGATAATATGGGTTTCGCGCAGCCCATGTGGCTTGTCGGCAGAGCCCGACAGGATCGTATGGCCCGCCTCACGCGCCCGCAGCTCTATGGCGTCAGGGTCGGCGCCGTAAAGCCTGATCTCGGCGCCAAGCCCCCTGATCCCGGCTCCGCCAACAACACCCGACATCGGATGGTCGCGATAAGTATGATCGGCGTGCAGCACCAGGATCGAGCCGGCAAGGTCGGCGACGCAGAAATCAGGATCGGCATAAATTATGCCGCCACCGAGCACGTCCTGACAGAAAACCCGCATCGGCTCGATCTCCGGCACCAGCAGGTTGAGGCCGAGCCCGCGCGGCAGCGAGCGGGAAAATTCGTCCGCCGGCATCCAGGGATTCCCAATCCGTTTCTTGACCATCTCATGTTCCCTCTTGCCTTCTTAGCAATCGAGGCTTTTCACGCCGCATGCAATGGGCCAAACACAAGGGATGAAACGACGCACACTGTTGACGCTGGCGACCCTTGGCGGCGCTGCATTGCTGACGGGAGGATTTGCCGTGAGACGCGCCACCGCCGCTAACCCCTATTATCAGGGGCCGGTCAGCGACCATTTTGACGGAAAACTGTTCTTTAATCCCGACGGCATTGAACCACTGGGTTTTGTTGACCTGCTGCGCTGGCAGTTTGGCGGAGGCCGCGCCAAATGGCCTGCCGAATGGCCAAGCCCTCACAAGCAGGCAAAACCGGAAGCGCGCGTTGACGGCGATCGCATCGTGGTGACGATGGTTGGCCATGCCTCGTTGCTGATACAGGTTGCCGGGCTGAATATTGTCACGGATCCGGTCTGGTCGGACCGCGCATCACCGTTCAGCTTTACCGGGCCAAAAAGGGTCAATGCGCCCGGCATCACATTTGAGGACTTGCCGCCGGTCGACATGGTGCTGCTCAGCCACAATCACTATGACCACATGGACACGGCGACGCTGGCGCAGCTGAAACAGGCGCATGACCCGCTGGTTGTCACGCCGCTCGGCAATGATGTGATCCTGGCAGGGGCGATTCCCGGCATCAAGACACAGGCGCTGGATTGGGGTGGCACTTTGACCCACGCAAGCGCAACCATCCATGCCGAGCCGGCGCATCACTGGTCGGCGCGCGGCACGGGCGACCGGCGTATGGCGCTGTGGTGCGCCTTTGTCGTCGAGACGCCGGCTGGAAAGATCTACTTTGCCGGTGACACAGGATTTCATCAGGGCCGCAATTTCCGCGCCGCAAGCGAAAAGCACGGCCGCTTCCGCTTTGCGATGATCCCGATCGGGGCCTACGAGCCGCGCTGGTTCATGGACGGACAACACCAGAACCCGGACCAGGCGGTCGAAGCGTTCAAGCTGATTGACGCAGATTTTGCCGCAGGCATGCACTGGGGCACGTTTCAGCTGACCAACGAGCCCGTCGAAGAGCCGCGCGACCTGCTGCTCGCGGCGCTCGACCGGCAGGGCATTGACCGGGACCGGTTCCGGCCGATGCTGCCGGGCGAAGTATGGGACGTGGACCAGGCAACACCTGCGGCTTAGGAAGCAACTCTTGATTGCCTTTGCGGCCGCAAATTCCGGAGCGTGATCATATGGCCGTATGGCTTGTGCTTTTTCTTGTCCTCGCATTTGCCGCCGCCGCATTTTTATTCGGCAATGGCGGACTGGCGCGCGCCAGTCTTGTGGTGGCCGCCGCGATCTTTCTCATCATCGCGCTTTCGGTCGCCGCCTTCCTGTTTGTTGACTTCGAGGCTGGATAAGACAATTGCCCGCCACCGCTTGGTAATCTGCAGGGAATTGCCATATAAGCGCGACAATCAGACAGAAGATGCAGGGACATGGCGCAACTGGCGCAATTTGCGAAGATGAACGGCGCCGGCAACCAGATCATCGTTGCCGACATGCGTGGCGGCAAGGCGCGCGTGTCGCCGGCGGCTGCCGTCGCGCTGAATGCCGGCGCGGCCACAAAGTTCGATCAGATCATGGCGATCCACGATCCAAAGACGCCCGGCACGGACTATTTCATCGAAATCCTCAATTCCGACGGTTCGTCGGCGCAGGCCTGCGGCAACGGCACGCGCTGCGTGGTGCAGGCGCTGGCCTCCGAAACCGGCCGCAAGCTGTTCACCTTTGAAACGGTCGCCGGCATTTTGAATGCCCAGGAACATGCCGACGGAACCATCTCGGTCGACATGGGCAAGCCGCGCTTCGGCTGGGAAGACATTCCGCTGGCGGAAGAGTTTGCCGACACCCGCGCCATCGAACTACAGATCGGGCCGATCGACGCTCCGGTGCTGCATTCACCGTCGGCCGCCTCGATGGGCAATCCGCACGCCATCTTCTGGGTCGATCAGGACGTCTGGAGCTATGACCTCGATCGCTTCGGTCCTCTGCTTGAAAATCACCCGATCTTTCCCGAGCGCGCCAACATCTCGATTGCGCAGGTGATCTCGGACAACGAAATCATCATGCGCACCTGGGAACGCGGCGCTGGACTGACGCTCGCCTGCGGGTCCGCCGCCTGCGCCACTGCCGTGTCGGCAGCGCGCACCGGCCGAACCATGCGCACCGTGTCGATCCAGCAGCCCGGCGGCAAGCTCACTGTCGAATGGCGCGGCGACGACCATGTCATCCTGACAGGCCCGGCCGAATGGGAGTTTTCCGGCGTCTTTGATCCAGCCACCGGCGCGTGGACCCGCGACGCGGAAAGCGCCGCCTGATGGCTGTCGACATCGTCACATTCGGCTGCCGGCTGAACACCTACGAATCCGAGGTGATGCGCCGCGAGGCCAATGCATCCGGTCTGGGCGACCTGGCCGGTGGCGCGGTTGTGTTCAACACCTGCGCGGTGACGGCGGAAGCCGTGCGCCAGGCAAAGCAGTCGATCCGCAAGGCGCGGCGCGAAAACCCCAACGCCCGCATCATTGTCACCGGCTGCGCGGCCCAGACCGAGCCTGACACCTTTGCCGATATGGCCGAAGTGGATCTGGTGCTCGGCAATGAGGAAAAGCTCAAAGCCCAGTCCTATCGCGCGCTGCCCGATTTTGGCGTCAACAATTACGAGAAGGCGCGCGTCAACGACATCATGAGCGTGCGCGAAACCGCCTCGCACATGGTCGACGCCATCGAGGGCCGCGCCCGCGCTTTTGTCCAGGTGCAGAACGGCTGCGACCACCGCTGCACCTTCTGCATCATCCCCTATGGCCGGGGCAATTCGCGCTCAGTGCCGATGGGCGCGGTGGTGGAGCAGATCAAGCGGTTAGCTGGCAATGGTTACAACGAGGTCGTGCTGTCGGGCGTCGACTTGACCAGCTATGGCCCGGACCTGCCCGGCAGCCCGAAGCTCGGCCGGCTGGTGAAGACGATCCTGCGCCAGGTCCCCGATGTGAAGCGGCTGCGTCTGTCATCGATTGATTCGATTGAGGCCGATGACGAACTGATGGAAGTGATCGCCACCGAAAAGCGGCTGATGCCGCATCTGCACCTGTCGCTTCAGTCAGGTGACGACATGATCCTGAAGCGCATGAAGCGCCGCCATCTGCGCGACGATTCGATCCGCTTCTGCGAAGATGTGCGCAAGCTGCGGCCAGACATCGTGTTCGGGGCAGACATCATTGCGGGCTTCCCGACCGAGACGGACGAGATGTTCGAAAACTCGCTGAAGATCGTCGAGGAATGCGGTCTGACCAACCTGCACGTCTTCCCCTACTCGCCACGCAAGGGAACACCCGCAGCACGCATGCCGCAGGTGGACCGCAATCTGGTGAAGCAACGCGCTGCTGCACTGCGTGCTGCAGGCGAAAAGGCCTACCGTGCGCATCTCGCGGCGCTCGCCGGCACACGCCAGTCGATCCTCATCGAGCGCAATGGTCTCGGCCGCACCGAAGGCTTTACGCTGGCGGCGATCAATGCTGGCCAGCCCGGCGAGATCGTCGAGGCAGTGATTTCCGGCGATGACGGCGCGCGCCTCGTCGCCGAACCGATAAGACAGGCGGCCTGATGGCGTTCAATTTCATCAAGAAGGTGTTTTCCTTCGGCTCGAATCAGGTCGAGGAAACAAAGGACGGAGCAGCGGTCGAAACGCCCGCGCCCACCGAACAGGCCGCTCTGCCCGCGCCGGAAGACATGCCCGTTGCCGAGCCGGTCGCGGAACTGCCGCCGGAGCCGCAGCCAGTGGAAATTCCGGCGGAGCCGGTCGTTGCACCACCGCAGCCTGAACCTGTTCCGCCTGAAGATGTTCCAGAACCATCGCCACAGCCGCCAGCCGCTGTCGAGGCCCGGCCCGCCGAGCCTGCACTCGTCGCCGTTGCGCCGGTGCACCCGGTGCCGCCGCCTGCCGAAGCGGCCGCCGCCAAACCTGCGCCCAAGGGCGGCATCCGAAAGATGTTCGACCGCTTGCTGGGCAAGGATGAGGTCGAACATAAACCCGCTGTCGAGCCTGCGCCCGATACGAAGGCTCCGCTGCAGCCTGAACCCGCCGCACCGGAATCTGCTGCACCAGAGCCCGTTCGTCCGGAAGTAAAGCCGGAGCCGGTTGTCGAGGCAAAACCCGAACCCGAGATCAAGCCGGAGCCGGTTGCCGAGGCATCGCCGCCGTTCAGCCAGCCCGAACCGGAAATCGTTACGCGACCTGAGCCGCAGGCTCCGCCCGCTCCTGTTGAAGCTGAGACTGCGCGTATCACGCCGCTAGATCCCCCACCGGCCGATCCCGAACCTGCGCCCGAACCGGTAGTCGAACCCTCACCTGCCGTTCCGCTTGAGGCTGAGATCGCGCCAGAGCCGCCTGTCGTCGAGCCGCCGCCACTTCCGCCTGTAGCCGAAGCCCCCATTGCGCCACCCGCACCGCAACCACCAAGGCCAGCCGCCGGAAAAGTCACCGTCACAAAATCAGTCGAGGCGAAGGCAGAACCCGTCGCGGCTGCGGCTGCGCCAAAACTGTCCTGGTTCCAGCGCATGCGGGCCGGCCTGTCGCGCTCGTCGCAACAGCTGTCGGCCTCGATCACCGGCGTCTTCACCAAGAAGAAGCTGGACGAAGACACGCTGCAGGATCTGGAAGACGTGCTGATCCGCGCCGACCTCGGCGTCGAGACTGCTCTGCGCGTCACTGACACGCTGGCCGCCACCCGGCTTGGCCGCGACATTTCCGACGCCGAGGTTCGCGGCGTGATGGCGACTGAGATCGAAAAGGTGCTGAAGCCCGTCGCCATGCCGCTGGAGCTCGACCTGTCGCACAAGCCGCACGTCATTCTGGTCGTCGGCGTCAACGGTACCGGCAAGACCACCACCATCGGCAAGCTGGCCGCCAAACTCAGCCAGGGTGGCCTGAACGTCATGCTGGCGGCAGGCGACACATTCCGCGCCGCTGCCATCGAGCAGCTGAAAATCTGGGGCGAGCGGACGACGTCGCCGGTCGTCTCGTCAAAGCTTGGGGCAGATGCGGCCGGCCTCGCCTATGATGCGTTTGAACAGGCGAAAGAGGCTGGTTCCGACGTGCTCATCATCGACACCGCCGGCCGATTGCAGAACAAGGCTGAGCTGATGGCCGAACTTGAAAAGATTGTCCGTGTGCTTGGAAAACTTGACCCCGAAGCGCCGCACACCGTGTTGCAGACGGTTGACGCCACCACAGGCCAGAACGCACTCAACCAGGTCGAGATTTTCCGCAATGTCGCAGGCGTCAACGGGCTGGTGATGACCAAGCTCGACGGCACGGCGCGCGGCGGCATCCTTGTGGCGATTGCCGCCAAGCACAAGCTGCCGGTCTATTTCATCGGCGTCGGCGAACAGGTCGACGATCTCGAACCGTTCTCGGCCAACGAGTTTGCCCGCGCGATTGCGGGGGTTGCGTGATGGGCACACATCTTAAGATCGCCCCCTCCACCATGCTTCGCATGGTCCCCCTCCCCCGCTTTGCAGGGGAGGACAAGGCGGCATCGCAGATCCTCCCCCGTTTACGGGGGGTCCGAAGGACGGGCGAGACCCGTGGCTCGCCCCGGCAACGGACCGCCGAAGGCGGTAGAGGGGGCAAGAATTTTCGAGGACACACCACATGAACCCTCCCATCCTCGAACGCGATCCGGCTGATCCGAAAAAGGCTGAAATCAATCCGCTGCTGAAATTTGCGCTCGAACTCGGGCCGCTGCTGGTGTTTTTCTTCGCCAATGCGCGCGGCGAGTGGCTGGCCGGCCATTTTCCGGCGCTGGCTGAGCTTGGCGGCCCGCTATTCATCGCCACCGGCCTGTTCATGGCGGCCACCGCGATTGCACTCGCCACATCATGGATCCTGACGCGCACCTTGCCGATCATGCCGCTGGTCTCAGGCATTGTCGTCTTTGTCTTCGGCGGCTTGACGCTGTGGTTGCAGGACGCAACCTTCATCAAGATGAAGCCGACCATCGTCAACACGCTGTTTGGCGTGATCTTGCTTGGCGGCCTTTTGTTCGGCAAATCGCTGCTGGGCTACGTTTTCGAGTCCGCCTTCAAGCTCGACGCCGAAGGATGGCGCAAGCTGACCCTGCGCTGGGGTTTGTTCTTCCTGTTCCTCGCCGTGCTCAACGAAGTGGTGTGGCGCAATTTTTCGGAAGACACCTGGGTTGCGTTCAAGGTGTGGGGCGTGATGCCCATCACCATCGCTTTCACCATGCTGCAAATGCCGCTCATCATGCGGCACTCGCAGGAGGAGAAGTAGCTCCTCTCCCTTCTCCCCTTGTGGGAGAAGGTGCCTGAACGAAGTGAAGGCGGATGAGGGGTGTTGGAAGGAAAACAACTGGCCCATTAGAGCGCCGCGCGTCCAATTGGACGCGCAAAGGACGCTCTAACACTTTGAATCTGCTGCATCCTGCTTTCGAAAATCGATTCCGATTTTCGAGCCGATGCAGTATTGATGCTTTTCGGCATTCAGGCTTGAGGAGGTGCGCTTCTCGCAGCACCCCTCATCCGTCTCGGCGCAAGCGCCGATCCACCTTCTCCCACAAGGGGAGAAGGCAAGAGAGGCGGCAAATCAGCTGAAATACTGACCGCCGTTTGCCGAGATCGTCGAGCCGGTGATGAAGCCGGCCTCGTCAGACGCCAGGAACACGACGCAGCGGCCAATTTCAGCCGGGGTGCCGAGGCGGCCGACCGGGATCTGCGGGATGATGCGTTCATTCAGCACCTTCTCGTCAATCGCCATCACCATTTCGGTGCCGATATAGCCCGGCGCAATGACGTTGACGGTGATGCCAGCGCGCGCGCCTTCCTGCGCCAGCGCCTTGGTGAAGCCGATATCGCCGGCCTTGGCCGCCGAGTAGTTGGCCTGTCCGGCCTGACCCTTCTGGCCGTTGATCGACGAGATGGTGATGATGCGGCCAAACTTGCGGTCGCGCATGCCAACCCACAGGGGATGTGTCATGTTGAACACGCCCGTCAGATTGGTGTCGATCACCTCTTTCCAGAGCTGCGGCGTCATCTTGTGGAACATCGCGTCGCGGGTGATGCCGGCATTGTTGACCAGCACATCGATCGGGCCGAGATCAGCCTCTACCTGCTTGATGCCTGCGGCGCAGGCCTCATAGTCGGCGACCGACCATTTATAGGTCTTGATGCCGGTTTCGGCGGTGAATTTTGCGGCGGCCTCGTCATTGCCCGCATAATTGGCGGCAACCTGATAGCCAGCGTTCTTCAACGCGATTGAAATTGCTGCGCCAATGCCGCGCGAGCCGCCGGTGACGAGTGCAGTACGTGCCATTTATGTAGTCCTCCCTGGGTACTAGAAGATTTGTGGGAGTAGGGCAGCAAGGCAATAGGGCAGTAGGGAATTGAACTGGCGGAGCATTCCGCCTGAACCCGACTGCCTTACTCCCCTACTGCCTTACTGCCCTAGTTCATTGCTTCAACGCACATGGCCACACCCATGCCGCCACCGATGCAAAGCGTCGCAAGGCCCTTCTTGGCGCCGCGGCGCTTCATTTCGTGCACCAGCGTGTTGAAGATACGCGCGCCCGACGCGCCGATCGGATGGCCGATGGCGATCGCGCCGCCATTGACGTTGACGATGGACGGATCCCAGCCCATGCCCTTGTTGACGGCCAGCGCCTGCGCAGCGAATGCTTCATTGGCCTCGACCAGATCGAGATCCTTCACCGTCCAGCCGGCCTTTTCCAGCGCCTTCTTCGAGGCCGGGATCGGGCCGGTGCCCATGACCGACGGATCGACGCCCGCAGTCGCCCAGGAGACGATGCGCGCCAGTGGCTTGATGCCTCGCTTGTTGGCTTCTTCTTCGGTCATCAGCAGCACGGCGGCTGCGCCGTCATTGATGCCGGACGCGTTGGCGGCTGTAACCGTGCCTTCCTTGTCGAAGGCCGGGCGCAGCTTCTGCATCGCCTCAATGTTTGCGCCATGGCGGATATATTCGTCAGCGTCGACAACCGTATCGCCCTTCTTGCCCTTGATGGTGACGGCGACGATCTCGTCCTTGAATTTTCCCGCCTTCTGCGCCGCTTCAGCCTTGTTCTGCGAGGCAACTGCAAACTCGTCCTGCGCCTCCCGGGTGATCTGGAACTGGCGCGCCACGTTCTCGGCGGTGTTGCCCATGTGGTAACCGTTGAACGCGTCCCACAGACCGTCCTTGATCATGGTGTCAACCAGCTTGACGTCGCCCATCTTGGCGCCGGCACGCAGGTGCTGTGCATGCGCTGACAGCGACATCGACTCCTGGCCGCCCGCCACAATGATCTTGGCGTCGCCGTTGGCGATCTGCTGCAGGCCGATGGCAATGGTGCGCAAGCCCGATCCGCAGACTTGATTGAGACCCCAGGCCGATGCCTCGACAGGAACGCCGGCAGCGACTGCCGCCTGGCGCGCCGGGTTCTGGCCCTGGCCGGCGGTCAACACCTGCCCAAGAATGACTTCATCCACGTCGGCGGCGTCGACACCGGCGCGCGACAGCACTTCCTTGATGACGATTGCGCCAAGTTCATGCGCCGGCAACGCGGCGAACGAGCCGTTGAAGGAACCGACCGGGGTGCGGGCGGCAGAGGCAATGACGATGGAGGGTTCTGCGGACATGAGGTTCTCCCGGGATGTTTGCCGTTTCAGGCAGGTTGGATGTTTCTTGCCCGTCCACAAGCGCGAGTCAAACCGGAAATGAGGCTTAGGTCGGCGAGTTTGAACGGTCAGTGCGATCTGAAAATGCAGCCAGCGGCGCATTTTTGCAGCGCCAACGGGGTCTTGCAGTGCACAAACCGCTTTCATTTAGCGCCGGTTTGGGCATATCCTTATATTAGTTAGTCAATTTAACAGCTGCCCTGCGATCGAGCCGGGCATTGGCAGGGGCATCACGATGGCCGCAAAAGACGATACAGTCGTGATCAAGAAATACGCGAACCGGCGTCTCTACAACACCGGCACATCAACCTATGTGACGCTCGAAGATCTTGCCGAAATGGTGAAGCGCGACGAGGAATTCACCGTTCAGGATGCCAAGACCGGGGAAGATATTACCCATCCGGTTCTGACCCAGATCATCTTCGAACTGGAGAACAAGGACGGGCAGAACATGCTGCCGATCCCGTTCCTGCGTCAGTTAATCGCATTTTACGGCGACCAGATGCAGATGGTTGTGCCCGGCTTCCTCGAACAGTCGATGAGTGCATTTGCCAAGGAGCAGGAGCGCTTTCGCGAGCAGATGAAGACAACGCTGGGGTCATCGCCGATTGACGTCATGAATGTGCCAACCTCGCTCAAAGGATTGGAGGAGCAGGCGCGGCGCAATGTCGAACTGTTCCAGAACGCCATGCGCATGTTCACGCCCTTTCCCGGCGCAGCTCCTTCCACAAAGCAGGCCGAGCCCGAGAAGAAGACGGACAAGACCGAAAAGCCGGCCCGCGCCGACGACATCTCGGATCTGAAGGACCAGATCGCTGCCATGCAGCGCAAGCTGGATTCACTCAGCTGAAGTTCACGTCCCGCCCGGCTGACCGGATCGACACCGAGAAGCCGGCCAGCACGTCGACCAGCGCAATCATCGTCAGCACAAAGAACAGCGACGTCGCCGCACCGGGAACCAGCAGGAACTCGACCAGGAAGGCGACGAAGACAAACGTCGACAGAAGATGGTCGATCACCGACGCATTCGACGTGCGCGTCGACTTGATGATTTCGACAAACAGGAAAAACAGGCCGATCAGCACCATCAGGTCGGCCAGCGTCATCGACCATGTGCCGCCCGACATCATGGTCAGCTGGAACAGCGTCTGTGCCCAGGGATTGGCGCCGCTACCGCCGAACAGCCCGGCAAGCCCGAGATTGTAGAGAATAAACGGGATGATGAGGAGCGGGATACTGGCGAGCAAGAGCGTTCTCCGTAGAGGTGCGGCTTGCTGGCTCTTCTAGAGGCTTTCAGGACCAGATGGAATCCCCAAAGCAAAAAGGCCGGCGCGAGGCCGGCCTTGAAGCAATCAGCAGCGAAAGGCGATCAGCCTTCCTTCTGCTCCAGAACCTGGCGGCCACGATACATGCCGGTCTTCAGGTCGATGTGGTGCGGGCGGCGCATTTCGCCGGAATTCTTGTCCTCGACATAGGTCGGGTTCTTCAGCGCATCGGCCGAACGGCGCATGCCGCGCTTGGAAGGCGAAGTCTTTCGTTTAGGTACTGCCATTGTCCTGCTCCGGGCGTTCGTCAACCGCCGGGAATGCCCCACATTCAGGCATCGCGCATGGCGGATTGTTGAGAAAGTCGGGGTGCCTATACACGCAAGACCGGCATTTGGCCAGTGTGTCACGCAAAAAATGAGTCGCGGCTGCTTTGGTCTCTATTTGACGCAGGTGACATAGTCGCCCGCCGCCATCGCGCGGCGCTCGACGCGGTTGGCGATGCGCCGCAGCCCCGCCGACGGTTTTCCAGGATTGCGCAGAATCGGATTAGGCAAGGCCGCCGTCAGCAGCGCGGCCTGGCGGCGGGTCAGGCTTTTGGCAGGCACTCCGAAATAATGCCGGGCGGCGGCCTCAACGCCGTAAATATTGGGGCCAAGTTCGGCGATGTTGATGTAGATTTCCATGATCCGGCGTTTTGACATCACCAGATCAACATAAAAGGCGTAGGGGATTTCGATCGCCTTGCGCAGCGCGCCAAGCGGGCGGCTCCACAGAAACAGGTTCTTCACTGTCTGCATGGTGATCGTCGACGCGCCACGGCTGACCTCGCCCTCCATCGCATCGTCCAGAACCGCGCTCAACTCACGCCAGTCGATTCCGCGGTGCGAGCAGAACTGGCCGTCTTCAGACATGATGATCGAATGCAGCATGACAGGCGCGACGTCTTCGATCTCGACCCATTGCCGGTCATAGCCCTGAAGGGTCGCGATGTCCTTGATCATCAGCGTCGAAACCGGATGCACAAAGGGCACGATATAGATCAGCGTCAGCACGATCGGCGCTAGCGCAAGCCCTGCTCCAAACAGGACAAGGCGGCGCAACCAGCTGCGCCGCCGCTTTTGTCCCCGGTATCGTCCTGCCATGTCGGGCTCCGGATCGACGGTGGGCGCGCTGTTCTTGGCTGCCTTGCGTGCCATACCACTCCGCATATCGGCGCGCCGCGCCGCTGGCAACCGCATGCGCGCGCCTTCGCCTTGACCGGCGCGATTATTGCGGGCATCGCTGACCGGAATGAACACGCCTGATACCCCTACTTTTGATGATCGCCTCGCCGCACGCGCCGCCCAGGTGGAGAAATTGCTGCGCGCACTGCTCGACACACGGCCCGAAAGTGGCGAAATCAGCCGGCCGGAACGGCTGATCGCGGCCATGCGCCACGGCGTGCTGAACGGCGGCAAGCGGTTGCGCCCGTTCCTGGTGCTTGAATGCGCCGCGCTGTTTGACGCCGGCGAGGCGCAGGCATTGCATGTCGCAGCCGCACTGGAGGCGATCCATTGCTACTCGCTGATCCATGACGATCTGCCGGCGATGGACGACGACGATTTGCGCCGTGGCCAGCCAACCGTGCACCGCGCTTATGATGAAGCGACTGCGATCCTGGCCGGGGACGCCCTGCTGACTTTTGCGTTCGATATTGTCACCTCGCCCGCTGCCGATATCGAGCCGCGCACTGCCGTTGAGCTGGTGCGGGCGCTGTCACGCGCCGCCGGTATGGGCGGCATGGTGGGCGGGCAGGCGCTCGATTTGCAGGCCGAACGCATCAAGCCGGACGAAGCGGGCATCATTACCTTGCAGGCGATGAAGACCGGCGCGCTCATCCGCTTTGCCTGCGAGGCTGGCGCAATTCTTGGCAAGGCCCAGCCAGAAGATCGGGAGCGCATTGCCGAGTTTGGCTCGGCTGTTGGTCTGGCCTTCCAGCTGGCCGACGATCTGCTCGACATTACTTCCAACGCCAAGGCGATGGGCAAGGCAACCGGCAAGGATGCTGCCGCTGGCAAGGCAACACTGCCCGCCATGCACGGCGCAGACTGGACAAGGCAGCAGCTCAAGGGGCTCGTTGCCCGGTCGCACGAATTGCTCGAACCTTATGGCGAAGCCGCTGAAACGCTGAAGCAGGCGGCGACCTTCATCGCCGAGCGCAAAAACTAAGGCCGGGTCCACGCCTCTGGCTTCTTGCCCTGTTCGAGCAGATAGAACCCGTTGCCGGCGACTGGCTGCCATTCGCTGGTTTCGCCCGACGGCCAGATCACCCGGACCTCGGCGGTCTTTTCGGCGCCGAGACCAAAATGCACCCAGCCGGCGCTGCCGCCAGCGTGGCCACCGCCAGATGTGATCTCGCGCCGGTCGACATGACCACCGCAGCGAACCTCGATCCAGCCATTGATCGCGTTGACGTTTGGCGCGGGCTGGCGAAGCGCAAACTGCACCCAGTTGCCGGCATCCGCCGTAACATTGCGCCAGATCTCGGTCTTGTCGTTGCGGTTGACGACGACGAGGTCGACCAACCCGTCGAGATTGAAATCAGCCAGTGCCGCCCCGCGCGCCTGCCGCATGCTGGCGACGCCAGCAGTCTCGCCGGCTTCGACAAACTTTCCGTCTGGCTGCTGCATCAACAGATTGTTCGGGTCTTTCATCGCAAAGTCCGGCATCTCCCAGACATTGCCCTTGGCGACGAACAGATCGGCCAGGCTGTCATTGTCGACATCTTCAAACTGCGCATGCCAAGCGGTCGATGGCTTGATCTCGCCGCCGGTATAGGGCCGGTGCGCGGTGACGCCGCGGGCAAAGGCGACATCGGCATAGACAGGCGGCGCGCCGGGCTCAGGCGTCGCCAGCGTCTGCAATTTGTTGTCGGCCATCGAAGTCAAAAAATATTCGGGAAAGCCGTCGCGATCCAAATCATGACCGGCGATGCCCATGCCCCAGATCTTCAGCACCTTCCAGCCTTCTTCCAGACCGTAGAGTTTTGGCGGTTGGCCAGCCTCGACGTGCCAGAGCTGCTCCTGCCCGCCCTTGTAATATTCGCGGTCGTTCGACACGCGCAGCGATGGCGTGCCCGAACGGTTCCAGTCGGTGAACAGCATCGACAACGAGCAGTAGCTCGGCTTCAGCGCCAAAGGCGGTGCAAACTTCCCGGCCTCGCCCGGACGATGCAGCCAGTTGTCGGTGCACGAACCCCACGGAAACGCTTCTTCCTTGCGGTCGATATAGTTGCCGATGGCGATCGTTGGCCAGGCAGCACCCTTTTCCCATGTCGCCGCATAGGCGCTCGACCAGGCGTCTCCGCCGTCAAAACCCCAGGCCTCGTTCACCCGTTCGAAGCGGCACGCCCCCTTGCCGCGCATCACGACATTTTCGCCGACCCGCAGCAGCACGATGTCCATCAATCCGTCGCTGTCGATGTCGAGCGGATAAGCGCCCGACACCATCTCGAGTTCGAGACCACTATCGAAAGGCTCAAAGCGCAACTGCCCGCCGACTGCAGACCTGTTGCGCAGCAGTTTGGCCTTGGCGGTTCCGCCAGCCAGAACCAGATCTGGCATCCGGTCTCCGTCACAGTCAAAACTTGCCGCGCCGCCGCCGACCATGAATTCCCAGCCGCCGGAAAATGTGTGATCGATGCCGGCGGTTGCGGTTTCATCCGCAAATTTCGGGGTTACGGCATTCGCGCTCGCGGTCATGGCTACTAGTGCGGCGGCGGCGAGAACGCGCCTCATGGCTGAACCGTCTTCAACTTGACCGAATAGGCCCCGATGCAACGGCCTTGTTCCAGCCCGAGCTCGATCGCCGCGCGATAGTGAATGCCGCCATAGAGACGCGAAATACCGGCTTCTTCGGCGGCGGCGCGAAAGCTCGCATACATGCGTGGGGCCAATCCGTCATCTTCGTGGGTTCGGTCTTCAAAGGCAAAATCGTCGCCGAAGAACGCTGCGAGGACGACTTCGGCAGCGCCCGACTGGGTTGAGTGGCCGGACGGGTATTCCGGAAAGGGCGGCGTGATGAGCAAGGTTTCCCACTTTGGATCGATCACCCGGCGGATATAGGTGACAGGCCGCACCAGATCGTAGCGGAACTTCTCGTGCCAGCAGCCGATAAAGGCGTCCGCGACCGAGACGCCGAGACGCGCCAGAATGTCGGCGCTGCGCGCAGCATCTGCCTGCTCGCCATCAAGGATATGCATCGCAATCGAAATCCAGTGGCCGGGCGGCGTCGGCGACAGCATCGGATCATCCGACCAGAAGCGCGCAATGATCCGCTGCTCCGGCGTCAGATTGTTGACCGCCTCGTAGACTTCAAGCGCCTCCGTGTAGAACTCCGATCCCTTGTCCTCACTGTAAGCGGGCGGCGGAGGCAGGCCGCAATCCTTTCCGCTCGGTGTGGCAAAGGTGCGGTTCTCTCCCCAGCCGGGCAGCAGCGGCATTTGCTGCTGGCGGATCAGGTTGGTTGGAACCCAATGCGCGGGGCCTTCAGTGATTTTGTATTCCAGCGGAAAGCCCATGTTCTCGACCACCGCGCCCCCGTCGGTTTTCGACCATGCCAGAATATGCTGGCCAAGCACCTGACCATAGGCTTCGCTGCGCGCCACCACATCCGGCGCGACTCCCTGCGCAACATCCGCCTTCAGCTTGCGCTCCATCGCAGCCAGCGCCCGCTGGCCGGTTGGGCCGGTATTGGCGAAGTAGTTCTGTGCGCCAAACGCAACCGCCGCCTGCAGCACGACGCCTTCGTCATAGGCTTGCCCGGCTTCGCGCTGCGGCAAGGGTTTCATATCGTTGAGTTGACCGGCCAGCGTCACGAGTTTCGGATCGCCCGACGCAGCGGCTTCATAAGCGGAAACGCCAAGGTAGGCGAAGGCCCGCGACGCAACCGGCGGTGAATAGGTTGGCGTGTGACGCACCAGTTCCAGCACCAGACGATACCAGGTGCGCAGCATCTGGCCGTTGGCCACACCGTCATTGGAGGCGGACGCCGGAAGGGCGGCAAAGATGAAGGCGGCGGCGAGAGCCGCCGGGATCAGACGTTTGAGAAACAAGCCGGTCCTCCCTGACCAGATGTGCGAGGGAGGTAAACACGCGGGCGGGCGCGGCGGCAAGTGGGCGCGCCAACCTTTATCCTCCCCCGTTTACGGGGGGTCCGAAGGACGGGCGAGACCCGCGGCTCGCCCCGGCAAGGGACCATGCGCAGCATGGTGGAGGGGGCAAGCGGCGCCTCGCTCCTCACTCCTCCTGGATCGCATACCCCGCACCCCGAATGGTGCGGATGACATCGGTCTGGCGGCCAGTGTTCACCGCCTTGCGCAGCCGGCCGACATGCACATCGACCGTGCGTTCGTCGATATAATTGGTGTCGCCCCAGACATTGTCGAGCAACTGCCCACGCGAATAGACCCGTCCCGGATGGCGCATCAGAAATTCAAGCAGGCGGAACTCTGTCGGCCCGAGTTTCACTTCTCCCTTGCCGCGATGCACCCGGTGCGATTCGCGGTCGAGCACGATATCGCCCACCTTCAAGACCGACGACAGGACTTCGGGTTTCGCCCGGCGCAGCAGCGCCTTGACCCGCGCCAGCAATTCAGGCGTCGAAAACGGCTTGACGAGATAATCATCAGCGCCGGTCGACAGTCCGCGCACCCGGTCGCTTTCCTCTCCCCGCGCGGTCAGCATGATGATCGGCAGGCGCTCGGTCTCCGGCCGCATACGCAACCGGCGGCAGAGCTCAATGCCGGACACCGCAGGCACCATCCAGTCGAGCACCAGAAGGTCAGGCACGTTTTCCTGCAAACGCAATTCGGCCTCGTCACCGCGCGCGATAACCTCGACCTGATAGCCTTCGGCCTCGAGATTGTAGCGAAGCAGGACGCAAAGCGGCTCCTCGTCTTCCACCACCATGACCTTGGGAGCGATCATCCGATTCTCTCCTTACGCGGCGGGCACAGACACCGCGCCGGTCTCATCGATTTTTGGCCGGTGCACGGGCAGCTGATCGCCGGTCATCACATAATAGGCGTTTTCGGCGATGTTCGTCACATGGTCGCCGATGCGCTCCAGGTTCTTGGCGCAGAACAACAGATGCGTGCAGGGCGTGATATTGCGCGGATCTTCCATCATATAGGTGAGAAGTTCACGGAAGATCGACGTGTATTGAATGTCGATCTGCTCGTCTTCGGCGCGCAGGTCCACCAGCGCCTGCGGATTGCGCCCGACATAGTGGTCGATGACGCCGTTCACCTGCGCCAGCACCATGCCGGACATGGCTTCCATCGAATGCGACAGTTTTCGCGGCGTCGGCGTCTGGCCAACAGCATTGACGCGTTTGGCGATGTTCTTGGCCATGTCGCCGATCCGCTCGAGATCATTCGCCATACGAATGGCCCCGACCACGGCACGCAGGTCCTGCGCCATCGGCTGGCGTTTGGCGATCAGCGTGATGGCGCGTTCGTCCAGTTCGCGCTGCTTGGCGTCGAGCACAACGTCTTCGGAGACGACCCGCTGCGCCAGCGCATTGTCGGAGGCGACGAGCGCGGCGGTCGAATTGCGCACCATGTCCGCCGCCCGGTCGCCCATGTCGCGAATGAGCTTGTCGATTTGTTCGAGTTCCAGGTCGAACGACCTGACTGTGTGCTCACCCATGGGTGTTCTCCGAAATTCTGTTCCTGGCGCAGTCCTGAAATCGCATCAGGACGTGGCGAAAATGGTGGTCGGTGAGGACCGGAGCGGAGCGTGCTTTGCGCACGTGAGCACCGGAAGCCGAACCGAACGCCATTTGCAGACCGTCCTCATGTGATTTCACCCGAAGCGGCCGGTGATATAGTCTTGTGTCCGCTTGTCATCCGGCGACGTGAACATCTTTTCCGTCGCGCCTTCCTCGACCAGATAGCCAAGATGGAACATCGCCGTGCGCTGCGACACGCGCGCGGCCTGCTGCATCGAGTGGGTGACGATGACGATGGTGAAATTCTGCCTGAGCTCGTCGATCAGTTCCTCGATCTTGGCAGTCGCAATCGGGTCAAGCGCCGAGCAGGGTTCGTCCATGAGAATGACTTCCGGCGACACAGCGATGGCGCGGGCGATACACAGGCGCTGCTGCTGGCCGCCGGACAATCCGGTGCCCGGCTCATGCAGCCGGTCCTTGACCTCGTTCCACAGCGCGGCGCGCTTCAGGCTCTCCTCGATGACCTGATCCATCTCGGCCTTGGTCCTGGTCAGGCCGTGAATACGCGGCCCGTAAGCGACGTTTTCATAGATCGACTTCGGGAACGGGTTCGGTTTCTGGAACACCATGCCGACGCGGGCGCGCAGCTCCACAACGTCGATCGCCTTGTCATAGATGTCTTCGCCGTCGAGCGTGATGAGACCGCCGACACGCGCCGAAGGGATCGTATCGTTCATCCGGTTCAGGCAGCGCAGAAAGGTCGACTTGCCGCAACCCGACGGGCCGATCAGCGCCGTCACCTGCTTCTCGCGCACGTCGAGATCGACGCCGAACAGCGCCTGCTTCTCGCCGTAGTGAACGGTGACCTTGTCACCCTTCATCTTGATCGTTTCATTGGGTTTGGCATTCATGGCGCCGGCCACCGCTTCTTCGAGTTTCTTCTCGGACATGATGTTCATAACGTATTCCACTACCAGCGGCGTTCGAATTTGCGGCGCAGGATGATCGCCGTGATGTTCATGGTCATCAGGAAGGCGAGCAGGATCATGATCGCGCCCGACATGCGCTCGACAAAGGCGCGCTCGGCCTCGTTGGACCACATGTAGATCTGCACCGGCAGCGCGGTCGATGGATCAAGCGGTGTCGACGGATAGTCGGCGACAAACGCCACCATACCGATCAGCAGCAAGGGCGCTGTCTCGCCAAGCGCACGCGCCAGTCCGATGATCGTGCCGGTGAGGATGCCCGGCATCGCCAGCGGCAGCACATGGTGAAAAACCATCTGCATGCGCGATGCGCCAAGCGCCAGCGCAGCCGAGCGGATCGACGGCGGCACGGCGGCCAGCGCTGCCCGCGTCGCGATGATGATCGTTGGCAGCGTCATCAGCGACAGCGTGATGCCGCCGACCAAGGCCGCCGAGCGCGGCATGCCGAGGAAGTTGATGAACACTGCCAGCCCCAGCAGGCCGAAGACAATGGACGGCACGGCGGCGAGATTGTTGATGTTGACCTCGATCAGATCGGTCAGCCGGTTTTTTGCGGCAAACTCTTCCAGATAGATCGAGGCCGCAACGCCAATCGCCAGCGCCAGCACCAACACGATGCCCATCATGTAGAGCGAACCGACAATCGCCACGCCGATGCCTGACGTTTCGGGACGGCTCGACGCGCCGAACGTAAACAGGCCGGTGTTGAATTTCTGCGCCAACACGCCCTCTTCGGCCAGCTGGTTCATCCAGACGATCTGCTGGTCCTTCACCTTGCGCCGCGCCTCGGGAACCGAGAGGTCAACCTGGCCCTTGAAGGCGGAATCGATATTCGCCGAAGCCAGCATCGACACATCAACCGTCTTGCCCATCAGCGCCGGATCGGCGACCAGCATGTCGCGCAGCTGGATACGGGCACTGTCGGAGATGAAGCCCTTCAGCTCACGTGTCCTGGCCTTGTCGGCGGCGGCAATGCCGAGCTTTGTCGCCAGCGCCTGCTGCGCCAGTCTGTCGTAATTGGCCTTGACCAGCACCATCGGGTCGCTGTCGCGCTTGTTCTGCGGATCAAGCACTGTCGCGTCAAACGTCACCGGCAGCGTCACATTGGTCTGCCAGAAGGCAGTGTAACCCTTGCTGACGATCGAACCCAGCATGATCGCCAGGAAAGACAGGCCAAACACGATGGCAATGACGCCATAGGCCTTGAAGCGGGCTTCCGCCGCATAGCGCTTCTTGATGCCGATATCGCGGCGCGCCGGGCGGGCAGAGACGGGCAGCGCCGTATCGGGGGTGATGACACTCATTCGTACTGCTCCCGATATTTGCGCACGATGGCCAGCGCCACGACATTCATCGCCAGCGTGACGAAGAACAGAGTGAGGCCAAGCGCAAACGCCACCAGCGTCTGCGGTGAATTGAACTCGAGGTCGCCGGTCAGCTGGTTGACGATCTTGACGGTGATCGTTGTCATCGCCTCGAACGGATTGGCCGTGAGGTTCGCGGCAACACCAGCAGCCAGCACCACGATCATCGTCTCGCCAATCGCCCGCGAAGCCGTCAGCAGCACCGCGCCGACAATGCCCGGAAGCGCCGCAGGCAGGATGACACGTTTGATCGTTTCCGAGCGGGTTGCGCCCAGCCCCAGCGAGCCGTCACGCATCGCCTGCGGCACGGCGCTGATAATGTCGTCCGACAGTGACGACACGACAGGGATCAGCATCACACCCATGACCAGACCGGCGGTAAAGATTGACTGCGCCTGGATGAATGGCTGGCCGCCCCACAGCGCCGCCGACAGGTCACGCATCCAGGGTCCGAGCGTAATGAGCGCAAAGATGCCGTAGACGATGGTCGGAATACCGGCGAGCAGTTCAAGCGCCGGCTTCACCACCGTGCGCACCGGGCGCGACGCATATTCCGACATGTAGACCGCCGACATCAGCCCGACGGGCACGGCGACGAGCAGCGCGACGAAGGCGATGTAGAGCGTGCCGGACAGCAGCGGGATCAGCCCGAACTGGCCCTGCGCACCGTCGGAGCCTGCAGCGGCAAAGCGCGGGTCCCACACGGTGCCAAAGAAGAACGACAGCGGCGACACTTCGCGGAAGAAGGCAAGCGTCTGGAACAGCATCGACAGGACAATGCCAATCGTCGTCAGGATGGCGATGGTTGATGCGCCAAACAGCGTCCACAACATCACCTTCTCGACCTTGTCGCGGGCGCGCGACCGGGTGGCAATCTGGCTCAAGCCCAGCAGAGCGCCTGCAACCGCCAGCGCGATGGCGATCAGGCTGCCGGTCAGCGAAAGCGTTGCGGCAGTCTGGTTGGCGGCGGCAGCGATCGGCAGCATGTAGTCGGCGGTATCAGCTGCCAGCGTCACGCCCTTGGCGGCGAGCAGCGGCGACAACTCATTGATCGTTGTTGGCAGATTGGCCTGATCGTTCGCATCGAGCAGGTTGATGCTCGACGCCAGCCGCTTCACCAGCGAGGTCGCAGTGGCGGCAGTCTCGGCAGAAGCCGCATGGACGGCGGCCGAAATGCTGCGGTCGACATAGTTGGCCGAGCCGACCGACCAGGCGATGAAGAACAGAAGCGCCGGCAAGGTCGCCAGCAGCATGGCCCATGCGCCGTGATATTGCGGCCGCGAATGGACCTTTGTCTTGCCCGTGTCGAGGGCGGCAGCGCGCGCGCGGCCAATGGCCAGGGCAGCAAGGCCAATACCGACGATCAGCAGCAGGGTAATCAGACCGGACATCTTTCAGCCTTCGCGGGAAGGTTGTTCGGCAGGCGAGAGAGCCTGCCGCTGCTACCCTTCCGTTGCCGGAAGAGTAGCGTTTGCGGTGCGCCGGGGGAATGGCATCCCCCGGCCCGGATTACATCGTCTTGCCGCCCGAGAAGGCGTCACGCTGTTCCTGACGCTCGGCGTCGGGCGCAGGCACCAGGCCATATTCGGCAAGCGGGCCGTCAGGGCCGACCATTTGGTCGTCGAGGAAAAACTCGACATAGTCCTTGAGGCCGGGCACGACACCCAGATGCGCCTTCTTGACGTAGAAGTAGAGTGGACGCGACACCGGATAGGAACCGTCTGCGACCGTGTCGACCGACGGCGTCACACCGCCAACGGTGGCGACCTTCAGTCTGTCGGCATTGTTTTCGTAGAAGGACAGGCCAAACACGCCGACGCCCTGCTTGTTGCTATCGATACGCGCCAGCGTCTCGGTGTAGTCGCCGTCAATGTCGACTGCCTTGCCGTCCTTGCGCACCTGCTTGCAGGACGCATCGGCAGCCTTTTCGTCCATGCCTGCAGCCTTGGCGGCTTCAACGCCACCGAGCGCCTTGCATCCGGCGATCAGCAGTTTTTCTTCAAACACTTCGCGGGTGCCGTGCTTTTCGCCGGGGATGAAGGCGGCGATGTCCCAGTCCGGCAGCGCCGCATTGACCTGGTTCCACTTGGTGTTCGGATTGTCCACCAGCTTGCCGTCGACGGCCACCTTGGCGGCCAGCGCCTTGTAGATATCTTCAGGCGTCAGTGCCCAGTCCGGGCCGGCTGCGTCTGTGGCAAACACGATGCCGTCATAGCCGAACTTCACTTCCTGAATGTCGGTGACGCCGTTGGCCTTGCAGCTTTCAACTTCGCTGTCCTTCATGGCGCGCGACGAATTGGCGATGTCGATGGTGTTGTCGCCTGCGCCCTTGCAGAATTCCTTGATGCCTGCGCCCGAACCACCTGATTCAACGACCGGCGTCTTGAAGTTGGAAAATGTTTCGCCGAACCGCTCGGCGACGATCTTTGCGTAGGGCAGCACGGTCGAGGAACCGGCAATTTGAACCTGATCGCGGGCGGCGGCGTATGTAGCAGATGCGGCGAGCGCGAGTGCAGCTGCCGACGCGGTGAGAATGAACTTGTTCATGGCCTGCTCCTGTCCGGAATACGATTGGGAGCATCGCGCCCCCGTCTGGCAGGGGTGCCAATAGAGGCTGCATGTAACAGCCATGTGACAGTCAATGCCGGGTAGAAAATTCCGGGCCGGAGCCGCCCGAAATCACTCGGCCATCTGCGCGCTCAGGTCGACGCCAATCCACAATTCGATCTTGGCCAGCAACGCATTGGGGCTGATCGGTTTGGGCAGATAGTCGTCCATACCAGCGCTGATGCAGCGTTCGCGGTCGTCTTTCAGCGCGTGCGCGGTAACACCGACAATCGGAACGTGGCCGCCTGCTTTCTGCTCGATCGAACGGATCGCCTGAGTAGCCTCCATGCCGTTCATGCCTGGCATCGACACGTCCATCAGGATCATGCGTGGATGAAGCCGCCGAAATGCCTCGACTGCCTTCTCACCATCGCCGGCGATCTCGAACGTCAGATCGGTTTCCCCGAGGATCTGCCGGAAGACGAGCTGGTTCACCTCATTATCTTCGGCCACAAGGACATCGACCTCACCATCTGGCAAAGGTTCGGCCGAAGCGCCGCCCTGCACCAGCGTCAGCCGCGGTTTGAGGTTTGCAGTCTCTTCGCTTCGTGCGGCGCGTTTACCGATGCACGAGACGACAGTGTCAAACAATGCCGATGAACGGGCCGGCTTGACCAGATGGGCGTCAATATCGATGTCCCGATAGGCTGACAGCGGCTCATCGACAGACGACAGCAGGATGATCGGAGTCTTGTCGAAATAGGGGTTGGCGCGAATTTGCCGTGCTAGCTCATCTCCGCTCATGCCCGGCATCTGGAAATCGATAACGGCGCAATCTACCCGGCTGCCGATCGCTTCAATGGCGGCGAGCACTTTCAACGCTTCCTCGGCATCTGTCGCCGCGCAGGCATTGAATGTCCAGCTTTGCATCTGCTCCATCAGGATGGTGCGGTTGATTGCGTTGTCGTCGACGACCAGAACGCGCGCGCCGGCGGCGTTGAGTGGAGCCTGAATTGCCTCTGCTTCGCCAGACGCGGCAGGAAGCGGCAGTCTGACAGAGAATCTGGAGCCGCTGCCGGGCTCGCTCGTCACGCCGATGACCCCATCCATCAACTCGACCAGCCGGGACGTTATGGCGAGGCCAAGGCCTGTTCCCTCATGGCGGCGCGTTGAGGATGTGTCCACCTGGCTGAATTTTTCGAACAGAAGACCAAGCTTGTCGGCAGGTATCCCGATACCAGTATCAGAGATTGCAATTTCGAGGCTCCAGCCGTTCTCCGCGCGCTCCCCTCCAACGTCGATCATGACATGGCCGGTGTCGGTGAACTTGACAGCATTGCCGACCAGATTGGTGACGATCTGCCGGATGCGGCCCGCATCGCCGACAAAGCGGCGTGGCAGCGAAGGATCGACCCGGACGATCAGCTCCAGGTCCTTTTCCTTGGCTTTGGTGGAAAGCAGCGCGCCGACATCTTCCACCGTTTCTGCCAGATTGAACGGCGCGGGATCGAGTAGAACCTGTCCGGCGTCGATCTTCGAGAAATCGAGAATATCGTTGATGATGGTCAGCAGCGCATTGCCGGATTTGACGATGATGTCGGCGAAAGTGCGTTGCTTGCAATCGAGTTCTGTACGCGACAGAAGTTCCGCCATGCCGAGCACACCGTTCATTGGCGTACGGATTTCATGGCTCATATTGGCGAGAAAGTCCGACTTCGCCCTGTCGGCCAGCACTGCGCGATGTTCGGCCTCTTTCAGATCACGTTCGCGCTCGGCAAGTTCCGTCACATCAAAATAGGCCGCGAGCCGCTTGCCATTGGCAAGCGATTTGACCGTAAAGATGACCGAGCGGCCATCCGAAAGCTGCAATTCGCGTGGCGCAGACTGGTTTGAGCGGATTTCGTCCAGGATTCGTTCAACTTGCGCGTCCCACTCGCCCTGCTGCAATTCCTGCAGACCCATGCGCCGGGTTACGTCGATGAAGGTGCGATAGTGCGCTCTGACTGGAGCGTCGTCAGCATCGACCTTCCACATGTCGTAATAGGCGCGGTTTACGAACTGCGTGACGAGGTCTTCGTCGAGCAGCACGACCCCCATTGGCATGGCGTCCAGCGCCAGTTGCAGATCGTTAGACGGCGGCTGCACGGTTGCTGGTCCTTCGCCCGTCAGCAAACTCGAAACATCTCTGCCCTGGCCGCTATAGCCGAGAAACGCACCGGTCTTGTCGAAGCGCGGTTCGCCCGAAACGCTGATCCATCTGATTGCCAGGCCAGGCGTCTCGATCCGGCAGACAAGGTCGTGGAACCGGTCGAATGTGTCGAGGGCCGCCAGAAACGGCTGGCGCTGCGCCGGGTCCGCAATCTGGCCAGCGAGTTGGCGGACACCCGACCGGCCAATCAGATCGCCGGGCAGAAATCCCGTTGCAGCATACAGGCTGTCGGAAATCCAGAGATAGCGCAGGTCTGGTCCGGTCTCCCACAGCCAGTCTCGCGCTGCCGTGAGCCGTTCACGTAATCGAATGATATCTATGAGGCGCTCTGACTGGCCCACCTGTGCTCCGCTGGACATGCACGTATGATCGCGCGCGGCAATTGCGCAACAAACGCCGAGGATGGCGGACAAGGCTTAACGTATTGACAACCACCAGGCGGACCTAACGTAAGCGATCAGCATGTTCAATGGTTTGGCTGATGACGGTCATAGCGCCGTCGGCAAGCTGCGGCCTCGTCAGGGTGAACAGGCCTGATCTCTGGTCCGGCGGCAACGCGCCAATCTGGTCGTCGAGATAAGGCAGGTGGATGAACCCCGCGTAGCGCGGGCGGTACCCGTCAATACTATCCGACCGTGACAGGTAGAACAGGTGATTGCACAGATAGGCCCCCGCATGGGCAGAGCGCGTCACTGGCAAACCCTGCGCTTTCAAGGCGGCGGCGATTTCGCTGAGCGGCAGGGTCGAGCGCAATGATTTTGGTCCCTTCCTGATCAGGGTTCCTTCCGGCATCGCCGCCCCTGCATCAGCGCGCTGCATTGAGGAATGATTGCGCGCGGTTGATTCCAGCCGGAAGCCGCGCGCATTTGCGGCCAAACCAAAGTGGATGGCGATGTCTGGCTGAATCTCCCGGCCAAACTGCTCAAGCAAGCCGCCGACCTTGCCATATTCAACCGGCAAAACGCGCAAATGCAGCCGCGCACCGTCAAACACATCTTCGCGGCCAGCCAGCATGCCGATCAGTTCTTCGGTCGGATTGACAGGCGCCCCCGGAAACGCCCCGAAGCCGGTCACCAGAACGCTCAGCGTCATGGCGCGGCCCAGCGGGCCAGGATGACGGAATTGGCCTTGTCGATCACCCGCCATTCGACCGGCACAAGCCCGGTCGCTGCCAGCACCGTGCGCGGATGACCATCCGAAAAACAGGGTGTGCCGCCGGGAAGCACGAAGTCTGCGACTTCGGCCAGCAGAAACTCGTCATATTGGCGTAAGAAGTGGTCGAACACCCGCGTGCCGCCAGTGACGGCAATCGCGCCCGGACCAAGGACCATTGCAGCGAGTGCATCCGATACCGCAAGACCTTCCGGGTTGTAGCGCACCGCCTGTGCATCGGTTCCGTCTGGCCCGATGGTCAGAACCGAACTGGTGAACACCAGACGGCGGCGGCCGGTATTGGGATGGCGGCGATGAGCAGCCGAGCCGAGCACAACGACCGCCGCATCGTCGAGCGCCGCCTGAAACAGCGCCCAGTCGGCCTCGTTGACCAGTTTTGGCGGCATCTGCCCCCGCGCATCCGCAATCATCCCGTCAGTCGAGACAATGGCGTGACCGACCACGGGGTGAGTTTTGCCGTGAAGCGTAAGCATGATGACAGGCGTACAGAACCGGCGCACGAAAGCAAGCCTGCACGGAGTGTTCGGATGCTCGACAAAGGAGAGTTTGGTACGCCCAAGGGGAATCGAACCCCTGTTTGCGCCGTGAGAGGGCGCCGTCCTAACCGCTAGACGATGGGCGCAAGCCGGAACGGCGCCGATATAGGCCCGGATGGGCGCAAATGCAACAACGTCCTGCAGGATTGCGCCTTTCCATCGCCACGCATGACGCTGGAATCCGCCCGGCATTCACACAATTGTCGAATTCCTTGCCGATAGGCACGCTCAGAACACAAAAGGAACCGCCATGCAGACCGTCAAGGCCCGCATAATTCTCGCCGCTGCTACACTTGCCTGCGTTGTGCCTGCCGCACACGCGGAATCATTTCGCGTCGACTATTCGGTGTCGCTCTACGGGCTGAACATCGCGCGCAGCTCGTTTAGCAGCAAGATCGAGAATGGCAGGTTCCAGATTAACGGCCAGCTGTCGTCGGCAGGCGTCGCCAGGATTTTCGATTCCACCAAGGGCACCGCCTCTGTCACCGGTGGTTTTGGCGGCGATACGGCGCGCGCCAACCGCTATCTGGTCAACTACACCAGCGGCGACAAGAAGAAGAAGACCGAGGTCGCCTTTTCCAATGGCCGCGTAACGTCGACCGAAAACGTGCCGCCGCCACGCCCCAACCGAAAGAACTGGATCGGCGTCAACGAAAGCGATCTGACCTCCGTCACCGATCCGCTGTCGGCGACGATGGTTCGCGCCTCGAGCCTGGAAGACGTCTGCAACAAGACGATGGCGTTTTATGACGGCGAACTGCGCGCCGATCTGAGGTTGTCGTTCGTCAAGACTGAAGCTGTGGAAGCGCAGGGTTTCAGCGGTCAGGGCGTCACCTGCAGCGCGCGCTTTGTGCCACTGGGCGGCTATCGAAACAATAAGTCGATGAGATTCCTGAAGAACCAGTCGAAGATCTCGATCACCTTCGCGCCGCTCGGTTCGACCGGCATCTATGCGCCGATCAAGGCTTCCGCTACAACGGAAATCGGAACTGTCGTCGTCACTGCGGGGCGGTTCGAAACCGTTCAGTAGCGGCTGGCGACCAAGCCTGCCCAAAGCAAAAGAGAGGCGCTGTTGGGCAAGGCTACCCTGACCGGGTTCTGTGCGGTTGCAATGTGGGCGCTGCTTGCATTGTTGACCGACGCGTCGGGTGCAGTGCCGCCGTTCCTTCTTTCTGCGATGAGTTTTGCCATCGGCGCGGCAATTGGCTTTGCTGCCCGTGCTGCAGGTTTTTCCGCGCCGGCCACTGAACCCGTGCCGCCAATTGTCTGGCTGACCGGCATAGCCGGACTGTTCGGCTATCATTTTCTCTACTTCACCGCCCTGCGCAACGCTCCGGCCGTCGAGGCCAGCCTGATCGCCTATCTGTGGCCGTTATTCATCGTTGTTGGCTCGGCCCTGATGCCGGGGGAAAAGCTGCGCTGGTATCACGTCGCCGGCGCGCTGCTTGGTCTCGCGGGAACGGTGCTGATTGTCACCAAGGGCGGTCAGATCAGCTTTGATGCGCGCTACGGCTTTGGTTATGCGATGGCGCTCGCAGCCGCCTTTGTCTGGGCCGCCTATTCGCTGCTCTCACGGCGCTTTGCGTCAGTGCCGACATCGATTGTCACCTGGTTTTGCCTCGCCACCGCGATCCTGTCGCTCGTCTGCCATCTGCTGCTCGAACAGACGGTCCTGCCGCAGACGGCCAGCCAGTGGCTGGCTGTGCTGGGCCTTGGCCTCATGCCGGTCGGCGCGGCGTTCTACGCCTGGGATTTTGGCGTCAAGCACGGCAATATCCAGGTGCTGGGCGCAGCCAGCTACGCCGCGCCACTTCTGTCAACCTTGGTGCTGATCGCCTCCGGGTTTGCCTCGGCTGACCCGGCAATCATCGCAGCTTGCGTGCTGATCACCGGCGGCGCAGTGCTGGCTGCAAGCAACATGTTGTTTGGCCGGAAATCTCAAGCGGCGCCGGTGGCGGAAGGACAAAAACCATGATGCCCTTTCCCGGCGGTATTTCAAACGTCTCCAACGGCACACTGATCTTCTCGGCGCTGTTTGCGGCCTTCTATGCCGTCATAATTTTCCGCCGGCCATCGCGCCGCCGCACCATCGCCAAGACCGGCGCGGTCCTGCTGCTGGCCATGCTGGCAGCGCTCGAAGGCGGGCCCTGGCTGCTGATCGCAGCACTTCTGCTCAGCGCTGCGGGCGACGCCTTTCTCGCCTATGACGGTGACCGCGCCTTCATGGCCGGGCTCGGCAGTTTTCTTGCCGCCCACATCGCCTATATCGCGCTGTTCCTGGTGATCGGCGGCGAGCCGCTTGCCGGCTGGCGCATCGCCGCTGCGCTTCTGCTCGCACTGTTTGCCGCCGGGTTTCTCGCCTGGCTGTGGAACAAGGTTCCGGCCGAACTGCGCATCCCGGTCGCAGTCTACGCCACTGCCATTCTTGGCATGGGGCTGGCGTCGCTGACAGTGTCGAACCCGATGGTGACGTTAGGAGCAGTCATGTTCATCGCATCCGACGCGTTTCTCGCCAGCGGCAAATTTGCGCTGGCCGAAAACTCGCCCAAACGCGGGCTATTTGCCTATGCGGTCTGGGGTCTCTAC
Source organism: Mesorhizobium sp. (assembly GCA_036742015.1). GTDB lineage: Bacteria > Pseudomonadota > Alphaproteobacteria > Rhizobiales > Rhizobiaceae > Mesorhizobium_A. The sequence goes on along the minus strand of DAINRF010000004.1, from coordinate 32,060 downwards.
TACGCCGCGCAGGTTCTGCTGACCCTCTCCGTTCTGGCGAGCGTTATCCGGTCCTAGAGCCTTTCAGGTCCAAATGGAATCGTTCTGCCGGAGTGGATTTGGGCCAAGGTCGAGGGCTTTGGCGAAGGACGGGCTGGTGGCCCGGCCAAGTCCGAAGCCCGAAGGATTTGACCCAAATCCACCCGGCCCGAAGGGTTTCCCGCTGGCGGGCACCCGCCGCGTCAGCCGGACTTGGCCGGGCCACCAGCCCGTCCTTCGCCGTCTTCCTTGCGGATCGCCTCGCCATCGAGGAAACAGAACTGTTTCCATTTGGACCTGAAAGGCTCTAGTCGAATTCAGCGTAGGCCGAAGCGACCGAATCATAGCTCTGCTGGGTCGAATCGCGCTGCGTCAGCGCAATCACCTGTGCCGCATCTGCGCGGGTAATGTTGGAGACAAAGGCGATCAGTTGCGCCTGATCGTCGGTCTGCGCCGCCGCAGCCTGCTTCACAGGCTCCGGCTTGCTTTCAGCCGCACTCGTTGACTGGACCGGAGTCCAGTTCGCGTTGTTGATAGAGCCAATCATTGGTAGCCCCGAAAAAAGTCCCTTGCAGAGAGCTTTTACAGGGAAGACGTAACGATCAGCTTCCAGTGATTGTTACAATTTGAAGGATCGCGAATATTTTGCAAACTTATCTTACGGCGCGAGCGCCGCATCGATCAGTTTTTCGGCGTCGGCGCTGTGCCATTCAGCGGGGCCATTCATGTTGGCGATCACACAGCCGTCACGGTCGATCAGCAGTGTCACCGGCAAGCCAAGCGCCAGATTGCGCTTCTTCAGATCGTTGAAAAGCGCCAGCGTGTTCTCGCGATAATATCCAAGGTTCTGGATGCCCGCGTCAGCGAGAAACTTTTTCGGCTTCACGTCATCGCCGGTGTCGACATTGACTGCCACCACCTGGAACTGATCGCTGCCGCGCTTGCCCTGAAGCGCGTCGAGCGCCGGCATTTCGGCGCGGCATGGCGCACACCAGGTCGCCCACAGATTGACCAGCAGTATCTTGCCCGACATCGCGCCAAACGTGGTCGGCTTGCCATCCGGTCCATTCAGCGCCAGCGAGGAGAGCGATTGCGACGGATCGGTTGCCAGCATGGCGGCAACCTGGCCGGTCGCTGCAGCGGCCACCGTACGCGCCCGCTCCTGCTTGGCCGGGCAGACATCTGCCGGTGCTGGCGTCGCCTGAACCACAGGCTCTGCGCCCGTGTTGCCAGACCCGCCGCCATTCACGTATACCGCCACCGCTCCTGCGGCCAGTCCGGCGGCCGTGGCATAGATGATCGGGCGCAGGCCCGGAAATGATTTCTTCTGTTCGGACATTCAACTTCTCCGAAGGGCGGTAAACACTATGACCGACAAAAAGGCCAGTAACGAGATGTGGGGCGGACGTTTTGCCTCGGGCCCGGCTGCCATCATGGAAGCGATCAACGCCTCGATCAGTTTTGACCAGAAACTCTACGCCCAGGACATTGCCGGCTCGATCGCCCATTCTGAAATGCTTGCAAAACAGGGCATTATTACGGAAGCGGACCAGAAGACGATTGTCGATGGCCTGAACAAGATCCTTGCCGAAATCGAGGCTGGAAAGTTCGAGTTCGCGGCCCGGCTCGAAGACATTCACATGAATGTTGAATCCCGTCTCGCAGAATTGATCGGCCCCGCCGCTGGCCGGCTGCACACGGCGCGCTCGCGCAATGATCAGGTGGCGGTCGACTTCCGGCTCTGGACCAAGGCCGAGCTGTTACGTATCGCAGAAGCTCTCAAGGGCCTGATTACCGTGTTCCTCACTCGCGCCGAAGAAAACGCCGCGACCGTCATGCCCGGCTTCACCCATTTGCAGGCCGCACAGCCCGTGACATTTGGCCACCACCTGATGGCTTATGTCGAAATGTTCGGCCGGGATCTGTCGCGGGTGCGCGACGCCATTGAGCGCATGGATGAGAGCCCGCTGGGCGCAGCAGCCCTTGCCGGCACGCCCTACCCGATCGACCGCCACATGACGGCCGCAGCGCTCGGCTTCCGCGAACCGACACGCAACTCGATCGATTCGGTTTCAGACCGTGATTCAGCGCTGGAGTTCCTGTCGATTGCCGCGATCTGCGCCACACACCTGTCGCGGCTTGCCGAAGAAATCGTCATCTGGTCGACGCCGCAGTTCAACTTCGTCCGCCTGTCGGATTCGTTTTCGACCGGCTCGTCGATCATGCCGCAGAAGAAGAACCCGGACGCCGCCGAACTGGTGCGCGCCAAGACAGGCCGCATCAACGGCCATCTGATCGGCCTGCTCACCGTGATGAAGGGCCTGCCGCTCGCCTATTCAAAAGACATGCAGGAGGACAAGGAAGCCGTTTTTGACGCCGCCGAGACGCTTGATCTGGCGCTCGCAGCCATGACCGGCATGGTCGGCGACATGACCGTCAATGTCGCCGCCATGAAAAAGGCCGCGGGCAACGGTTTTTCGACCGCAACCGACCTGGCCGACTGGCTGGTGCGTGCCCTGAACCTGCCCTTCCGCGAGGCGCACCACGTCACCGGTCGCGCCGTGGCCATGGCGGAAGCCAAAAAGAAGAGCCTCGAACAATTGTCGCTCGCCGACCTGCAGTCGATCAATCCGGCAATCACCGACGACGTGTTTTCGGTCCTGTCGACATCCGCCTCGGTCAAGAGCCGCACATCGTTCGGTGGCACTGCACCCGCCGAAGTGAAGAAGCAGATCCGCTACTGGAAGAAGCGGCTGGTCAAGGCGTAGCGCCTGCCGGGACGTTTACTTTTTCCCGGGAGTCCTCATTCGAGCTGCGGGGCTGGAACAGGTAGACTGTCCCCCAATCGTCCATTCTGCACCGACCCCCCTCTGTCCTGCCGGACATCTCCCCCGCAAGGGTGGAGATTGGCTGCCATCACGACTTTCGCCAATCGCGAGCCTCTCAGAACTGGCGGCGTCGCCGATGCTGCCGATCTCCACCCTTGCGGGGGAGATGTCCGGCAGGACAGAGGGGGGTCAGTGAAGAAAGAAACGCGCCCTTTCAACCACATAACCAAAATCTGCCAACAAATTCCGACCAATTCTATTCACCCCCTTCGCGCCTCCACTATCCTTCCTCTCGCAGTCTGCTTCGGGAACGGGTGTGCACACCGAGCATCCAGGCAGATGCGGCGCTGGGGTAGAGCGGGTCGGTACCGCAAAGCTCCAGCCTCGCCAGGCGGGATCCGTGAGCTGACAGGCGCTAATGCCTGCTGGCCGGCAAACGCCGGAGGTCAAACGCCAGCCGGGCGCGGGGCACCGCGCTACAGTATCACTTAGGAAACCACCCGCACGGTCACCGCGCCCGGCTTCCTTCTCCCCCGAAAGGGAGCGTTCTTTGAGGTGACTGGATTATGCGCTGCCCAGCGACTGGGCCTCGTGGCATGTACCCAACAATCTTAAGGTCCGCCCATGTACACACCGCCCGCCTTTAAGGAAAACGACCCGGCCATGCTTGCGGAAATCATCCGCAGCGCCCGGCTCGCGACATTGGTCACCGCGACCGCCGACGGACTGGTCGCCACACCGCTTCCGATGCTGTTCAACCCGGACGAAGGCCCGTTCGGCACGCTCTATGGCCATGTCGCCAAGGCAAACACGCAATGGAAGCTGGAACCGCAGGGCGAGGCGCTGGTCGTCTTTCAGGGACCGGACGCCTACATTACTCCCTCCTGGTATGAGACCAAGAAGGAGCATGGCAAGGTCGTGCCGACCTGGAACTATGCCGCCGTCCACGCCTATGGCCCGGTTGAGTTTTTCGAGGACGCGGACCGGCTGCTCGACATTGTCACCCGGTTGACCGACCTCTATGAAAAGCCACGCGCCGAAGCCTGGGCCGTCACCGACGCACCGCCACAATTCATCCAGGCGCAGCTGCGCGGAATTATTGGCGTTCGTATCCCCCTCACCCGCGTCGACGGCAAACGCAAGATGAGCCAGAACCGCCCCGAAGCTGACCGCATTGGAGTCGCCAACGGCCTCGCAACAAGTGATCGCCCTGACGAGCAGCTGGTGGCCGGCATGATCCCGGTGCCGGATTGATCTGGAGCCGCGACTACGTTCAGGGGTGCATTCTCTGCCGATCTCGGCTAAGAGCGTTCGATCTCGCGTTTGGACCCGTTTGATGACCGCTTCGCGCCTTTTCATTTCGATTGCCCTGATCGCCGCGCTGGGCACGTTGTCGGCCTGTGGCAAGCGCGCTGACAATGAGCGTCCGATTGACGCCCAGTGGGAAGCCGACCGCGAGGCAGCGCGCAAGGCAGGACAACCTGCCCCGCCAAAACCGTCGCGTGAAACGCCGGACCGCCCCTTCATCCTCGACAGCCTGATCGACTGAACCGGGACCACACGTGAATCATTTTGATTATCGCGACGGCGTGCTTTTCGCCGAAGACGTGTCGGTACCAGCAATTGCTGCGGCAGTCGGCACGCCCTTCTATGTCTACTCCACCGCCACGTTGACCCGCCATTATCAGGTGTTCTCGCGCGCTTTTGCCGATCTCGACACGCTGGTCTGTTATGCGATGAAGGCTAATTCCAATCAGGCTGTGCTGACCACGCTGGCCAGACTTGGGTCCGGCGCCGATGTCGTGTCAGAGGGTGAACTGCGCCGCGCGCTTGCCGCCGGCATTCCCCCCTCAAAGATCATGTTCTCAGGCGTCGGCAAGACGGTGCGGGAAATGGATTTTGCGCTTGCCGCCGGCATTCACTGCTTCAATGTGGAATCAGAGCCCGAACTGGAATTGCTTTCGGCCCGTGCTGTCGCCGCCGGAACCGTCGCGCCGGTTTCCATCCGCATCAATCCCGACGTCGACGCCAAAACCCATAAGAAGATTGCAACCGGCAAGGCCGAGAACAAGTTTGGCATTCCCTGGCAGAGGGCGCGAGCCGTTTATGCCCGTGTCGCCGAACTGCCGGGCGTGAAAGCCGTCGGTATCGACATGCATATCGGCTCGCAGATCACCGAGCTGCAGCCGTTTGACGACGCCTTCGCGCTGCTGGCCGAGCTGGTGGGCACGCTGCGCGACGACGGCCACGACATCGCCCATGTCGATCTCGGTGGTGGGCTCGGCATCCCTTACAAGACCGACAACAATCCGCCGCCCTTGCCCGACGCCTATGCTGCGATTGTGCACAAGCGGGTGAAGAAACTCGGTGTGAAGGTCATTTTTGAGCCCGGGCGTCTGATCGCCGGCAATGCCGGCATCCTGGTGTCCGAAGTCATCTTCCTCAAGGAGGGCGATGCGAAGAACTTCCTGATCGTCGACGCAGCGATGAACGACCTGATCCGGCCGACGCTCTACGACGCATTTCACGACATCAGACCTGTGGTGGTTGGTAACAATGCGCCACGAATTATGGCGGACATCGTTGGTCCTGTCTGCGAAACCGGCGATTTTCTCGGCCAGGACCGCGATCTGCCACGCATGACGTCGGGCGACCTGATCGCTGTGTCGACAGCCGGGGCCTATGGCGCCGTCCAGTCGGGCACTTACAACACCAGGCTGTTGATTCCTGAAGTGCTGGTCAATGGCGACCAATTTCACGTGGTGCGCCCCCGTCCGACCTATGACGAGCTGATCGGGCTGGATTCTGTTCCCGGCTGGCTGAAATAGCAGTCGCCTTATCCTCCTTGCTCCGCTGGCGTGATAGATTCGAATCATGGCGCAACGAAAAGCACATGAAGTCGATTCCTGGCTGGCCAAACCGGACCCGTCGGCGGTCTGTGTTCTGATCTACGGGCCGGATCGCGGACTGGTGTCTGAACGGGGCGCTGCCTTTGCCAAGTCAACCGGTATGCCACTTGACGACCCTTTTGCGGTGATCCGCTATGACGGTTCTTCGTTGGACAGTGATCCGGCCCGGCTGATCGACGAAGCGCATATGGTGCCGATGTTTGGTGGCCGGCGGTTGCTGTGGATCCGCAATGCCGGCACGTCAAAAGGCTTTGTCGAAGCGGTCAAACAGATTTTGGCGACCCCGCCGGCCGATGCAGTCCTGCTCGTCGAGGCTGGCGACCTGAAAAAGGGTGCAGCGCTACGCGATGCATTCGAAAGCGCCTTCGCCGGCATGGCATTGCCCTGCTTTCAGGACGAGGACCGCACTGTGGAACAGGTGCTCGATCAGGAACTCACCAAGGCGAACAAGACGATTGCGCCCGATGCCCGCCGGATGCTTCGGCCCCGCTTGGGGGGCGACCGGCTTGCAACTCGTGGCGAGATCGAAAAACTGATTCTTTATGTCGGCGACCAGCGTGAAATTACGCTCTCTGATGTCGAGGCGTCGTCGGGTGATACATCGTCAGTGTCTGCTGATGACGCAATCGACGCCGCAATTGCCGGCAACATGCCGGAGCTCGACCGACACCTTCAACGAGCCTTTTTGGCCGGTACACACGCACAGGTTTTGCTGGGCGGTGCCATGCGTCAGTTTCAGGCGCTGCACCAGATGCGCCGCCAGGTTGATTTAGCCGGCGTAACTCCGGGTTCGGCTGTCGCTTCCGCACGGCCTCCGGTCTTTTTTGCGCGCCGCAAATCTGTTGAGTCGGCGCTGGGTCGATGGCAGATGGGTTCCATAGCTCACGTGTTAAGCCGGCTAAACGATGCGCTGTTGCAGACGCGCCGTAGCCCCGACCTGTCACAGCCGATCATCCGGCAGACCTTGATGGCGATTGCCGCAGAAGGCGCGCGCAGTGCGCGCCGGTCGCGCTAGAACTTATGCGTTTATCCGGCGGCTACTGCTGCAAACGGCGGCACAGATCGTCAAGCTGTTCAAGCGACTTATAAGAAATCCGCAATTCACCGCCGTTTTCACGGTGGGCAATCGCCACCTTCATACCGGTGACATCGGTAAGCATTTGCTCTAGGGCGCGTGTGTCCGCGTCCTTTTCGCTGGCCGCATGCTGCGGCGGTTTGGCGGCTTTCGGCTGGGACACTGCCTGCGCCAGTGCCTCAGCCTGACGAACCGACAGTCCCTCGCGAATGATTTTTTGCGCCAGACCTGCCGGATCATTGGCTGTAACAAGCGTCCGGGCATGGCCAGCCGACAGCGAGCCCTCGGCCACAAACATGCGAACCTCGTCCGGCAGCTTCAACAACCGCAAGGTGTTGGCAACATGGCTGCGGCTCTTGCCGATGATCTGCGCCAGATCGTTCTGCACATAGTCGTGCTCGTCGATCAGCTGTTGATAGCCAAGCGCTTCTTCCAGCGGATTGAGATCAGCGCGCTGCACGTTTTCGACAATCGCGATCTCAAGCGATGTGCGGTCATCCACATCACGGATAATGACTGGAACGTCGGTAACACCTGCACGCTGCGCCGCCCGCCAGCGGCGTTCACCGGCGATGATTTCAAACCGGCCGGCTTTGGCAGGCGAGGGGCGCACGACAATCGGCTGCACGATGCCGTGCTGACGGATCGAGTTGGACAGATCTTCGAGATCAGTCTCTGCAAAAGTGCGGCGTGGGTTGCGTGGATTCGGGCCAACATGCTCGACCGGCACAGTGCGATCCGGCGCTGGTGTTGCTGCCTGCTGCTTTGCATCGGCGCGCTGCGGCGTGTCCATATCGCCGATCAGCGCTGCGAGGCCGCGGCCGAGTCGTTTGCGGGAAGATTCGTCACTCATGAAACTGGTCCGTATGTTCGGTTACGCAGGCAATCTGTCATGCTGCCTGAAGGCGGCGTTCACGGCGGATGACTTCAGACGCCAGTGACAAGTATGCTTGGCTTCCGGAGCACTTAAGATCGTAGAGTATGGCCGGCTTGCCGTAGGACGGCGCTTCCGAAATGCGCACATTGCGCGGAATGATCGTCTCATAGACCTTGTCGGCCATATGCGCGCGCACGTCGGCGACCACCTGATTGGCCAGATTGTTGCGGCCGTCATACATGGTCAGCACGATGCCCTGGATTTCGAGATCAGGATTGATCGAGCCCCGCACCTGTTCGACTGTTTCGAGCAATTGGCTGAGCCCTTCAAGCGCAAAGAACTCGCACTGCAATGGCACGAGCACCGAATCTGCCGCAGCCATCGAATTCAGCGTCAACAGATTGAGCGACGGCGGACAATCGATCAGCACATAGGAAAAACCGTTGCGGTCTTCGCCAGAGCTCCGCAGTGCATTGCGCAAGCGCAGGACACGATCCGGCGCTGCGGCGATTTCCATCTCGATGCCGAGCAGATCAAGCGTCGACGCAATGATAGACAGGCCTGGCACAGCAGTCGGAACAGCCGCCTGAGCTATCGTCGCCTCGCCGGTGAGCACGTCATAGGATGATATATCACGATCCTTGCGGTCAATTCCGAGGCCGGTAGAGGCATTGCCCTGCGGATCAAGATCAACCACCAGCACCTTTTCGCCGATTGCGGCAAGCGCGGTCGCCAGATTTATCGCGGTTGTCGTCTTGCCGACGCCACCCTTCTGATTGGCTACAGTGATGATTCTCATGGTTTTTTCCGGCACTTTCAGTGGGCGTTAACGTCGCTTCAGCCCTGATATATCAAGAATGACGCTCTCTGCGTCGATCTCGCTACGATGTTCTACCAAATCGAATTGCCACCCGTCATGACATTTCTCCACTTCAGAGGCGTAATCCCGCCCTTTGTGGAAGAGCGCCCGTGCTCCGGCAGACAACCAAGGCTCAGCAAGGGTCAAAAGCAGGCCTAGTGGCGCCAGTGCTCGCGCCGTCACAATATCAGGCGCAGGAACCTTGCCTGCTGCATCTTCAATTCGGATCGGAAAAATAGTTGCCGGGGTCTTGGCCGACGCCAGGGTTGTCTGAAGAAACGCCGCCTTCTTGCGATTACTCTCTACCAGTGAAATCGCGGATCCGGAGCGATCTTTAAGAAGAATCGCAACAACTGCACCTGGAAAACCGCCGCCAGATCCGATGTCGAGCCAGGCTTTTGCATTTGGCGCCAGTGGCATCAGCTGTGCGCTGTCGAGAATGTGACGGGACCAGATATGGGGCAGGGTGGATGGTGCTGCGAGATTGATGCGTGCAGACCATCGCCTGAACTCCGATTCAAACCATTCCAGACACGAGAACGTTTCACGTGAAACATTTCCGGCCACATCGCAGAGTTGTACGTATCGATCCATCACGCTGCACCGCGCAATTGCGCGTCTGCCTGCCGCACATGGGCCAGGATAATCGCCAAAGCCGCCGGCGTCATGCCATCAATTCGTTGCGCTTCGGCAAGTGAACGCGGTCTGCGCATCGCAATCTTGTGGCGCAATTCATTGGACAGGCCCGGCACCGCAGAGAAATCAAGATCATCGGGGATAGCTCGCGCCTCTTCGCGCCTGACGACATCGGCTTCAGCCTTCTGGCGGTCGAGATAGACCGCGTATTTCGCATCAGTTTCAACCGCCTCACGAGCGATGGGCGAAATCCGATCCAACTCTGGCCAAATCGACTTCAAAGTATCAATCGTGACGCCCTCCATCGCAAGGATCTCAAACGCGCTCCGCCGAACGCCATCCAGGTTCATTGCAATTCCATGCTTGCGCGCTTCATTCGGCGTCAATGATCGCTCATTCAACAAGCCGCGCGCGCTGACAATATCTGATTCACGGGCGGCAAAGCGTTGCATCCGCGTTCCAGACACCACACCAAGCCCACCGCCCAACGGGGTCAAGCGCCGATCAGCATTGTCGGCGCGAAGCGACAGCCGGAACTCGGCCCGGGACGTAAACATGCGGTATGGTTCCGAAACGCCTCGATTGGTCAAGTCGTCCGCCATGACGCCAATATAGGCTTCGCTTCTGCTCAGCCGCACTGGCTCGGTCCCCCCGGCACGCCTCGCCGCATTGATCCCGGCGAGGATCCCTTGCGCGCCGGCTTCCTCGTAACCGGTCGTTCCATTAATCTGGCCTGCGAGGAAAAGACCTCTGATCTTTCGAGTCTCAAACGTCGCTTCCAGTTCGCGCGGATCCACGTGGTCGTATTCAATTGCATATCCCGGCTGCAAGATAACCGCCCGCTCGAGCCCCGCGATCGAATGAACAAAATCGTGCTGGACGTCTTCCGGCAAAGAGGTCGAAATGCCATTCGGATAGACGGTATCGTCATCCAGACCTTCCGGCTCTAGAAAGATCTGATGTCCGTCACGGTCTCCAAACTTGACGATCTTGTCCTCAATTGACGGACAATAGCGCGGCCCGACGCCCTCAATAGAGCCGGAATACATCGCCGAACGATGCAGATTATCGCGAATGATCTGGTGGCCAGCTTCAGTTGTCCGGGTAATGCCACATGCGATTTGCGGGGTGGTAATGCGATCCGTCATCAACGAGAACGGCATCGGGTTTTCATCAGCGTGCTGCATCTCCACCATTGACCAGTCGATAGTTTTGCCGTCGAGCCGCGGCGGGGTGCCGGTCTTCAATCGCCCGAGCCGGAAACCTGCGGCCAGCAACGTCGATGACAATTGATCAGCCCCCTTTTCGTTCATCCGGCCGGCTGGAAATCGCTTTTCGCCGATATGAATTAGTCCTTTGAGAAAGGTTCCTGTGGTCAGCACGACGGCGCCAGCAATCAGCTCTCGTCCCCCAGCCAAAGTCAAACCTTTGAATTGACCGCCATCGACGTCAAGTGAAACAACTTCGCCTTCAACAATCTCCAACCCAGCCTGCGCAGACAGCAAGTTCTGGACCGCTTGACGATAAAGTTTCCGGTCTGCCTGAGTCCTTGGTCCTCTGACAGCAGGTCCCTTGCTGCGATTAAGAAGCCGGAACTGGATGCCGGCCAGATCCGCAGCCCGACCCATAATGCCGTCGAGTGCATCTATCTCGCGAACAAGATGGCCTTTGCCGAGACCGCCAATCGCAGGGTTACACGACATAACACCAATTTTGTCAGCCTGGAGCGTGACCAGTGCGGTCTTGGCGCCAGCCCGTGCGGCAGCCGCAGCTGCCTCGCAACCGGCATGGCCACCACCAACAACGATAACATCAAATCTGTTCATCTGCTTCTTACTCTGGAAGTGGTGAGCCATCAGCGCGCGAGGCACAAAAGTCAAGCGAACTCATGTTTCACGTGAAACATAACAAGTACGGATTGGCCCAATCCCCCTCCTGTGTTTCACGTGAATCATTTTCCTATGCAAAAACGGGAAAAAATCTCTCCGAGCAGTTCTTCGGTATCTGTCAGTCCCGTGATTCTGCCAATCTCAACCGAAGCAAATCTCAATTCCTCGGCGATGATCTCAGGCTTGTCGGACATCGCCGATTGACGCAATGAACCTGCGGCCGACAAAAGATGTTTCACATGACGCTCCCGCGTCGGCAACACATCCGACCGGCCAACACCGGCAACATCGGACACACGAGAGGCGATCAGTCTCACCACAGACCCGACATCCGGCTCACCAATACTCGACACCGACAACGCATCTTCCGGCGCAGCCAAGAGATCTGACTTGGTCCAGACATCAACGGACACCGCGTCACTCTCGACCTCAACAAACACCGGCGCGACCGGATCAATCAGACGAAGGATCAAGTCTGCACGTCTCGCTGCGTGTCTTGCACGCTCCATTCCAATCTTTTCGAGCGCTCCGCCGCCCGACCGCAGTCCGGCCGTATCGGTAAGAACGACCTTAAAACCATCAATGTCCAACGAAACAGATATCGGATCACGGGTAGTTCCGGCCTCATCCGAAACAATAGCAACATCGTTCATGGCCAGCGCATTGAGAAGACTCGATTTCCCCGCGTTTGGCGATCCAACAATCGCCACCGAATAGCCGGAGCGAACAATCTCCGCCGCACGAAACCTCGCAGCATGCGCCTCAATCGAAGACGCAAGCCGGTTTATCGAACCATGCAGCGCTCGCAGGTCGAGGCCCGATACATCTTCCTGATCCGAAAAATCCAGGTCCGACTCAACGCCGGCGCGAATCTCGACGATTGAACGCCGCCACGACTCATACAGAGCCCTCTGCTTCGAACCAGACGCTTCCGCCAGCTGTCTTTGCTGCTCAGTTTCGGAAGCAATCAGGTCCGAAAGCGCCTCAGCGCCGGTCAAATCCATCTTGCCGTTAAGAAAGGCGCGGCGGGTAAACTCTCCCGCTTCGGCTGGTCTGAGACCCGGCAATCCGGCCAACATGGTTAACACCGCCTTAACGACAGCGACGCCGCCATGGAGATGAAATTCGCCGCAATCCTCGCCGGTCACACTGGCCGGGCCGGGGAAGAAGAGCGCCAATCCGTGATCCAGCGTCTCGGTCCCGCCAACCCGCCCGTATGTCGCCACACGCGGCGCCGGAACGGCACCGAACATTGTTTCGAATGCGAATCGAACGTGCGGGCCACTCAGCCGCACAATCGCGATCCCCGACGGAAGCCGGCCTGTCGACAAAGCAAAGATTGTATCAGACGACGACATCAGGGACGGCCGGTTTCAGGAATCCAGCGGCCAGCCTATAGTCTCTCACGCGCCAAAGGGAAACAGCTACGAATGAACCTGCTCGCCAATGAAACAAGCCCGTATTTGCGTCAACACGCAAACAACCCGGTCCATTGGCGGCCCTGGTCCGCAGAAACACTGTCCGTCGCACGACAAACTGACAAGCCGATCCTGCTCTCCATAGGATATGCCGCATGTCACTGGTGCCATGTCATGGCCCACGAAAGCTTTGAGGATCCGGCGACTGCTGCTCTGATGAACGAGCTCTACATCAATATCAAGGTGGACCGGGAAGAGCGGCCAGACATCGACCAGATCTACATGGCCGCCCTGAACGCGACCGGAGAGCAAGGCGGCTGGCCGCTGACCATGTTTCTGACCCCAGATGGACGCCCCTTCTGGGGTGGCACCTACTTTCCGCCAAAGCCGGCACATGGCAGGCCATCGTTCCAAGATATCCTCAGGGCAGTGAACAAGGCTTGGCAGGAAAAGCGGCCACAGATCATCAATAGTGCTGACACACTGACCCAGCACGTCTCGACGCGTCTTGCACCAGACGCCACCGCCGCCAGTCCATCAAGTCTTCCACTCAACGAACTTGCGGCCCAATTGTCAAAACTGATCGATGCCGACCTTGGCGGCCTTCGCGGCGCACCAAAATTTCCGAATGCCCCATTCATGCAGGCATTATGGATCGCCGGCCTTGGATCAAACCAACCCCTCTACAATGACCAGGTGACGCATAGCCTCGCCAAGATGCTCCATGGCGGTATCTATGACCACATCGGCGGAGGCCTTTGCCGCTACTCGACCGACGCACAATGGCTCGTGCCTCATTTCGAGAAGATGCTCTACGACAATGCCCAGCTGGTAACACTCGCCAGCCTCGCCCACGCACGCACCGGCAATCCGCTATTCAAACAGGCAATTGATGGCACATTGGCCTGGATTGACAGGGAACTGTCAGTCCCAAGCGGAGGCTTTGCGTCAAGTCTCGATGCCGACAGCGATGGGGAAGAGGGCCTGTTCTACACATGGACCAAAGACCAGATTGTTGATGCTCTTGGTGAGGCCAGCGCTCGGGTCTTCTTTCAACACTATCAGCTCGCAGAGCCGATTGGCTGGGAAGGTCAACCTATTATCGTCCGCCAGAATCATTCCGTATCTGAATCGAGTCCTGAGATTGCAGATCTTCTCGCCCGGCTCTTGAAAGAGCGTGAACACCGCATCCGCCCCGCGCGCGACGGCAAGGTCTTGACTGACTGGAACGGCCTGGCAATTCGCGCATTCGCTGAAGCAGGTCGTTTGTTTGAACGAGCAGACTGGATCAAGCGTGCAGAAACCGCATTTCATTCCATAACCGAATCGGAATCCCCTGACGGCCGATTGCCCCATTCCACACTCGGTCCAAACAGGCTCTATCCCGCGCTGTCGAGCGACTACGCTTCTGCAACCAATGCCGCGGTCGCATTGTTCGAAGCAACTGGCGACAGTCGATATCTCCAGACAGCGCGAGGCTATGTCGAACAACTCGAGAAATGGCACACAGACGGGCAGGGCAGCTACTATCTTACTGCCTCAGACGCCAGTGACGTACCAATGCGCATCAGAGGTGACACTGATGATCCGGTGCCCTCGGCGACTGCCCAGATCATCGATGCCTTGACCCGGCTGTCGACTGCAACTTCGGATACAGCAATGTATCTGCAAGCGCGACAGGCAGCAGAACAAGGACTTGGGCGGGCTCTGACCCAGGTCCACGGCCAGGCCGGTATCTACACAGTAGCAGCCCTGGTCGAAAATCCGATGAAACTGGTCATAGCCGACGCTCATACCGGTCTCGGCGCAACTGCGACAAGCAATCCCGATCCCCGCCGCGTCGACATTATCGCTACGCAACCGAATCAATTGCCGGAAGGATTTGACTTTGCTGCCGCACCTGCAGCCTGGCTGTGCACCGGAGCCGTATGCCTGGCGCCTGTGCACGACGCAGAGGCGCTGACGCGCCTCCTGCGTCCGACCTGAACAATCAGGTATTCATTGAATCGAAGAAGTCCGAATTGGTCTTCGTCTGCTTCAGCTTGTCGATGAGGAACTCGATCGCATCGGTAGTACCCATCGGAGCAAGAATACGACGCAGAACAAAGATCTTCTGCAGATCCGCGCGCGGAACAAGCAGGTCTTCCTTGCGCGTTCCCGACTTGAGAATATCGATCGCCGGATAAATGCGTTTATCGGCGACCTTGCGGTCAAGCTGAATTTCGCAGTTGCCGGTGCCTTTGAACTCTTCAAAGATGACTTCGTCCATGCGGCTGCCGGTGTCGATCAGCGCCGTCGCAATAATCGTCAGCGACCCGCCTTCCTCGATGTTGCGCGCCGCACCAAAGAAGCGTTTTGGCCGCTGCAGTGCATTGGCATCAACACCACCGGTCAGAACCTTGCCTGATGACGGCACGACCGTGTTGTAGGCGCGGCCAAGACGGGTGATCGAATCGAGCAGAATGACAACGTCGCGGCCATGCTCAACCAGGCGCTTGGCCTTTTCGATCACCATCTCGGCGACCTGAACGTGGCGTACCGCCGGCTCGTCAAATGTCGACGACACAACCTCGCCCTTCACCGAACGCTGCATATCGGTCACTTCTTCCGGGCGCTCGTCGATCAGCAGCACGATCAGATAGCATTCCGGGTGATTGGCCGAAATCGAATGGGCGATGTTTTGCAGCAGCACGGTCTTACCCGTGCGTGGTTGAGCGTTGATCAAGGCGCGCTGACCTTTGCCGATCGGCGCAACCAGATCGATCACACGCGGCGAGATGTCTTTTGTGGTCGGGTTTTCCAGCTCCATCTTCAGACGCTCGGTCGGATAGAGCGGCGTCAGGTTGTCGAAGTGGATCTTGTGGCGGATCTTTTCAGGATCGTCGAAATTGATCGTGTTGACCTTGAGCAGGGCGAAATAGCGTTCGCCTTCTTTCGGGCTGCGGATCGGGCCTTCCACAGTGTCGCCAGTCTTCAGCGAGAAGCGGCGGATCTGCGAAGGCGAGATGTAGATATCATCGGGACCCGGTAGATAGTTTGCATTCGCTGAGCGCAGAAAGCCAAAGCCGTCTGGCAAGACTTCAACCACACCATCACCGATGATCTCGACGTCCTGGGCAGCGAGCTTCTTCAGGATCGCAAACATCAATTCCTGCTTGCGCATGACGCTGGCGTTTTCGACCTCGAGCGATTCGGCATAAGCGATCAGCTCTGGCGGCTTCTTGTTCTTGAACTCTGCGAGTTTCATTTCCTGCATGGCGGGACTCTGAAAGTGGGATTGTAAGCGGGGAGACCGGTAAACGGCGGGTCTGCGTCAGATGACAAGGCACTGCGCGCAAAAGGAGGGAAGAGCCGCCTTTTACGCGTGGTCAGGCCAAAGCGCAAGATCGGATCAGAAGCGAATATCGAGTTGCAGAACCTAAAAGGGTTTCACGACAACCAGCACGACAATCGCAATCATCAATAATGTAGGAACTTCATTGACGATCCGCCAGTGGCGCGCTGGCTTCTCGTTACGATCCGCGGCGAATCGGCGGACAGAAGCTGACAGGTAGCCATGCATGGCAGACATCAAGACAACCAACGCGATCTTGGCATGCAACCATCCACCTTTGAAGGCAAAGCCATGCCACGCCAGCCAGATGCCAAACCCCCAGGTCGCAATCATCGCCGGATTGATGATGCCGCGCAGCAGCCTGCGCTCCATTAACTTGAAGGTCTCCGATTGCACCGACCCCGGCTCTGAATCCGAATGATAAACAAACAGCCGCGGCAGATAGAGCATGCCGGCCATCCAGGCGATGACCGAGATCACGTGACCGGCCTTCATCCAGAGATACAATCCCTCGGGCGCGAACCACAGTAGCAAGGCTGTAATCACAGCAAACACTGCCAGCGATATCGCCGCTCTGCGCGCCGCAGCCTTGCCGCTCTGCTCCTGTACAGCCGTCATCGCGCGTCTCTGATCTGGGTCAGCATGGCCTCAACATGAGTAATCGGCGTTTCTGGCGTAATGCCATGGCCGAGATTGAACACCAGCGGACCTTTGCCAAGACCCTCGAGAATATGATCGACACCTTCCGACAGCGCCTTACCCCCGGCGACCAGCCGCATCGGGTCGAGATTGCCCTGAACGGCCGACTTCTCCTGCACCAACCGCGCCAGATCCATTGGCACGGTCCAATCCAGCCCGACAGCATCAACGCCAGTCCGGTCCTTGTAGGTCCGATAACGCAAACCTGCTCCACGCGGAAAACCGATGATGAGCGCGTCCGGCACTGCAGCGCGAACGGCAGCAACCATCCGCGCCACAGGTTCCACACAAAACGCATCAAACGAGGCCTGGTCCAACACGCCCGACCAGCTGTCGAAAATCTGCACCGCATCCGCCCCGGCCTGAAGCTGCCGGATCAGATATTCCGCTGACACATCCGCCAGCCGGTTCAACAGCGCCTTGAACGCCTGCGGATGGCGATAGGCAAACAATCTCGTGGCGGCCTGATCGGGCGAACCCTTGCCCGCAACCATATAGGTCGCGACCGTCCACGGAGCGCCACAGAAGCCCAGCAACGTGGTCTCGGCTGGCAATTCGGCACGCAATCTCTTCACCGTCTCATAGACCGGTTGCAGATTCACGTGAAACATTCCGGGATCGAGACGGTCGATCTCCTCGACCTTGATCGGCGTCATCACAGGACCATGGCCTTCTTCAAAGCGAAGGTCCCGCCCAAGCGCATGCGGCACAACCAGGATGTCGGAGAACAGGATCGATGCATCAAAGCCGAAACGCCTGATCGGCTGAAGCGTCACTTCAACCGCAAAGTCGGGATTGTAGCAGAGATCGAGGAAGCCACCCGCTGTCGCCCTGGTCGCCTTGTATTCAGGCAGATAGCGCCCTGCCTGTCTCATCAGCCAAACAGGTGGGGGAAACACGGTCTCACCCTTCAGCACGTCTACGACTTTGCGTTTCACATCTGGCACCGGCTTTTCCCGTCCTGCCTAAAACAAAGATTCAAGATTCTTTTGAATCTTCTGATTCTATGAGTCTGTTGGTTGTGGGGATCGCTCCGGACCCCCAACTTGTCCAGCACTAGGCGTTTCATCCCGCAAATGTCCAGCACAGAGCAGTTGTGGATCATTTCGTGGAACGTATCGATTCACTGAATGATTCCAGCAAGATGCTACCCAGTCGCCAAACACTGGCCTGTGGATCGTGGCGACGATGCGTCGCAACTCCCCACAATCCACAATCTGTCTCCCGGACACATCGCTCGGGTTACAATTGTGGACAAATCGGCATTTCTCTACAGTCGCGCTGTGACCTACCGTTTCATCCCTCCGCTTTTCCACATCTCCTAACAGGCTCGCCGGACCTCCTGTGAACAAACCTCAAAGCTTCTTCCACCTGCACCTGATTTCAGACGCCACCGGCGAGACCCTGCTCGCTGCCGGACGCGCGGCCTCGGCTCAATACAAGGACGCGCGCGCGATCGAGCATATCTACCCTCTCATCCGAACCGGAAAGCAGCTGCAGAAGGTGATGGACGAGATCGACGCCGAACCCGGCATCGTGCTCTACACCGTCGTTGACAAGGAGTTGGCGCAGATCATCGACAGCCGCTGTGCGGCAATGGGTCTACCCTGCGTCTCGGTTCTGGAACCCGTTCTGAGCGTTTTCCAGTCTTACCTCGGAGCTCCGGCTGGCCGCCGCGTTGGTGCACAGCACGTGCTCGATGCTGAATATTTCCGCCGGATCGACGCGCTCAATTTCACGATGGAGCACGATGATGGACAATTGCCCGCCGACATTGAGGAAGCGGATATCGTGCTGATCGGCATATCGCGGACATCGAAGACGCCCACGTCGATCTATCTGGCCAATCGCGGCATCAAGACCGCCAACATTCCTATTGTCCTCGGCGTGCCTTTGCCCGAAAGCCTGCTCTATGCAAAGAAGCCGCTGATCGTCGGCCTGATTGCAACAGCAGAACGTATTTCACATGTCAGGCAAAACCGTATCCTGGGCGCGACTACAGGCTACCAGTCTGAAACCTATGCAGACCGCAGCATCATTTCCGAAGAACTGACCTACGCAAGACAACTCTGCTCGCGGCACAATTGGCCGATGATCGACGTGTCGCGCCGCTCGATCGAAGAAACTGCCGCGGCAATCGTTGCCCTGCGCGGGCGTTCGCGATAACGGCAACACCATGAGCGACAAGATCATTCTGGCATCCACCAGCCCGTTTCGCCGCGACATGCTCGCCAGCGCCGGTGTGAAGGCCGAGGGCATTGCGCCCGACATTGACGAACGCGCTGTCGAACAGGCAACCGGCGGCGAACTCGCCCCTGACGATCTGGCGCTTGTGCTGGCCGAGGCCAAGGCTGTCGAGGTCAGCGAACGCCATCCCGGCGACTGGGTCATCGGCTCGGACCAGACCCTGTCGCTTGGCGATGAGGTGCTGCATAAATCAGCAGACATGGAAGAGGCACGGCGCAAGCTGCTTCATTTGTCCGGGAAGACCCATCACCTGAACTCTGCAGTTGTTCTGGCCAAAGGCGGCCAGGCCGTCTGGCGGCACGTCTCTGTCGCCCGAATGACCATGCGTCCGCTGTCGCCGGAATTCATCGGCCGCTATCTGTCACATGTCGGACAGCCGGCGCTGCGCAGCGTTGGCGCCTATCAGATTGAAGGCGAGGGCGTTCAGCTGTTTGCCGAAATCGAAGGCGATCACTTTACCATTGTTGGCCTGCCACTTCTGCCGCTGCTGGCCGAACTGCGTCGCGTCGGGGCCATCGATGGCTGACGTGCACACAAAGGCCTTTGTCTGCGGCCAGCCGATCGCACATTCCCGCTCACCGATGATCCATGGCCATTGGCTCCGGCAATACGGCGTCGACGGTTCCTACGAACGTATCGAAGTTGCCCCCGCGGATTTTTCCGCCTTCATATCTAGCCTCGCGGCAAACGGCTTTGCCGGTGGCAATGTCACCATCCCGAACAAGGAAGCCGCATTTGGCGCCGTCGACCAGCGCGACGGCGAGGCCGAGGCCGTCGGCGCAGTCAACACATTGTGGTTCGAGAACGGCAAGCTTGTCGGTGGCAATACCGACGCCATCGGCTTTGCAGCCAATCTCGATGAACATGCGCCGCAATGGCGAAGCCAGGGCCGGGCGCTCATTGTCGGAGCGGGCGGGGCGTCGCGCGCCGTTGTCCATGCAATCATTCAGGCAGGCTTTGACCGTATCGACATTGTCAACCGCACCGCCAGCCGCGGCCAGGAGCTGGCGGATCGTTTTGGCGCAAGAGTATTCGCGCATGGGCTCGACGCCATGCCGGCGCTCACGCCAACCGCCGGACTTGTCGTCAACACAACTTCGCTCGGCATGGATGGCGACGGCATCGTGCCGCTCGATGTGGCTCACCTGCCTGACGGTTCGGTGGTCACTGACATCGTCTATGTGCCGTTGATGACGCCATTGCTGAATGCCGCTGCAGCGCGGGGTCTGGCAACCGTCGACGGCCTCGGCATGCTGCTGCATCAGGCAGTACCGGGCTTTGCGCGCTGGTTTGGCGTCGTGCCGGAAGTCTCCGGCGAGTTGCGCAATCTGGTGATTGCCGATCTGGAGCGCCACTGATGATCGTGCTTGGACTGACCGGATCAATTGGCATGGGCAAGTCGACCACTGCAAAGATGTTCGTCGACGAAGGCGTGCCGGTCCATGATTCGGACCTGACGGTACACAAGCTCTATTCGGGCGCTGCCGCGCCGCTGATTGAGGCGGCGTTTCCCGGCACGGTGAAGGACGGCACGGTTGATCGGACCATCCTGGCGTCAAAGGTTCTGGGCCACAGCGCGGCGATCAAACGCCTTGAAGCGATCATCCACCCGCTGGTGCGCGCCGAGGCAGACGCGTTCCTGAATCGCAATCGCGATGCCGGTACGCCGGTTGTCGTTCTCGATATTCCCCTCCTGTTTGAAACCGGCGGACGCGAACGTGTCGACAAGGTTGTGGTTGTTACAGCTCCGGCCGGCGTTCAGCGCGAACGGGTGCTGGCCCGGCCCGGCATGACGTCCGAAAAGTTCGAGGCGATCCTGGCCCGGCAGGTTCCCGATGCCGAAAAACGCCAGATGGCGGATTTTGTTGTCGACACCGGCAATGGACTTGAACCGGCCCGGCATGCGGTGCGCCAGATCATCGCTGAACTCACAGGCAAGACCTGACGGCAGCTTGCCTGCCGCCATTTGCACCAGCAGCATTGTCATTGGTTCTGGAGTGATTCGATGCGCGAGATCATTTTCGATACGGAAACGACCGGGCTCGATTCCCGCGTTGAGCGGGTGATCGAAATCGGTGCCGTCGAAATGGTGAACCGGTTCCCGACCGGCCGCACCTTCCATGTCTATATCAATCCCGATGGCCGCGACATTCATCCCGACGCTCAAGCGGTGCACGGCATCTCGATGGCTGATCTGGCGGACAAGCCGAAGTTCAGCGGCATCGCCCAGGAGTTCGCAGATTTCATCGATGGCGCTATCCTGATCGCCCACAACGCCAATTTCGACATGGGCTTCATCAATGCCGAATTTGCCCGGCTCGGGCGGCCGGCTGTTGATCCCGGTTTTGTCATCGACACGCTGGCGATTGCCAAGCGCAAACACCCGATGGGCCCGAACTCGCTTGACGCGCTGTGCAAACGCTACGGAATCGACAACAGCCACCGCACCCGTCACGGCGCATTGCTCGATGCCGGTCTGCTGGCCGAAGTCTATATCGAGCTGATCGGCGGCAAGCAGGCTGCGTTCGGGCTCGAATCGTCAAATGCAGGCGCAGCTGGTTCTGAGCAAACCCGAACCGAAGTTGTCATCCTAGCGCGGGCTGAGCCTTTGCCGTCCCGCCTCACAGATGCAGAAAGGGCGGCTCACGCCGCCCTTGTCAAAAAGCTTGGAGAGAAGGCGCTGTGGCTGAAGCCCGCATATGGCCTCGAAAAACCAGCGCCCGAATAATCAGCTCGCCATGACCTTTGAACGCGCCTGTTCTTCGGCCATACGGGCCTGGAACATCTGAGCGAAATCGATCGGGTCGATCATCAGCGGCGGGAAGCCGCCATTGCGGGTGCACTCGGCGATGATCTGACGCGCAAACGGGAACAGCAAACGCGGGCATTCGATGAACAGAAGCGGCAACGTGTGCTCCTGCGGGAAACCAGCGAGACGGAACACGCCGCCATAGACGAGCTCGACGTTGAACAGAACGTCCTTGTCGCCGCCGGCTTTCGCCGCGATCGTCAGGTTGACGTCGAACTCGGTGTCCGACAGCGGATTGGCGTTGACATTGACGTTGATGTTGATGCCGGGGCTGGTTTCGCGGGCGCGCAGCGAGTTTGGCGCACCGGGGCTCTCAAACGACAGGTCCTTGACGTATTGCGCCAGGATATTGAGCGAGGGCTGGGTTCCGTTGCCTGCCTGAGCTGCTGCTTCGCCGGCTTTTTCTTTCTTGTCCGCCATTGTCGTTCCTTGAGATCGGGCCAGATCAGACCCCGGATGGGAGAAAATTCGCGGTTTGGCTAGCATGCCGGGCAGGTCATATCAAGTTTGGCCGGGGTCTGCCCGCAGTCCTGTCACTGTTCGGGATCATTGCGCCGCCACGGTGAATTCGGATCAACCTGCTGATAGTCGCCAGTATCGAGGTCAATCACCTTCTCGTTCCGCTGTGCGCCGCGATTCCATGCGGCTCCTGTTGTGGTGGTGATGATGGTCATTCGCGACCGCACGAACTGCCAGGCAATGTCTCGCACCGCCGGAATGAACAGCAGCAGGCCAAAAACGTCGGTAATGAAGCCCGGAATGATCAGCAGGATGCCGGCAATCAGGATCATCGCGCCATGCGCAATCTCGCGATCGGGTTCGCCCCCCGTCGCGGCAGCGGCTTGGGCCCGGCGCAGTGCGCCAAAACCTTGATAGCGCAACAGCATTGCGCCAAGCACCGTCGAAGCGATCACCAGGGCGATCGTCGCCAGTGCGCCGATCTCGCTGCCCACGACGACAAACCCTGCGATTTCCAGCAAGGGAAGCAGAAGAATGAAAAGTGCGACGAATGTTCTACCCACTGACAATGCCCGTTTGCTGAACCGTGACCCTATAGATAGGTAGCGTTGTCGTCATTTGAATGATCGGCGTTGTCGCTCTATATGAATAGTCAGCCATTGTATCGCGGCGTCAGGCGTCCGATAATGGCAAATTGGCGCTTTGGCGTCTTTGAAGCGTTATATCTGGCGGACAGTGATGGAATTCCTTGATTTGGGAACATTGATTTTTATGGTCGCGGCTGTGGTGATCTTCATCCAGCTCCGCAATGTTCTTGGCCGCCGCACTGGCAATGAGCGTCCGCCGTTTGATCCTTACACGGCTGGCCGCCGCAATGAACAGGACCCCAAAGCGGCTCAGGACAATGTTGTGTCGTTGCCGCGGCGCAAGGCAGGCGAAGCCGGCGAAGAGACGTATGCGGCAATCGACAAGGCTGCCGCTGTCGGCACGGACCTGAACAAGGGCATGCGCGCCATCCGCGACGCCGATGCAAGCTTTGAGCCGAAAACATTCGTCGATGGCGCCAAGATGGCCTACGAGATGATCGTCATGGCCTATGCCGATGGCGACCGCAAAACGCTGAAAAACCTGTTGTCGCGCGAAGTCTATGACGGCTTTGTCCAGGCAATCGGCGAGCGCGAGAAACGCAGCGAAAAGATCCAGTCGTCCTTTGTCGGCATCGACAAGGCCGAGATTGTCGGCGCGGAGATGAAGGGTGGTGAAGCACACGTCACCATGCGGATTGTTTCCGAGCTGATTTCCGCGACCCGTGACAAGGCTGGAGCCGTGATCGACGGCGATCCTGAAACCGTTGCCGAGGTCAAGGATGTTTGGACCTTTGCGCGTGATACGCGTTCCAAGGATCCGAACTGGAAGCTGGTCGCGACCGAAGCTGAAGACTGATCAGGATTGCGGCGATGTCGCCTTCGTCGCATTTTGTCCCTGTCACATTCGATGACCTGCCCGGTTGGACGGCTGACGATCATTCGGCTGCCTATGCTGCGTTCAGGCGTTCCGCATTACGGGTTGCCGAAAAACCCTATCGATCCGGCTCGCTCGGCATAGCCCTCGAAGCTTTTGCTGCCGCGTATGACGAAGCGCGCCGTGTCGAAAGTCTCAACGCCACAGCCGCCTGCGATTTTTTTGAGCGCCACTTTTCGCCCTGGCGCGTCGTTCCGGGCGGCGATGCCGCGCATGGATTTGTCACTGGCTTTTATGAGCCGGAAGCAGAAGCCTCGCCGCGGCAAGGCGGTCATTTTCAATATCCGATACTGTCGCGTCCCGCCGATCTCGTCGACATCGATGAAACCAATCGCCCTGCTGGCTTGGACCCCTATCTGGCGTTTGGCCGTCAGACCAGGGACGGCATTGTTGAATATTACGACCGCGAGGCAATCGAGAGTGGCGTGCTCAATGGGCAGGGCCTCGAAATGGCCTGGCTGGCCGATCCTGTGGATGTGTTCTTTATCCATGTCCAGGGTGCTGCCCGCCTGAAAATGACTGACGGCTCGGTCAAGCCGGTCACCTATGCCGCCAAGAGCGGTCAACGCTTTACCGGCGTTGGCAAGATCCTGGCCGAAATGGGCGAAATCCCGCTGAAGCATGTCACCATGCAATCGATCCGCGCCTGGTTTGTCCGTCATCCTGAGCGCGTCGAGGAAATTCTCTGGCAAAACCGCTCTTTCATCTTCTTCCGCGACGCGCCGGTTCCCGATCCATCGCTGGGCCCTGTTGCCGCCGCAAAAGTTCAGTTGGCGGCTGGCCGATCCATTGCGGTTGATCGCCTGCTGCACACGTTCGGCACGCCATTCTATGTCCACGCCGAAACATTGACGGCGTTCGCGCAGAAGCCGTTTCGCCGATTGATGATTGCGCAGGACACCGGCTCGGCAATCCTTGGACCAGCGCGTGGAGATTTGTTTGCCGGATCAGGCCCACAAGCGGGCGAAATCGCAGGTGGTATCAAACACCCGGCGGACTTTTATGCGCTGGTTCCGCGGCAGCTTTCCAAGAGCTGGGCATCATGAGCCGCAAGCGCGAGCTGAGCGACGAAGAGCGCATTCTTTGGAACGTTGTGGCCAAAACGGCAAAGCCGCTGCCAGGCCGCAAACTGGACCCGGTCGATATTGCGCCCGAGCCAAAACCTGCCGCCGCACCGGTTGACACATCGGCATTCCTGGCCCGGCCGGTAACGCCTGCCTCGCCTGCGAAGCTGCAGGTGCAGCACATCGACAGGCACACGCAGAAAAAGATCGCCCGCGGCAAGCTGGTGCTTGAGGCGCGCATCGACCTGCACGGCCTTCGCCAGGATGCTGCCTACGGCATGTTGTTGTCGTTTCTCTCAAGCGCCTATGTGCGCGGCGTTCGATATGTGCTCGTCATCACCGGCAAGGGTTCGTCGTCAGCAAGTGACGGCGTGTTGAAACGCTCAGTGCCGGGTTGGTTGTCCACTCAGCCTTTTCGCCAGTTTGTCAGCGGTTACGAAGACGCAGCTCTCACCCATGGCGGTCAGGGCGCGCTGTATGTCCGGTTGCGGCGCCTACCGCGCGAGACCGGCCAATGACGCCGTTTGGCGCGCGTTTGCGGGCGATGCGCACCGAGCGCGGCGTCTCGCAAAAGGATATGGCTGCGGCCATCGGCGTCAGCCCAGCCTATCTCTCGGCGCTCGAGCATGGCAGACGCGGCACGCCAACCTGGGCGATGGTGCAGAAGATCATCGGCTATTTTAATGTCATCTGGGACGAAGCCGAAGAATTGCAAACCCTTGCGCAGGCCTCCGACCCTCGCGTGGTGATCGATACCGCTGGTCTCAGTCCTCGCGCGACCGCGCTGGCCAACCTTCTGGCAATCCGGATTTCAACCTTGTCTGACGATGATATGGATGCCGCGATAAACGTGATCAGCGGCAGTCAGCGCTCAAAATAGCGCTTCGATCTCGGCGATGCGATCATTCACCAGCCAGCCATAGTAGTTCTCTTCAGGAAATTTTGGCTTTTCGCCAGCCGCAATGCGCCGTGCATTTTCTGCTTTCAGCACCCGTGCCCGGGCTTCGGGATTGCCGACATTGTAGAGCGTGGCCGTCAGGCCCGGATTGCCGGAAATGTCGAACCCCGCAATCGAGGCATAGGCGTCGATCGACTTCTTCAGCGTCGCGGCGACATAGGGTAAAGTCTGGTCGGGATCCATGATCGTCGCATAGACGTCGGCCGGCTTGCGGTAGTCGAGTTTTGGCAGACCGGACACGCGTGAGACCATATCGCTCATCATCAGGGCGGTCAGCGGATTGAGCTGGCCGATGCCAAATGTCTGGCCGGCATAGAACGGCTGGAAGAAGACGGCGGAGAACCGGTTGTTCTCAAAACGTTTCCCCTCAACGGTCTTGCCGCGAAACGACGCATTCCAGACATCTTCGCGGCAGGTCCATAGGGCGTAGCTGCCCTTGGCGTCTTCACAGGCAGCAAACTGCGGCCGTGCGATGAAATCGCCGACATCTTCGCCGTCATATTCAAAGCGAAAGCTCGAACCGAGATAGGATGCGGCTTTGACGTAATATTGCTGCAGCCGGTCATAGGCGTCGACATTGTAGGTGTGTTCGCCAACAATTGCGCCGGCAACATGCAGCGGACTGATGCCATATTGCGACGCCGTCTGGGTGATCTTGGAGCGCAGCGCCTTGTCGTTGCGCAACAGCGCAATCACCTTGCGGTATTTTGCGTCATAGCTGGTTTTCATAGCCTTGGTGCGGGCGGCCGAGCCGCCTGGAACGCCAGGTTGCTCGGCGTTGCGATTGCCTGCCGGCACAGGCGTCGCGGCAAAGCTTGCGGTCGCAAGCGCCATCGTCACGCTGAACACCGATGCTAGAAGCTGTCTCATCCCGTCGCCCGATCTGCGGCCCCAAAACGAGCCTTTTGAGCTCGACTAATCACAAAAGACTTTGACGAGTCGAGCCGACAACGGCCGGGCAGCTGATTCGCGGCCCGGTCGTTGCAGTTTCGTTACAGGATGAACCGGGACAAATCTGTGTTCTTGGCAATGTCGCCGATCTGTTTGCCGACATAGTCGGCATCAACGGTCATTTTCGAGCCATCGCGATCCGGCGCATCGTAGGAAATTTCATCCAGAACCCGCTCCATCACCGTCTGCAACCGCCGCGCACCGATATTCTCAACACTGGTGTTGAGGTCGACCGCGATGCCGGCCAGCCGGTCAATCGCGTCGTCGGTGAAGTCGAGCTCGATGCCTTCGGTCGCCATCAGTGCGATATACTGCTTTACAAGCGATGCCTCCGGCTCAAGCAGGATGCGCTTGAAGTCGTCCTTTTCTAGAGCGCGAAGTTCGACGCGGATCGGCAAGCGGCCCTGCAACTCCGGCAGCAGGTCCGATGGCTTCGCCACATGGAAAGCGCCCGACGCAATGAACAGGATATGGTCCGTCTTGATCGGACCATACTTCGTCGCGACCGTCGTGCCTTCCACCAACGGCAGCAGGTCGCGCTGCACGCCTTCACGCGATGGACCACCCGAAACGCCATCCTGCCTGTGCGCAACCTTGTCGATCTCGTCGATGAAGACGATGCCGTCATTCTCCGCCGATTCGAGCGCCCGGCGGGTCACCTCATCCTGGTCGAGCAGCTTGTCCGACTCATCATTGATCAGCAGGTCGTAGGATTCCTTGACTGTGGTCTTGCGCGTCTTGGTGCGCTTGCCGCCCATCGCCTTTGACAGCATGTCATTGATGTTCATCACATTGGCGCCGGGCATGCCGGGGATCTCGAAGCTTGGCATGCCGCCAGAGCCGCTGTCGGAGACCTCGACCTCGATTTCCTTGTTGTCGAGTTCGCCATCGCGCAGCTTCTTGCGGAAACTGTCGCGTGTCGCCGGGCTTGCGGTTTTGCCCACCAGCGCTTCGAGCACGCGCTCCTCGGCATTGAGATGCGCACGTGCTTTCACGTCTTCGCGCATCTTTTCGCGCTGCAGGCCGATCGATACCTCGACCAGATCACGGATAATCTGCTCGACATCACGGCCGACATAGCCGACCTCGGTGAACTTTGTCGCCTCGACCTTGATGAAGGGTGCGTTCGCCAGCTTGGCCAGGCGGCGGGCGATCTCGGTCTTGCCGACGCCGGTCGGTCCGATCATCAGGATGTTTTTCGGCATCACCTCTTCGCGCATCTGGCCGGTCAGTTGCTGACGCCGCCAGCGGTTGCGCAGTGCAATCGCCACGGCGCGCTTGGCGTCCTTCTGGCCGATAATGTAGCGGTCGAGTTCCGAAACGGTCTCGCGTGGGGAAAGATTGGTCATGGTTCTATCTCTTCCGGGGCGTCCAGCGCCATCATGTGGGCTGAGCCATAAATTGAGTGTCTTGTGTCGAAATGGCGGAAACCCGCCTTTTCATAGGCTTTGATCGCGCGAACATTGTCCGGGTGCGGATCGGTGATCAGGCGCGGCGCGCCTTCATCGAACAAAGTCGCCGCGAACTGCCGGAGAATTGCAGCGCCGTGGCCTTTGCCGACGAGATCCGCCGGACCGATCGACAGATCGAGCACGAGTGTTCCGAAGGGCTGGTCCTGATATGGATGGCCGTCATCCATATGTGGATCAAAGCTCCGGAGATAAGCGACCGGCCGGCCGGCCAGCTCGACGATCAGCGGTTCTGACGCGTCATCGCCCATGGCGGCGTAGACCCGCCCAATGGCTATGCCGGCGTCTCCCCATGCCTCGCGCCAATGACTCTGCTGAATCCATGAGTCGATCAGCGGCACGTCATCTTCGTCGACTTCGCGAAAGGCGTAGACCTCACGCGGCATCGAGCGATTCAATCGTCACTGACGAATTGGTGTAGATGCAGATGTCGGCTGCAATCTCCATCGCCTTGCGGGCAATCGTTTCCGCGTCCTGATCGGTGTCGACCAGTGCGCGTGCTGCGGCCAGCGCAAAATTGCCGCCTGAGCCGATCGCCATAACACCGTGTTCGGGTTCGAGTACGTCGCCGGTTCCGGTCAGCGCCAGCGTCACGTTCTTGTCGGCCACCAGCATCATCGCTTCGAGCCGGCGCAGATAGCGGTCGGTGCGCCAGTCCTTGGCAAGTTCGACGGCGGCGCGCGTCAGCTGGTCGGGATATTGTTCGAGTTTGGCTTCCAGCCGCTCAAGCAGCGTGAAGGCGTCGGCGGTCGCGCCGGCAAAACCGGCAATGACATTGCCCTTGCCCAGGCGGCGCACTTTTCTGGCATTGCCCTTCATCACCGTGTTGCCCAGGCTGACCTGGCCGTCGCCGGCGATCACGACTTTTCCGCCCTTGCGCACAGTCACGATGGTCGTGCCGTGCATGATAATCTCGTTTGACATGAAATACTCCGTTCGCAAGACGGCCCGGCCTGTCCATAAGCACCGTCCACCGTCTCCGTGAACGACAATGTAGGCATGGTAACTGCAAATTCAAATCGGCAACCGCCTAAGGCCGCAAAGGCTACACGCAACTGGCGTTTGGCCTGGCGCGCTGTTATGAGGCGGACGACGAATACGGCCAAGGATCAACAATATGCCTGCCAGCCCGTCCACCCGGACCGCGCAGATCGCGCGCAAGACAAAGGAGACCGAGATCGAGGTCGCTGTCGACATTGACGGGTCCGGATCGTTCGACGTCTCAACCGGGGTCGGTTTCTTCGACCATATGCTGGAACAACTGTCGCGCCATTCGCTCATTGACATGAAGGTTCGCGCCAAGGGCGACCTGCACATTGACGACCACCACACGGTGGAAGACGTTGGCATTGCGCTTGGCCAGGCCATTTCGAAGGCGCTGGGCGAGCGGCGTGGCATCACCCGTTATGCCTCGCTAGATCTGGCGATGGACGAGACGCTGACCCGTGCCGCTGTCGACGTGTCCGGCCGTCCGTTTCTCGTCTGGAACGTCGCCTTCACCAGCCAGAAGATTGGCACGTTCGACACCGAACTGGTGCGCGAGTTCTTCCAGGCCTTGTCGCAGCAGGCCGGCATCACGCTGCATGTCGCCAATCTCTATGGCGCAAACAGCCACCACATCGCCGAGACTTGTTTCAAGGCGGTAGCGAGGGTGCTGCGCACGGCCGCCGAAATCGATCCGCGGCAGGCCGGTGCAATCCCGTCAACCAAGGGCACGCTCAAGGGCTGACCAATGGCAAGCTATGTTGTGATGGAAAGCCCGGACCGGGCAGACGCCGCCTATGTCCGTGACGGTTTTCATGTCTGGGCATTCCTGTTCGGCCCTCTCTGGCTGTTGTGGAACCGGCTCTGGATCGAGGCGCTGCTGGTCTTTGCCGCGATGTCGCTGATTGGCGTGCTGACAACCCTCTCCGGCGCACCGCAGGTCGCACCCTGGCTATCGCTGCTGTTGTCGGTATTTGTCGGTCTTGAAGGCCCGGCGCTGTGGCTCGCCGCCTACCGGCGGCGCGGCTGGAAAGACGCCGGTGTGGTGATCGCCGACAATGCGGGTGACGCCGAAATCCGCCATGTCTATGCAATGGCGGATGCACCGGCAGCGTCCGCTCCCGCTCCGGCTTCCACACCTGCCCCTATTGCCCCGATCCGCTCGGCTCAATCCGGTCCGGTTCTTGGCCTGCTGTCCTATCCGGGGTCGCGCTGACCATGCGTGTTGCAATCATCGACTACGGCTCCGGCAATCTGCGCTCGGCGACCAAGGCGTTTGAACGCGCGGCGCGTGAAGCCGGCATTGCAGCGGAAATTGACCTGACGGCGGATGCTGATCGTGTCCGCACCGCCGACCGCATCGTGCTGCCAGGCGTCGGCGCTTATGCCGACTGCCGCGCAGGGCTTGATGCTGTGCCCGGCATGACGCAGGCGATTGACGAGGTTGTCATTGGCAAGGGCCGCCCTTTTCTCGGCATCTGCGTTGGCATGCAGTTGATGTCGGAACGCGGACTGGAAAAGACCGTCACCAGCGGATTTGGCTGGATCGCGGGCGACGTGAAGGAAATCGTGCCATCCGATCCCGCGCTGAAAATCCCGCAAATTGGCTGGAACACGATTTCTCTGAAGAGTGCCCACCCTCTGTTTGACGGCATCAAGACCGGACCGGACGGCCTGCACGCCTACTTTGTCCATTCCTATCACCTTGCCGCGACCAAGCCCGGTCAGGTTCTGGCCGAAACGGAGTATGGTGGACCGGTTACGGCTGCAGTTGTCCGCGGCAACATGGCGGGAACGCAATTTCACCCCGAAAAGAGCCAGACGCTGGGTCTGGCTCTGATTGGCAATTTCCTGCGCTGGAAGCCCTGACCGGCTGAGGCATCACCGAAGGAAGACGCTCCATGAAAAAGGGCTACTGGATGGCCATGGTCGACATCACCGACCCTGAGGGCTATCCGCAATATATCGCTGCCAACAAGGCGGCTTTCGACAAATATGACGCCCGCCCTCTCGTGCGCGGCGGCGAGGGTCAGGTGGTTGAAGGGCCGGCCGCCACACGTCTGGTTGTCCTTGAGTTTGACAGCTACCAGAAAGCGCTCGACTGCTTCAATTCGCCGGAATATCAGGCGGCGCTGACGCTGCGCAGGAAGTTCTCCACTGCGCATTTTGCAATCGTGGAAGGCGTCTGACGTATGATTCTTTTTCCCGCCATTGACCTCAAGGATGGCCAGTGTGTTCGCCTCAAGCTTGGCGATATGGCAACCGCCACGATCTACAACGAGGATCCCGGCGCACAGGCAAAAGCCTTCGAGGATCAGGGGTTCGACTGGCTTCACGTCGTTGACCTCAACGGCGCGTTCAAGGGCGAAAGCGTCAACACCGCGGCAGTCGGCTCGATCCTGAAAGCGACGAAGAATCCCGTCCAGCTGGGTGGCGGCATTCGCACCTTGCCGCAGATCGAAGACTGGCTGGCGCGTGGTCTCGCCCGCGTCATCCTCGGCACGGTCGCGGTGCGCGATCCTGATCTGGTCAAGGAAGCCTGCCGCCTGTTTCCAGGGAAAGTCGCTGTCGGCATCGACGCCAAGGGCGGCAAGGTCGCCGTCGAGGGCTGGGCAGAAGCATCAGAACTCGGCGTCATCGAACTGGCTAAGAAGTTCGAGGGTGCAGGCGTCGCGGCAATCATCTACACCGACATCGACCGCGATGGCGTTCTGGCCGGCATCAACTGGGAATCGACCATTGCGCTCGCCGACGCTGTCACCATTCCGGTCATCGCCTCTGGCGGACTGGCGTCGGTCGCCGACATTGTGCGCATGACCATGCCGGACGCGAAAAAGCTTGAAGGCGCAATCTCCGGCCGCGCACTCTATGACGGCCGCATCGACCCGGCCGAGGCGCTGGCGATTTTGCGCGGAAAGATCAAGCCGCCGGTAGCCATGTTTGAAGACGCTGACGTCAGGATGAAGTCTGAGTCATGACACTCAAAGCCCGCGTCATTCCATGTCTGGACGTTAAAGACGGCTCGCGTCGCCCGCAGCCGCAAAGCGGCGAGGACG
>DAINRF010000003.1:164114-206853 GCA_036742015.1 Mesorhizobium sp. | reverse complement strand
GCGCACAGCCGCTCTAATCGCACATTTCCAATCAAGTGCAGATACAAGGGGGACCGCCGTAGGCGGTGGAGGGGGCGAAAACAGAGACGCCCGTCCGCCTCTCAATCCCACTTCGCGCCGGGCAGGGCGTCCAGCGGCAGTTTGAGGTAGCGTTTGCCATTGGCTTCCGGCTCCGGCAGCCGCCCGCCATTCATGTTGACCTGCAAGGCGTGTAGCATCAGGCGGGGGATGGCGAGTGTCCGGTCGCGGGCGTCACGCACGGCCACAAATTCGGCTTCACTGGAGACTTTCGACATATGGCTGTTCGTTGCCTTCTGTTCGGCAACGGTGGTCTCCCACAGCGGCTCTCGCCCATTGGGCTGATAATCGTGGCCGACAAATATCCGGGTATCATCCGGCAGAGACAGGATCTGCATGATCGACTGATAGAGCCGTGCCGAACTGCCGCCGGGAAAATCGGCGCGTGCGGTGCCGGAATCGGGCATGAACAGCGTGTCGTGCACAAAGGCGGCATCGCCCACGACATAGGTGATGGAGGCCAGTGTGTGGCCTGGCGAAAACAGCACTTTCACCGGCAGCTTGCCGATGGAAAATGTCTCGCCTTCCGCAAACAGCTTGTCCCATTGCGATCCATCGGCCGGAAAATCGGGCCAGTTGTAGATCGCCTTCCACAGCTTCTGGACGTCGGCCACCTTCTCTCCGATGGCTGTCGGCGCGCCGGTTTTTCCCTTCAGGTAGCGGGCGGCGGAAAAGTGATCGGCGTGCGGGTGAGTGTCGAGTATCCACTCGACAGTGAGACCCTGCGACGCAATGTAGGCCAGCATTTCATCGGCGCTGCGGGTCGCAGTGCTGCCCGACTTTTCGTCATAGTCGAGCACCGGGTCGATGATTGCGCAACGCTTGGTGTCAGGATCGGCGACAACATATTGGATCGAAAATGTCCGCTTGTCGAAAAAGCCTTTCACGACGGGTGAGAGATTGGCCATGGGTGCTCCGCTGCCGATTCGAGAACTGATATCGGGAGAAGAGTAGGCCAAAATGTGCAGCGATTGAAACAACCGGAGGCTTCGTCGTCCCGCCTCAATGCATGTCGTGGTTTGGCGCGAGACGCGATGCGGCCCAGCCGATGGCGACGCCGACACACATCGCGCCGATTGCGTCACCACCCAGCATGAACAGCGCGATCAGCATCGCTGGCAGCGGTTTGCCAAGACCGGTGGTGAGCGCCGCCGACATGCCAGCAACCAGCGTCACGGTGACAGGGATTTGCGGCAGAGCCCAGAGTGCTGCGCCGCCAGCGGCTGCGCCCGCAAAAAACAGTGGAAAGGCAGCACCGCCGCGCCATCCGGATGCGAGGCAGATCGACAGGGCAAGCGCCTTGAACGCACCCACGGCCAGGAGCGCGGCCATGCTGCTTTGCTGGCCCCAGTGCAGCAGTTGTTCCAGCTCGTGATGGCCGGAGAACAGCAGGATGGGGAAAGTGGTTGCCAGCACTGCAAACAGCAATGTGCCGATGATGGTCTGGGTGACGATGCCGCCGGTGCGCGCGAGTGCAGCCTGAATTGCGGGCAGACCGAAGGCAAACACCAGACCGACGGCGGCTCCAAGCACAGCGGGCGCGAACGCCTGCAGCATTTCGATGCCGTCGAGCGCCGAATCGTAGTCGGGCAGATGGACCCGCATAGAGCCGCGTTCAAGCAGGCGGCTGGCGACCAGCAGGAAGCCGAGCAGGCCGCTGACGGCTGCAAGATAGATCTGCCAGCGCGGCGCTTCCGGGTGCTCCTGCGCGACAACGGCGCCCGCAGGAGGCGATCCGTAAAGGCCGCCAAGCGCACCCGCCGTACCGGCCTCTGACAACAGCCGCGACGCGGCATTGTCGCGGCCGAGAAGGAAGATGATGATGGCCGACATTTCGGTCACAACGGCGAGAATGCCGGCTTCAGGTCCGATCGCGCCGCCAAATGCCACGGCGATGACCGCCATTGCCGCCATAATGAGGGCGCTGCGATGCATGTTGATGGCAGGGCTGCGGCTGGCGTCGATCTGCTGTTCGAGGTCAAGCCCGGCATGGCGATGACGCAGCAGCGCGATGAGAAGGCCCCCGGCCATGACCACCGCAAAGATATACCAGCGGGCATCAGCGGGTCCCGACCAGACGAGCTTTGTTGCAATGCCCATGAACCAGAGCACAAGCGCGGCGACCGCGCCCGCCACAAAACCATAGACCGCCGCAAGCAAGCCAAGCTTCATCAATTGTCCCCATCGCTGTCGGTCCGCGACACGATGCGGTCCGCGATGGCCGACGCCGTGGCAACAAACAAGCCAAGTCCGGTCAGCACGTAGAAGATTGTGAACAATTTGCCCAGATCGGTTTTGGGGGAAAAATCGCCATAGCCGATGGTCGAAATGGTGATGACCGAAAAGTAGACGGAATCCAGCCAGTTCCAGCCTTCGGCGAAATGATAGAAGACCGAGGCTGTACCGATCAGGATCGCGGTCATCGCGATCAGCACCTGAACGCGCGGACTGCCAAACGCGGCGCTGATTCCGCCTCCCAGGCTACGGAGCGGCGTCATGGTCCGGCTCGAATGTGCTGACATCCGCTGCCAGCAGGACCGCAAACGGCCGGGTTGCCTCAAAGCTTGCCATGACGATGGCGATGATCGAGGTGAGCGGAATGGCGAGGATGGCGCCCGCGGTGCCCCATACCGATGACCAGACAGTCAGCGCCACCAGAACGACAAACGGCGACATGTTGACCTTGCGTCCGATCATTTTCGGTTCGAGGGCATTGCCGACCCACATCTGGGCGGCGGTCAGCAGTGCGGCGAGCAGGATTGTGGTGCCAAGCGAACCGAACTGCGCCACGCTGAGCGCCACGGGGAACACCACGCCTAGCAGCGAGCCGACATAGGGTATGTAGTTCAACAGCGCGATGGCGATGGCCCAGAACAACGCAAAGTCAACGCCGAACACCATCAGCACTGCATAGGAGAGTGCGCCGAGAATGATGTTGATGAGCGTCTTCACAGCAAGATAGTTGCTGATGGTCGCGTTGATATTGCGCACGATCTGTTCGGCGCGCCCGCCCTTGTCTCCGGGCATTGCGACGGCAATTTTATGAGCGAAATCATTGCGTTCGCCCATCAGGAAAGTGGCGTAGACCACGACCATGATGATCAGCCCCGCCATGGCGCTGATCGAGCCCAGCGCCATGCCCGCCAGCCGCTGCAGCGGGAACGCCTCGATCACGCGCTGCCGCACGGAGTCCCAGTTAGGTGTTTCAACACCAAGCCTGTCGGTGACGCTGGTGATCAAGGCGGCGATATTGGTGCTGTATTCCGGCAGGCGGCGGCTGATCTGTTCGGCAGTGGCAATCATCACTGATCCCAGCCACAACGCTGCGATGAAGAACAGCAACAGCACGACGAGACGGCGCAGCTGGTCCGGCAGGACCGCTCCGCCCGGCAGGCTGCCAAGCCAGTCGCTGGCGGCGGTGAGCACGTAGACGGAGATGACGGCGACAAAGATCGGCACCAGCACCGACTTGCCGATCACCAGCAGGAAGCCAACAAGAACCACAAGCGCCAGGCTGAGAACGACGGCAAGCAGGCCGCGCAAGGGGGCGATCGGAGGCTTGGCTGTTGGCGCTTGGGTCATGGCACGCAGATTTCGGAAGTAGGCTGAACAAGGTTGGAGGGCATGGCAGAGCGCCCAAGGAGCAGCATATTGCTACGGTAACAATGGAATGAAAAGCAAGCGTTGGCGAGGCGAGCGCCTGCGGTCAAAAATTTGGCGCTGCTTTGGATTTTGTGGCCGCCTCATTGAGGCGGATGAACTCGACCCCGCGCGCTTTCAAGGCAAGCATGCCCCGTACCACGCCAGCGCCCGCCGGTTTGCCGGGCTGGTTGATGTGGGCGATGACCACATCGCCATTGCGCGCCGACAGCAACCGCTTCTCGGCGGCGTGAGCGGAGAGGCTCGCGCCTGCATCGCCATTGACCGAGTAACCGGCGACGCTGAGCCCGAGCGATTTGATGTCGGCGATGGACGAGGCCGTGTATTTGGCGGTTGCGCCACGAAACCATGTTGGCGCGGCGAAACCGGCGGCCTTGATCGCGTCTGAGCCGCCATTGGCCTCGGCCTCGACAGCGGCGTGGCTGCCGGCCGCTGCGAGGCCAAAAATCTGCATTGGCCGGTCGACGGCGGGAACGTGGCGCGCCCCGTGGTTTTCGATCTCGAACAGGTCAGGGTGGGCCTTGAGAACGGCTACCGCAGCGGAATTGCGGCTGAGCCAGCGGGCCGTGACAAAGATCGTTGCCGGGATGCGGTTTTCGACCAGCGCATCAAGAATGCGGCGGTCGGTCTGGCCGGAGCAGGCGTCAAATGTCAGCGCGATCTTTGGCGTCTTGTTGCCCGTGGCCACATGCAGCGACGGTTCAAGCAATGGTGCCGCGAGCGCCGGCCAGGGTATGGCAGTAAGGCAGCAGATGGTGGCGATCTTGGCGAGACGCATGGTAATACGACCAGACTTGTCAAAAATACCCGTTCTGCCCAGATCATGGCCGGTTTTGGGCGAAACAGGCGGCGCTGGGCCGCCTGATTGTCAGCCCTTGGCGCGAACGGCGGCCTGCGCCGCCGCAAGCCGGGCGATCGGCACGCGGAACGGCGAGCACGACACGTAGTCGAGCCCGACTTCCTCGCAGAAGCGGATCGAGGCTGGATCGCCGCCATGTTCGCCGCAAATACCCAGCTTGATGTCGTTACGCGTCGCCCGGCCCTTGTCGGACGCCATGCGCACCAGTTCGCCGACGCCGTCAATGTCGAGCGAGATGAACGGGTCCTGCTCGATGACGCCCTTGATCCGGTAGGTTTCAAGGAACGACGAGGCGTCGTCGCGGGAAATGCCGAATGTCGTCTGCGTCAGGTCGTTGGTGCCAAACGAGAAGAATTCGGCCGTCTCGGCAATGACATGGGCGCGAAGTGCGGCGCGCGGCAGTTCGATCATCGTGCCGGTGAGATAGTCGATGGTGACGCCGGCTTCCGCCATGACTTCGGCTGCGACCTTGTCGATGCGCGCCTTGACGAAGTCGAGCTCGGTCTTGAGACCAACCAGCGGCACCATGATTTCCGGCACGACGGCTGCGCCCGTCGACTTGGCGGCGGCGACCGCGGCCTCAAAGATGGCGCGCGCCTGCATCTCGGCGATTTCGGGATAGGAAATGGCGAGGCGGCAGCCGCGATGGCCAAGCATCGGGTTGAACTCGTGCAGGCTTTCTGTGCGGGCGCGCAGCTTTTCGGGCGATACGTCCATCGCCTTGGCGACTTCGGCCAGTTCCTCGTCGGTTTTGGGCAGGAACTCGTGCAGCGGCGGGTCGAGCAGGCGGATGGTGACCGGCAGGCCGGCCATGATCTCGAACAGTTCGACAAAGTCGGACCGCTGCATCGGCAGGAGTTTGGCCAGCGCGGCGCGGCGGCCAGCTTCAGTGTCGGCGACGATCATCTCGCGCATGGAGGTGATGCGGTCGCCGTCAAAGAACATGTGCTCGGTACGGCACAGGCCAATACCTTCCGCGCCAAACGAGCGCGCCATGCGTGCGTCAGCGGGTGTCTCGGCATTGGTGCGCACCTTCATGCGGCGGATCTCGTCGGCCCAGCCCATGATGGCGGCAAAGTCGCCGGACAGTTCCGGCTGCAGCATCGGCACACGGCCCTTGAGCACCTGACCGGACGCACCGTCGATGGTAATGATGTCGCCCTTGGTCAGCGTGACGCCCATGGCCATCAGAATGCCCTTGCGAGTGTCGACACGCAGGGTGCCTGCGCCCGAGACGCAGGGTTTTCCCATGCCGCGCGCAACGACCGCCGCGTGGCTGGTCATGCCGCCACGGGTGGTCAAAATGCCTTCGGCGGCGTGCATGCCATGAATGTCTTCCGGGCTGGTTTCGACACGCACCAGAATGACCTTTCGGCCAGCCTGGCGGGCCTCTTCGGCCTCGTCGGAGGTGAAGACGATTTCGCCGGTTGCGGCTCCAGGAGATGCGGGCAGGCCGGACCCGATAATGTCGCGGCGGGCGGATGGGTCGATGGTCGGGTGCAGCAGCTGGTCGAGCGACGACGCGTCGATGCGGCTGACCGCTTCATTGCGGGTGATGACGCCTTCCGACGCCATTTCAACCGCGATGCGCAGCGCTGCTTTTGCGGTGCGCTTGCCGGAGCGCGTCTGCAGCATCCACAAGCGGCCACGCTCGATGGTAAATTCCAGGTCCTGCATGTCGCGGTAGTGGCTTTCCAGCCGGTCGGCGATGGCGACAAAGTCGGCAAAGGCGGCAGGCATGGCCTTTTCCAGGGACGGCTTGTCGGAACCGGCCGCAATGCGGGCGGTCTCGGTGATGTTCTGCGGGGTGCGGATGCCCGCCACCACATCCTCGCCCTGGGCATTGATAAGGAACTCGCCATAGAGCGCCTTTTCGCCGGTCGACGGATTGCGGGTGAACGCAACGCCGGTGGCGGACGTGTCGCCCATATTGCCAAACACCATCGCCTGCACGTTGACGGCGGTGCCCCAGACTTCGGGAATGTTGTGCAGGCGGCGATAGGTGATGGCGCGCGCGTTCATCCAGGAGGAGAAGACAGCCCCGATGGCCGCCCACAACTGGTCGCGCGGGTTCTGCGGGAAGGGTTTGCCGAGTTCTTCCTCGACCTTGGTCTTGTAGAGCGAGACGAGATAGCGCAGTTCGCCCGCCGAAAACTCGGTGTCGAGTTCGTAACCCTTGCGGCCTTTTTCCTCTTCCAGGATTTCCTCGAACACTTCGTGGTCGAGTTCCATCACCACGTCGGAGAACATCTGGATGAAGCGGCGGTAGCTGTCCCAGGCGAAACGCTCGTCGCCCGAATCGCGCGCCAGCGCCTCGACAGTCTCATCGTTGAGGCCGAGATTGAGCACTGTATCCATCATGCCCGGCATCGACGCGCGTGCGCCCGAGCGGACAGAGACCAGCAAGAGATTGGCCGGATCGCCGAATCGCCTGCCGGTGATGCGGCCGATTTCGGCCAGCGCCACATCGACCTGATCCTGCAATTCAGCCGGATAGGAGCGATTGTTGGCGTAGAAATGAGTGCAGACCTCGGTGGTTATGGTGAAACCGGGCGGCACAGGCAGCCCCAGCGCCGACATTTCGGCGAGATTTGCGCCCTTGCCGCCGAGAAGGTTCTTGTCGCCGACCTTGCCCTCTGCCCGTCCATCCCCGAACGAGTAGACCCACTTCGTCATAAGCATGCCCTCAAGATGCTGCGTTGCGGCAGCCCTTAGCGGATTATCGAACGCGGCACGACCTTAAAATCGGTTAGTATCTGCGCGATTGACGATAAGCGGCTTCGCGGTTACCGCTCGACCGGCATGATGGCCGGGGAGAAGATGTTATGCCGCAGTCAAAACCGTCGGGAGAACTGGTGTTGCGCACGCTGGCCATGCCCGCTGACACCAATGCGGCAGGCGACATTTTTGGCGGCTGGGTGATGGCGCAGATGGATCTGGCCTGCGGCATCCGGGCCGCCGAACGCGCCAAGGGCAGGGTGGTGACGGTGGCGGTGGAAAGCATGGTCTTCGCCAAGCCGATGAAGGTCGGCGACACGCTGTCGATCTATGCCGACATCGTCAGGGTTGGCCGCACCTCGATGACGCTGAAGCTGGAAGCCTGGGCGCAACGCTATCTGTCGGACGTGATGGAAAAGGTGACCGAGGGCGACTTCATCATGGTCGCGCTCGACGGGGCCGGAAAGCCGGCCCCGATCCCGGCCGAGTAGCTATTCGGCTGGCGCGATCGAACCCGCCGGCGTCTTTGCTTCCGCCAGACATTCCCTGACAAGACCGGTCGTGTAACCGCGCGTGATATGCGCGCCGGCGGCATATTCAGGATCAGCCATCAGCGCCGCGTGCAGTTTCGGCAGGTTGTAATAGGGCACGCTCGGATAGA
This sequence comes from Mesorhizobium sp., assembly GCA_036742015.1. Taxonomy (GTDB): domain Bacteria; phylum Pseudomonadota; class Alphaproteobacteria; order Rhizobiales; family Rhizobiaceae; genus Mesorhizobium_A. The sequence continues at coordinate 198,877 of DAINRF010000003.1, read as the reverse complement.
GATGGTGGTCGAGGTGGTAGTTGACGTGGTGCGGCGCGAAGAACGCACGCTCCCAGAAATAGGGCAACACGGTGCGCGACGAGCCCAGTTCACTATCATAGTCCATCGACCCAAAATGTTCGGCCACCGACCGGATGTAGAGGAACATCATGAAGAAGGTGAAATAGGGCAGCAGCCAGTAGACGAGGAAGCCGGTCCATGTGCCGGTGATGGTGAACACGAAGGCGAAGAAGATGTAGTAGGCGAACCGCTTGAGCTGGTAGCCTTTTGGCCGCTCCTTGTCGTCTGACAGGCGCGTCAGGATCGATTTCAGGTCACGGTAGGACGAGATGCCGACGAGATAGCCGAGCATGTTCAACACCGCATATTGCCAGGTTTGCGGGAAGGTGAACTCCATCGTGCCGAACTTGAACGTCCAGTCGGGGTCTTTTTCGGTGTTTGTATAACGATGGTGCGTGAGGTGGTTCTGGCGATAGCCGCCAACAAAGGTGAACAGCGGCCAGGCGAGAAACACATCGCCGATCCAGTCCGATGCTGCCTTGTTGCGGATGAACCGGTAATGGGCGAAATCATGGATCATCACGCCGAGCGCGTGTATGCGGCCGCCGATGACGATCCAGGCAGCGATCAGCGCCCACCAGCTGCCATGCCATTCGGAAAATGTGATGGCGGCAGCAATGACGGCCCAGTCGAACACAATGGCAAACGCCGTACGGACCGGGTTCAGCTCGGAAAGCTGTTTGACCAGTTTCTGGTCAAGATTGTAGCCGTATTCCTGCATTGTCCAGCGCCGCCCGATGACATACCCCGCAGACACTTTAGGTCAGCCCAGGGTCAGCGCCAAGCGTCGAATCGACTGATGTCCCGTTAGGTCACCGATCCATTTCGTCGAAGCGGCGTCTCGCATCATTGATCCGAAGCGCGTTCTGCCGCGCCCAGTCGCCCAGCGCTCTGACCGGCGCCAACAGGTCGCGGCCCATATCGGTCAGCTCATAGTCGACGCGTGGCGGAATGGTGGGGAACACGGTGCGGGTGACAAAGCCGTCGCGTTCCAGCCCGCGCAGCGTCGTTGTCAGCATTTTTTGCGAGATGCCGCCCACTGTGTGCTTCAGCTCGGTGAAGCGCATCGGGCCGGAGCCGAGATAGCCGACCACCAGCACGGTCCACTTGTCGCCGACACGGGCCAGCACGTCCGAGATGACGCGGCAGTCTTCGGTGCGGTCGAAGTTACCTGGTTTCATCAATGTGCCTCCTTGCGCGGTTCCTTCGTATCCCTATGTAGTGCCGGTATCCAATGGATACTAGGTCTGCACGACCACCTCGGGATTAACAGGAGAGCAAAATGTCCAAACCCAAGATTGGCATTATCATTGGCAGCACGCGGCAGGGCCGCTTTGCCGACAAGCCGGCGAACTGGATTTATGAGATCGCCAAACAGCGTAGCGATATTGACGTCGAGTTGGTCGACCTGCGCGATTTTCCACTACCCTTTTTTGACGAAGTCGCTTCTTCCGCCTGGGTGCCTTCCAAGAACGAAGTTGCGCGCAAGTGGCAGGAGAAAGTGGCTGAATTCGACGGCTTCCTCGTCACCGTAGCCGAATACAATCGCGGCCCGACGGCCGTGCTGAAGAACGCGCTCGACTACGCCTATACCGAATGGAACAAGAAGCCGCTTGGCTTTGTCGGTTATGGCGGCGCCGGCGGCACACGCGCTGTAGAGCAGCTCCGTCTTCACGCGATCGAGCTGCAGATGGCGCCGATCCGCGCAGCAGTCCACATCCAGTGGCCTGACATGCTGGCCGCCAACGAAGGCAAGAAGCAGCTTGCCGAGCAGCCGCACCTTCAGCAGAGCGCCAATGATATGCTCAACCAGCTGGTCTGGTGGACCGATGCGCTGGTGGCTGCCCGCGCCAAGGACGCAGAGGCCAAGGCAAAAGCCGCCTGAACGGATTGATCTGAATTGACGAAGCCCCGGACCGGTTGAGACCAGTTCGGGGCTTTACCGCATCAATGACAGGAGACCTTGCCGCTGCGCCTTGTGGCGATGTCGAAGTGGAAGTGGTCGCGGTGGTCGTAATTGTAGCCGGGGCCAAGCACGGTCGAGAAATACTTGCAGGCGTCGCCGCGCACATTGTTCAAGAGGCCGCGCTCGCGGAATGAGAACAGGCCCTTTTTCTTGACGCCGATCTTTTTGCCGTTGTTCAGCTCGACACGCATGATGTCGAGCGCATTGCCCTTGCCATGTTCGGACAGATTGCGCGAACCGGCGATTTTCCGGCACGAATAGCTCGATCCCTGATGGATCGTCTTGATGCCTGCAAAATAGCGCAGCCGCGCTGCGGGTACGAGTTCCTTTTTGGTCCAGCGCGCGACCGTGAGCGCCATCGCGCAGGTGAGCTTTGCAGCTGGCTTCATCTCAACGCCACCTGACAGAGCCGACAGTTCGACCGGATGGTCGATGCCGCACTGGCCCTGGCGGATGGTGGGCAGGTCGCGGAAGGTTGCGCCGAGTTTCTTCAATTGCTTGCGGCACTGGACTTCGCTGTCGGGCAGGCCCGAATTGACACGCGGGGTAGCGGGAAAGCCGAACAGGCCGAAGCGGCGCGGCTTTTCAGCAGCCGGTGGAGGCGGTTCCGGGATGGCGGCCTGCGCGGATGGCTCTTCGGGTTCGGAATAATCCTGGTCCGCATTGTCCTGGCCTGCGTCTGGAATGTCGTAGTCCTGGGCGCCGGGATCTTGCGCGCCAAAGTCCTGCGCGTCGCCGGGCGTGGACATCGGACCGACTTCCATCTGGTCGTCATTGTCCGAAAAGCCGGACTGGCTGTCGACGGCAGGCGGCGGCGGGTAGGCGGGCGGCGGAGCGATCATGGCGCGGGTGGGAACCGAAACGGCAGCAGTTTCCTGCACATCAATCGTCGGACGCATCACGTCGGTTGCCGAACAGGCGACAAGCATTGCGGCAATGGCCGCAAGCGATGCGGCACGCTTCAGAGCGACGCGCATGGTCAAAGTCCCTCAATGAGCCCCCGGCCGCGTATGTTAGAAGGGATAGGTAAAGGAAAACTCAGCGTGGCCGTTCAGACCTGTGGCCATTTCCGGGCCTTGGTGGTTGCCGGACGCTATTTGCAATAGACCGAGCCGGAACGGCGTTTGGCCAGATCAAAGTGGAAATGCGTTGCGTGGTCGGCATTGGAGCCGGGACCAAGCACCGTTGTATAGGGGCCGCAGGCGGCGAGCCGCACATCGAGCATGAACTTCGCGTCCTGTGGCTTGTCGACCCGGCCAACGCCAAGCACGCGATTGTCGGCGAGTATGAAGGAATCAATGTCGAGCGCGTTGCCGAAGGCGTGTTCGGACAGTTTTGAGGTGCCATTGCGCGGGCGGCAGACATAGGCCGATGCGTGGCGCAAAACCCTGACCGGAGCACCGAGCAGCTTTTGCGATTGCGGCACGACGACATCGCGCATGAACTTGGCCGAGCGCTCGATGACCGCGCAGTTGAATGTGCCAGCTGGCGCAAGCTCGACATCGCTGCCGAGGTTGGTCACCTCGATCGGCCAGGGCACCGAGCAGCCGGATTTGTCCGAGAGCCGTGGCCGTTCCCGGAAGGTGACGCCAAGGTCTTTCAGCCGCGCGCGGCAGGCGAGTTCTTCTGACGGCATGGTGGCCGACAGGATTGATGGCGTCAGATCATCCTTGCCCGGCTTTTCGGGCCTGGCTGCATCGGTTGGACGCTCCGGTCGAGGCATGGGGACCGGAATGTGTTCGCTGGCCTGCGTCTGGCTGGAGAAAAAGCCGAACGTTGCGATGAGGGCAAACAGGGCAGGGCGCAGGAGGCGGCGGCGAGCGCGGCTGGAATCTGTCATCGCGGATAAAACGGCGGAGGACAAAGGAGGTTCCGGTTTTCACCTCAGCCTTGCCAGATCGCAGTCGTTTTGATAAGAACAGAAAGTGAACAGTTGAGGTGTATGATGCGTGTGACCGGCAAGCTGGACTATCTCGAATTGCAGGCGGCTGACGGCAGGCTGGACAGTATGAAGGCGTTTTATGCCTCGGTGTTCGGCTGGTCGTTCACAGACTATGGCGCCGCCTATTCGGCCTTTGATGAAGGACTGGAGGGCGGCTTTGATTCAGATGCAGAGCGGGGAAAACCACCCTTGCCGGTGATCTATTCGGACGATCTCGACGCGACCTTTGCCGCGGTCGAGGCGTCAGGCGCGACGATTGTGAACCCGATCTTTGCGTTTCCCGGTGGGCGGCGGTTTCACTTTGCCGATCCTGCGGGCAACGAGCTGGCGGTGTGGGGCGCATAGCGCAGGGCGCGCTGCCGCGATGTTTCCTTAATCCGCGCATGGTCGCGCCAGAATTGGCGGCGAATGGTTACCGGGACCTTTGAAGGGCAAGCCGATGCTGAAGACCACGATTGTTGCGATGACGCTGCTGGGGTGCGACTGCGACGCCAAACAGTGCGAATACGTGTCGGATGCGCCGGGGCAGTGGGCCAGCATGGCCGAATGCGAAGCGGCGATGAAGCGTGCGGTGCTGAGCAATTCGCAGCTTGATTATCCGCTGGTCACCGGCATGTGCCGCACCATCGAACCGCAGACGACGCTTGTGTCTGCGCCAGCTGAAACGATTGACGCGACATTGACAGCAAGCGTCACGCCGGATGAGGTGGCGGAGAAACAGACAGTTGTTGCGTTTGTCTTCCGCCAGACCAGCGCCGGATATCAGACTGTCATGTCAGGCATGGATCTGGCGCGTTCGGCGCTGGTGGAGCGCAGCATTGCGGCTGCCCACAGCGTAACGCCTGTGTTCAGCCGCGTCGCTGGCCTGTTGCCGTCGTTCTGAGCCGCTCAGTCGTCGCGGGATTTGACCGCAAGGCTGGTGGGATCGAGCACCAGATCGTATTTCTGGCCGTCTGAATGCAGGGCGTCGTCGATCTCCCAACCGTCATTGGTATCCAGCTCGATTTCTTCCCAGCTGCTGTAGCCGGCAGCCTTCAGCGCGGCTTCAATCCGGGTGCGTTCCTCGGCTGTCGGCGCACGGTCGTCGGCGAATGCGGCTAAGGGCGACAGGGCGAAAGCAGCGGCAATGGCGGCAATGTGAAAACGGTTCATGCGAGGCTCCTGCATTTGATGCCCCGCATGTAGGACCTTGGATGAAGACGTCAACAGCGCTACGTGCCGCCGTTGGGTCAGCTTGCTTCGCGGAGCTGTTCTGCGGTCTGCAGGTCAACCGACACCAGCTGGCTGACGCCCTGTTCGGCCATGGTCACGCCAAACAGGCGGTTCATGCGGCTCATGGTGATCGGGTTATGGGTGATGATCACGAATTTGGTGTCAGTCGACACTGCCATCTCGTCCATCAGGTTACAGAACCGCTCGACATTGTGATCGTCGAGCGGTGCGTCGACTTCGTCCAGCACGCAGATCGGCGCGGGGTTGGTGAGGAACACCGCAAAGATCAGCGCCATGGCGGTCAACGCCTGCTCGCCGCCTGACAGAAGCGTCATCGTCTGCGGCTTCTTGCCTGGCGGGCGGGCGAGAATTTCGAGCCCGGCTTCCAGTGGATCTTCCGATTCGATCAGCTGAAGTTCCGCCGTGCCGCCGCCAAACAGATGGGTGAACAGGCGCTGGAACTGGGTGTTGACCACTTCGAAGGCGGCCAGCAGCCGCTCGCGGCCTTCGCGGTTGAGACTCTGGATGCCCTGGCGCAGTTTCTTGATGGCTTCGACCACGTCCTCGCGCTCGGAAACGATGAGTTCGAGCCGCTCGGACAGTTCTTTCTGTTCTTCCTCGGCGCGCAGATTGACTGCGCCCAGCCGCTCGCGCTCGATCTTCAGCTTTTCCAGACGGCGCTCGAGTTCGCCAGCGTCCGGCAGCCCGGCGTCGGATGCGATGCCGGCATGGCGCAGCACCAGATGTGGCGCGACGCCGGCGACTTCCTGGATGCGCGCTTCAGCCTCGCGGCGGCGTTCGTCGGCAGCCGACACGCGTTCTTCAGCGCGTGCGCGATTTTCGCGTGACGAGGACAGTGACTGGATTGCGTCGGTGGCGGCCTTGTCAAACTGCGCCTGCTTGTTCTCGGCCTCTTGCAATGTGTCAGCGGCCTGCTTGCGCGCCTCTTCAGCCTTGGAGATCTCACTGAGCAGGCCGCGGCGCTTGGCGTCAAGTTCGTCCGGCGCATCGGCCAGTTGGGCGAACTCGCTCGCGGCTTCCGCCTTGCGTTCGGCCAGCGATGAAATCTGCCGGTCGGCGTTTTCAGCGCGGGTGATCCAGTTCTGAGACTCTGCCTTGATCGCGTCGAGGCGGCGGCGGCGGTTTTCGGTCTCGCGCTTTTGGCCTTCATGGGCGGCGCGGGCGTCCGCAAGTTTGGCACGGTCGCCGGCGACATCAACCGCCATCTTGTCAAGGCGCGATTGCAGGCCAGACAGGTCGGGTGCGGCGGCTAGCGCAGTCCGGGCGGCGGTGAAGGCGGCTTCCGCCTCATCAAAGGATTCGGTCAGGCGCGCGCGCGACGCGTCGAGCCCGGCGCGGCGGGAAGACAATTGCCCGGCGGCAGCCTCGGCCTTGGTCAGTTCTTCGCGCGCATCGAGCAGTGCCCGTTGCGAAGCGCGCCAGGCGTCGCGGGCGCTGCGCTCGGCTTCAACTGCCGCTTTGGCGCCGGCTTCGGCCTCGTTCTGGGCAGTTTCTGCGGCGCGCAAGGTGATCGTCGCATCACGCGCTTCGGTTTCCAGCTCGGCGAGGCGGTTCTTTTGCGCCAGCCGCAGCGCAGCCGCTGTCGGTGCATCGGCGCTTGCTGTCAAACCGTCCCAGCGCCACAGCGCGCCGTCCTTTGTGACCAGCCGCTGGCCGGTCTTGAGCTCTTTCTGGAGGCGGGGACCATCCGCGGCCTCGACAATGCCGATTTGCGCAAGCCGGCGGGCAAGCTGCAGCGGGGCACGGGCCACATCAGCGAGCGACCGGATGCCGCCGGGCAGGGCGGGATCGCCAGCCTGCCGGTCAATTTCAGCCCAATGCACTGGCGCGGCGCGATCTAGCGCCGCGTCGAGATCATCGCCGAGCGCCGCACCAAGCGCCGTCTCAAATCCCTTGTCGACGCGGATCTGGTCGACAACTGCCGGGAAAAGCCCGCCGGACTGGGCGTTGAGCATCTTTTGCAGCGTCCGCGCCTCGGTCTCGATGCGCTGGAGTTCGGCGCGCGCGGCCTGAAGCGCGGGACGGGCGGCAGTTTCGCGGGCGCGGGCGGCCTCGCCGGCGCGTTCGGCGGCCAGCGTTGCCTTTTCACCCTCTGCGACCTTTTCGGTTGCAGCATCGACCAGCAAACGTTTCTGGGCGGGATCAGGCAGCCCGGCGAGCTTTGCATTCAGTTCCGCCAGATCGCGGTCGGCCTGGGCGATCTGCTGCTGCAGCCGCTGACGACGTTCCTCCCCGTCACGCAGATTGCGCTCGGCCTGGGTGCGCTGGGCCGCAGCTTCAGCGCGTTCGGATGTTAGTGTCGACAGCGAGCCTTCCGACAGGCTGAGGCGGTTGGCGGCCTCCTCGTAGGCCGCACGCGCCGCCAGCTCGCGTTCCGCCGAACCTTCGTCTTCGCTCCTGAGCGTGGTCTCTTCGTCACCGAGGCGCTTCAGCGTCTCGGCATTGTCGCGCACCATCTGCTCTTCGCGGGCAATGTCGGCGTCAAGCTGGGCAATACGCTTTTCGAGTTCCGAGTGCCGGGCGCGCAGACGTGCAGCCTCTTCTTCGACCTGACCCCGCGCGATGGTGAGGCGCTGCAGTGCGGCCGCAGCCTTGGCCTCGTTTTCACGAAGGCCGGGCAGATGGTGCGATCCGACTGCCTGGTTCTTGGCCGCCTCGATCTGGGCGGCGGCGCGTTCGGCAACCAGCATGGTTGCGGCTGACAGCGCCGATTGCGCCTCGGCCTCCTGAGATTTGGCCAGCGTCCAGCGCAGATGCAGCAGCATGGCTTCGGTCTGGCGGATATCGGCTGACAGCGACTTGAACCGCGACGCCTGGCGGGCCTGACGTTTCAGGCTCTCGATCTGGCTTTCGAGTTCGCCGACAACGTCTTCCAGCCGTTCGAGGTTTTGTTCGGCGGCGCGCAGGCGAAGCTCCGCTTCGTGACGGCGCGAATGCAGACCCGAAATGCCAGCTGCCTCTTCGAGCAGCGCGCGGCGCGCCTGCGGCTTGGACTGTATCAGTTCGCCGATGCGGCCCTGTCCCACCATCGACGGCGAGCGCGCGCCGGTCGATTGGTCGGCAAACAGCAGCTGTACATCCTTGGCGCGGGCTTCCTTGCCATTGATGCGGTAGTTGGACCCCGCCTCCCGCTCGATGCGGCGCGACACCTGCAATTCGTCTGCGTCGTTGTAGGCCGATGGCGCGCTGCGATCCGAATTGTCGAGAAACAGCGTCACTTCCGCCGTATTGCGTGACGGGCGGGTGGCGGAGCCAGAGAAGATGACGTCGTCCATGCCGGACGCGCGCATGTTCTTGTAGGAGCTTTCGCCCATGACCCAGCGAAGGGCTTCAACCAGATTGGATTTGCCGCAGCCGTTGGGACCGACAACGCCGGTCAAGCCGCTTTCGATGACAAATTCAGACGGTTCGACAAAGGACTTGAAGCCGAGCAGTCGAAGGCGGGAAAAGCGCATCAGGCGATCCTCCCGCTATCACGATGTCCGGGGACGGAGCTTTCAGGCGTGGCAAAGCCGACGCCTGCGCGGGCGTCAGAGCATGCTGTCAATGATGGCCGACATTTCAGCGGCCGACAGGGCGCCTGCATATTTGTTGCCATTGATGAAGAAGGTCGGCGTCGCGTCGACGCCAAATTCTTTATTTCCTCGTTCCCGAACTGCCCTGACATCCTCCAGAAGCTTCTGGTTCGTCAAGCACGCGGTGAAGCTCTCCTGTGTAAAACCAGCCAATTTCGAGATCTGTAGAAGTGCAGCCTGTACATCTTTGGCCCGCGCCCAGGTGTCCTGCTGCTTGAACAGGACATCGGTCATTGGAAAGTAGCGTTCGTTGGAGCAGCGCGCCAGCATGAAACCGGCTTCGGCGAGCGGATCGAACGGGAATTCGCGCAGGATCAACCTGGCCTTGCCAGTATCAATGTATTTGGTCTTGATCTCGGGCAGCGTTGTTTCGTGGAAGTTGCGGCAGTGCGAGCAGGTGAGCGAAGCGTATTCGATGATTGTGACAGGAGCGTCGGCATTGCCCATGATCTGATCCGGCAGCGAGCCCGCTTCCAGAAGCTTGGCGGTGTCGAACTTGCCCTGTGCAGCAGGGGCGGCGACAGCAGGCGTCGCGGGGGCGGCAGGTGCTGCCGGAGTTGCCGGCGCTGCCGGTGTCGCCTCAGCGGCTGGCTTTGTCTCTTCCTGGCTGCAGCCAGCAAGAAGGGCGGCTGCCGAAACGGCTCCCATCGACAGGACGACGTCTCTGCGACGCATGGACTTGATCATAAGGCACCTTTTTGTCGGATTGCGCTTGCGCGCCGGAGCCCCAGCGTAGGAGCCGGAGCGTGTTGTGGAAGACTATGCGCCCAATTATGGCAATATTGGCCTGACGCAAAATCGTTTCTGCTCTTCACCGTTCACGAACATGCTATTTGAGCGCGCTATTTCAGCTTTCCGGCCCCTGGTCGGGCCGCCCGTTTGGCGGCAATTGAGCCGCCGAGCCGCTCCAGAGAGGCGCGCAGGTCGTCATCGTCAATGGCTTGCACGATGCCGGCGACGCGTTCTTTCTGCGCCTGTGTTGGTTTTGGCGGTTCGCGTCGCGCCGGTGACAGACTGATCATCGGCTTTTGCACGATGCGGATCTGTCCGATCGCCATGAACCCGAGAAAGCTGTTGACCCGGCTGATGATTTCGCCGGTTTCGTGTTGCAAATGCAGCGCTGCTGACCCTTCGCAGGCGATGATCAGTGTCGCAGGCTCAAACGGGTCATCTTCGCCCGCGCGCCGCGGCCAGGCGATGCGCTCCGGCCGGCAGCGGGGGGCAAGCCGCGCGCCGGCAATTTCGTCCCACGACTGGATGAGCGCCGTCGACAGCCCGGCCTTGCGCCTCAATACCGGATCAAGCAGCGCGGTGACAAAATCACCGACCGGGCTGGGGTATCGGGGTGGTCGCGCATTCATGTTGAAATCAGATCCATCGTCTCACCCGGGTCAGGTAGGTCCGGTAGGGCGTTCCAAACTTCTCCGACAGTATGCGCTCTTCCGGCCCAATCTGAAACCGGTTCATATATGGGACAAAAGCCAGAGCCAACGTCATGCCAAGCCAGTTGGCGCTCCAGACGGCGATCCCAATCAGCACCAGCAGAAAACCCAGATACATGGGATTTCGGCTAACATTGTAGATTCCCGCATCAACAATCCGGCTCGCGCCATCCGGATTCAACGGGTCGACTGTCGTTCCGGCTTTCCTGAATGCGATCACGCCGGAAATACACACGGCAAGACCCAAAACGGCCAGAGCGGGGCCGATCCATTCCTTGAAGACAGGCAAGGGGATCGACGCGCCGGGTAAGGCGTATCCAATGGCTGTAATCGCCAATGCCAGTCCCATCGTGAGAGCGAGCGGCGGTATTGCAAGTTCGAGCCGTTGCATCGGATAGCTTCTGTCCGGGTTCGAGAGGGTGGTTCTTGCCCGATCTTTAGACCCACCGGCAAGAGTAATGCCATAACATCTGCGGCGATGCCGGATCAGGCCGTCTGTGTGCTGGCGGTCCTGCGCGCTCGTCTGCTGGACCTGAAAGATTTTCAGCAATGTTTGAAGTTATGGCTGGGGCGCCAGGATTCGAACCTGGGAATGCCGGTACCAAAAACCGGTGCCTTACCGCTTGGCGACGCCCCAACAAAGCGGAGAAGCGCCCATATAGCCAAGGGCGCTTCCACTGGCAACAAGTCAGCTGCCGCTAATCACATCACAAATGCGATCCTGATCGGCCGCCGACAAATAGGGGTGCATCGGCAGGCTGACAACGCGTGTCGACAGGTCGTCGCTGACCGGCAGGCCTGCGGGGTCGGCGGGGAAATCCTTGTAGGCGAGCTGGCGGTGCAGCGGGATCGGGTAATAGATCACGGTCGGAATGCCTGCCTGCCTGGCGCGTTCCTGCAATGCATCGCGCTCGGCCTTGTCCTTGGTCTTCAGCGTATATTGCGCCCAGATGCTGGTGAGCCCGTCCGGCACATAAGGCGTCTCGAACCGATTGCCGAGCGCGTTGGAATAACGGTCAGCGATACGCTGGCGCGCCTTGATCTCTTCCGGGTAGAGTTTCAGCTTTTCCAGCAGGATCGCAGCCTGGATCGTGTCGAGGCGGCTGTTCAGGCCGATGCGCTCATTGATGTATTTGTGCACACCCTGGCCGTGGACACGGTAGGAATTAAGCAGCCCGGCATAGTCGTCATTGTCGGTAAAGATCGCGCCTCCGTCGCCATAGCAGCCTAGCGGCTTGGCCGGGAAAAACGAGGTGGTGGTGATGTCGGCGATAGAGCCAGTCATCTGGCCCTTGTATGTGCCGCCAAACCCTTGGGCGCTGTCGTCGATAATCTTCAGGCCGGCGTCGCGGGCAATCGCCGTCAGCTCATCAAAGTCTGCCGGCAGTCCGAACAGGTCGACCGGGATGACGCAGGCGGGGCGCAGGCCGAGTTCGGAAGCATGCGCAATGGCGCGCTTGAGGCTGGCAGGGTCCATGTTGAACGTGTCGGGCAGCACGTCGACAAACACTGGCGTCGCGCCAACGAGAGGAACAACTTCGGCCGTGGCGGCAAAGGTGAAGGACGGCACAAACACCGCGTCGCCGGGGCCGACGCCGAGCGCCATCAGGGCCAGCTGGATTGCGTCTGTGCCATTGGCGCAGGACAGGCAGTGTCTGGCGCCACAAAATTCGGCGAGCTGCTTTTCGAGTTCAATCACCTGCCGGCCGGAAATATACTGGCCCTCGTCAAGCACGGTTGCGATGGCGGAATTGATGGAATCGCGAATGCGCGCCTGCTGGGCGGCAAGGTCGATAAACGGCAAATTCATGAATGAAAGCTCGCAAGTGATTTGGTCGGCGCCCTGATAACCGCTGCGTCCGGCAGTGGCAAATCAGCCATTGTTTCCGAATGATACGTTGCCGCATTGTCGCAGCGGGAGGCGAAGCGGGATTGCAAAGCCGCACCGGCGCGTTATGCCTGTGCAAGATCAGGGAAACCTCCCGCTTTGCCCGCCAACCACCCAACATCGAAATTTGCCGGTGAGCCCGGCGCGCCGGATTTCGCCGTAGCGCTGCTCGACTGGTATGATCGTCATCACCGCGATCTGCCCTGGCGGATTGCGCCCGCGGCGCTGCGTGCTGGCACACGGCCCGATCCCTATCGGGTGTGGCTGTCGGAAATCATGCTGCAACAGACGACCGTTCAGGCCGTAAAACCGTATTTTGCCGCGTTCCTCGGCAAGTGGCCCGATGTGGCTGCGTTGGCGGCTGCCGACACCGAAGACGTGATGAAGGCCTGGGCCGGGCTCGGCTATTATTCCCGCGCCCGCAACCTGAAGAAATGCGCGCTTGCGGTGGTGGAAGACCACGGCGGAACCTTCCCGTCGACGGAAGCCGAGTTGCGAAAGCTGCCGGGCATCGGCCCATACACGGCAGCGGCCATCGCCTCGATCGCGTTTGGCGAGGCCGCACCCGTTGTCGACGGCAATGTCGAGCGGGTGGTGACGCGCTTTGCGGCGATCGAAACGCCACTGCCTGACGCAAAGCCTGAAATCCGGCAATTTGTCGCCGACAGGCTCGATCCGGCGCGGCCGGGCGATTTTGCGCAAGCCATGATGGATCTGGGCGCAACCATCTGCACGCCGCGCCGTCCGGCCTGTGTGCTGTGCCCGCTGCGCGGTGGCTGCGCGGCGATCAGAAGTGGCGATCCGGAGCGTTTTCCACTCAAACCGCCGAAGGCGCAAAAGCCGCGGCGGCGCGGCGCAGTCTTTGTCGCGATCCGCCGCGACGGCGCGGTGCTGCTGCGCAAGCGGCCGGAAAAGGGGCTTCTGGGCGGCATGAGCGAGCCACCGACCACCGGCTGGACATCGCGCATTGATGGCGAGACCGGGGCTGACGCTGCGCCGTTCCGGGCGCTGTGGAAACAGGTGGGCTCGGTCGAGCACGTGTTTACCCATTTCGAACTGGAACTGACGGTCTATCGTGGCTATGTCGACGCCGCCCCGCTGCCTGGGCATTGGTGGTCGAAAAATGTCACCGGCGAGGCACTGCCCAACCTGATGCGCAAGGCGATAGAAGTGGCGCTGCCGGGCAGTTCCAAACAGCCTGTCAAACCGGCGAAGAGGAAATCATGAGTGAAATCCGTCACATCGTTTTCGATATCGGCAAGGTGCTGATCCACTACGATCCGAACATTCCCTACAGCCGGCTGATCCCCGATGAAGAACGCCGCCGCTGGTTTTTCGCCAATGTCTGCACCCATGACTGGAACATCGAGCAGGACCGCGGACGCAGCTGGCGCGAGGCTGAAGACCTGCTGATCGAAAAGTACCCGGACGAAGAGACCAATATTCGCGGCTTTCGCCAGAACTGGCATGAGATGGTGTCGCATTCTTACGATGACAGCGTCGCGGTCATGCTTGGCCTGATCGAGGACGGGCGCGATGTGACCATGCTGACCAATTTCGCCGGCGACACGTTTGCTGAAGCCCGCAAGCGCTGGGACTTCCTTAACCGCCCGCGCGGGGTGACGGTTTCAGCGGACATTGGTCTCATCAAGCCGGACAAGGCGATCTACGACCTGCACGCAAAGACCTTTGGGCTTGAGCCCGCGGCGACGCTGTTCATCGACGACGCTCCGGTCAATGTGGCGGGTGCAATCGCCGCCGGCTGGCAGTCGGTGCTGTTTGAAGGGGCTGGCAAGCTGCGGGCTGATCTGGCTGAACGTGGGATCGTCACAGCCGGGTAGACCAGGCTACGCCTCACCGTCGTCATTGCTGTCTTCAAGCCTGGCTTTCAGGTCCGCCAGCACGCGGCTTGCAGCCTCGATATCAGGGATGGACAAGCCGTCGGCGAGTGCATTCAGGCGCGGCGCGTAGAGCGCAAGCGCTTCCTCGTAGACCTTTCGCCCTTTGGTCGTAAACACGACCAGATGCGCGCGCTTGTGGTGCGGGTTCGGCTCAAAGGAGACGATCCCGTCCTTTTCCAGATCATTGACGATTCGCTGCACGTTCTGGCGGCTGGCGCCGAGGTCGCGCGCCAGCCAGGCTACCGGTTGCGGACGTTCGGCAAAGGCGATGGCGCCCAGAATCTGCCAGCGCGCGCTGGTCAGGCCAAGCGGCGCAACCAGCCTGTCGCCCCAGGAAAGCGTCAGATTGTTCACGCGGAAAAGGCTGAGAATGAGGTTGGTCAACGCCTCGCCTCCGGGAAGGGGCACATAATTCGCGTTTGTCATATAAACTCCCAATTGACAACATAATGTCAAATATGCAATTTGATGACTATACCGTTCGATTGTAGCAACGGCAAGCCATCGGAGTTTCCAGCCGTGAAGAAGATCATTCACCCGCTCGCCGGGACCGTCGCCCTGTTGACCATTGCCAGCTTCTGGCTGTCGACCGTCCTGTCTGAATTGTTTGGGTCGACGGCGGCGATCGTCGCGGTCAAATCCGCCATTCCTTGGGGTTTCTTGCTGCTTGTCCCGGCGATGGCTGCTGCTGGCGGGTCGGGCTTCGCATTGGCCGGAAAGGCGCGCACAGGTCTGGTTGGCGCAAAGATGAAGCGTATGCCGGTCATTGCCGCCAACGGCCTGCTGGTGCTGATCCCGGCGGCGCTTTACCTCGCCTCCAAGGCGAAAGCGGGCGAGTTTGACGGCTTATTCTATGCTGTGCAGGGACTGGAGCTTGTCGCAGGCGCAACCAATCTTGCGCTGCTTGGTCTCAACATGCGTGACGGATTCCGCATGAGCGGCCGGTTCACCCGTTCGAACGCAGCCCCGGTTGCGGCTAAACTGCTGGGAAGCGAAACAATCGCCGATGGTACGATGGTGTTCCGCTTCACCAAACCTGAAGGGTTTTCGCATCGCGCCGGACAGTCGGCGGCCTTTGCGCTTGGTGATTTGTCGCGGGTTTTCAGCATCGCCAGCGCGCCACATGAGCCGGACCTGCTTGTCGCTACCCGGATGCGCGACACCGATTTCAAGCGGGCGCTGAAATCACTGCAATTGGGTAACGTGGTGCGCATTGCCGGCGTCGGCGGGGCGATGGTGCTGGATGACAATGCGGCGCGTCCAGCGGTGTTTCTGGCCGGCGGCATCGGCGTCACTCCATTCTTGGCGATGGCCCGCGACGCAACCTCTCGTAACCTCCCGCAGCTCGTCACCATGTTCTACTGCAACCGCAAGCCTGAGGACGCAGCCTATCTTGAAGAGTTGCAGAACATTGCGGCGGCAAGCCCGACTTTCAAACTGGTGGCAACGATGACGGAACCGCAGAAATCCATCCAAGGCTGGACAGGCGAGACGGGCAGGATCGATGCGGCGATGCTGGCCCGCCATGTCAGCGATGTCCGCGCCCCGGTCTATTACCTTGCAGGGCCGGCAGGCATGGTCGACGCCACGCGAAAAATGCTGCTTGGCCTTGGCGTGGCCGGCAAGGACATTCGGTTCGAGGAATTCACCGGCTATTGAGCGGTTGGCTCAACCGGCCGGCTGCCAGTATGTCGGCAAGGCTTGGCGTTGACGCGCCCGACCGGAGAGCAGCACTAACTGCAGAACCGCAGCATTCCGTTCCGCGACAGGATGCTGCGGCGAGGAAAAGCTCCTCGCCATTGCCTATTTTGGAGTGCACTGCGCCAGTATCAAATCGATCGCTTCGCGCGCGGCGCGCTTGTCAGCTTCGCCGAATACCGAGACCAGCCAGCGATCTTCGCAGAACTGCGCAAAATACGGCTTTGCCGGATCGATATGGATCACGCGCTGGCACTGCCAGGATTTGCCGTCGAGCGAGATCGAGTCAATGGCAGGGTCGTCAGGCTGGCGTGATGCGGCTGTGGCGAAATCATCTTTTGGTCCGAGAAAGCGAACGCCGATGATTTTGGTGAAGTCGTATGATTTCACCGAAATCTGGGCGAATTCGCCTTTGCCTTGCGTTGCCGTAGTCTGAACGATCGAACATCCTCCCGGGCCGGGCGAGAGCACATTGCCGAGCGCGCCGCTCGGCAGATTTTGGATATCAAGATAGTTTCCGTCCTGGAGTTGCGGCGGCAGCGCCTCTTCCATGCCGCTGCCGGACGCAATCAGGGACATCGCCTTGAACAGCACGTCCTCCGGTTGCGCATTCGCCGCGACAGCCGACGCGGCAAGGATCACAACTGTGTTCAGCAGGCGTCTCATCGAAACCAGATTGCCACCAAACTGCCCTAACGGCAATCTGACCGGAAAGCATCAGACGCCAGTGCCGGTCATGCGGTCGCGCACGACCTGACGTGGCGAATTGATTGGTTTCGACTAACCCTGATCCTCAATGTGCCAAAGCGTCCAGCCAGTAAGGGCGTCGATATCTTGCACGCCGGTGACCTTGGCCGTCCGTGGATGGTTGTCCGCCGATTAAATTAACTTCATTTAGTTAATTGCGGGTTCGCTCTTGACGTGCGGTTCCGATCCAGTAAAACCGAATGAGATTAAATTAATGGACGAACTCCTGTTGCAGGAGGCGTAGCGTCGAATGGCAAGACCAAGAAAAGAAGATGCGCTCGACATCTTCCGCAGCGCGATTGAGCAAACCATTCTGCTGATCGAGGCACGAGGCGATTTCGACATCCCGCTGGCAGATGTCGCGGCTGCAATCGGATGTAGCGCGCCGGCTCTGTACGGGCATTTCCGGAACAAGGATGCGTTGTTGCGCGCCGTCCACGATGAAGGATTTGCGCGTCTATACGCCGGGAAACTGGCTGCCGCCGCCCGGAGTGAAGGAAGCGCCTATCAAAGGCTGCGCGAGGGCGGTCACGCCTATCTTCGCTTCGCGCTGGAGAACCCGGTTCTCTATCAGCTCATGTTCTCGCCGCCTGAGGTGCAGGAAATGGCATCGAACCCTTTCGAAACTGATGTGGGCCGCCGGGCGCTGGATTTCCTGGTGGAGAGTATCAAGGCCTGTCAGAGAGAAGGCTATCTTCCCGGTGCTGACCCTGACGATTGCGCCTTCGCACTTTGGTCGGCCGTTCATGGTGCGGCATCGCTCGTTCTGCAAAACCGGGCGCCAATTGGCGCAAGCAAGCCGGATATCGCCGGACGGTTGGTCGATACGATCATGACGTTTGTCGACAAGACGCGCAGCGAATGACAGCGCCGCCAGCGGCGGAACATGCCGCGGCCCAAGCAAATACCATAACAGGACACTGATCTCATGAATGTTTCCAATCGACGCCGTTTTCTGAAGTATGCGGGCCTTGGTTCCGCCGCGCTCATTGCTGGCGGTATCGGGTGGCAGTTCCGCCCCACCACACCAGCAGATTTTCCAGAAGATCGGCCTTTGTCTGCGGGCGATGGCCGCAGCCTGTTGGTGGTCTACGGATCCATGATGGGGTCGACCGGCCAGCAGGCGCGCTGGATGGCTGAAAACGCAAACTCGCTTGGCTACCGGACGCAGCTTGCGCGCGCCGAGAACGCGCCGCCACCAGACGAATTCGATGCCGTGTTGTTCGGCAGCGCCATTCAGGCGGGCCAATGGGTAGAGCCAGCACTCGACTGGGCCCGCCGGCATGGAGACGCTCTTGCAGCCAAGCCGCACGGCCTTTTCCAGTGCTCCATGACTTGCGCGGGAATGTTGATGTCGCGGCCTGACGGAAAACTCGCGCCAGAACAAAAGGCTGAATTGACCAAGGATCTTGCGGCATTGCATGAGGCTGCACCGCGGCTTGCCAATTCGCCGGTCGAATTTTTCCCCGGCCGGCTTGAATTTGCGCGGCTGACGCCAGTGCTGCGCTTGGGTTACCCTATCGTCTCCGGTTCAATCATGGATGGCGACCATCGCCGGCCGGAAGCCGTGCAGGATTGGTCGTCTTCCGTGCTGGGTTAGCCGGTCACGGCCATCCGGTCGCGCACGATCTGACGCAGCGCGTCGATCGGCTTGAGCTGGCCCTGATCTTCAATGTGCCAGAACGTCCAGCCATTGCAGGCGTCGAGGCCCTGAACCATCGCGCCAAGGCGGTGAATGGAGCCGGCGTCTCGGCCAAGCGACAGCGTACCGTCAGCGCGGACTGAGGCCGTCCAGCGGCGCTTGGAGTCCGAAACCTGAGCGCCTGGCGCAATCAGACCGGCTTCAATAAGTGTGCCGAAGGCGACGCGCGGCTCGGCGCGCTTGCCGCCCATCACCATCGTATCGGCGTCGGTCAACGGCTCGACGGCCGCAATGCGGGCGGTCGCAGCGTCGATATAGTTTTGCTCGCGCTCGATGCCGACGAAGTTGCGGCCGAGGCGTTTGGCGACGGCGCCAGTCGTGCCTGAGCCAAAGAACGGGTCGAGCACCACGTCGCCGGGCTTGGTTGACGACAGCAGCACACGCGCCAAAAGCGCTTCCGGCTTCTGGGTTGGATGCACCTTGTCGCCATTGCCGTCTTTCAGGCGCTCGCCGCCCGAGCAGATCGGAAACAGCCAGTCAGAACGCATCTGCAGGTCGTCGTTAGCCGCCTTCATTGCGTCGTAGTTGAATGTGTAGCCCTTGGCCGACTGGTCGCGCGACGCCCAGATCATCGTCTCATGTGCATTCTGGAAACGGCGGCCGCGGAAATTCGGCATCGGGTTGGTCTTGCGCCAGATCACGTCGTTCAAGATCCAGAAGCCGAGATCCTGAAGCTTTGAGCCGACACGAAAGATGTTGTGGTAGGAGCCGATGACCCAGATCGTGCCATTGGGCTTCAGCACGCGGCGCGCCGCGAGCAGCCAGGCGCGGGTGAACGCGTCATAGGCCTCAAACGTGTCGAACTGGTCCCAGTGATCGTCCACCGCATCGACCTTGGACTGATCAGGACGGTGCAGATCGCCATCGAGCTGCAGATTGTAGGGCGGGTCTGCAAAAATCACGTCGACCGATTTTTCGGGCAGTTTGTCGAGCGCTGCGACACAATCACCCTTGAGGATCGTGTTCAGCCATTCGGCGCGCTGGGGCAGGGGGGAAAGGTCGTCGAGGAGACGAACTGCAGACATTGGGGCACTCGCGATACTGGATACATTTACGCGCTGTTATGGTTACCCGTTTGCGTAAAGATTTAATGAAGCGCTGTGCCGGATTTGCTCTCCGCGTCATGATCGTCTATCGGCTGCGTCCATTCTTTCAGCGATTGAGACTATCAAATGCCAGCTCCCGACCTCGTCATTTTCGATTGCGACGGCGTGCTCGTCGATTCAGAGATTGTCGCTGCCCGAGCCGACGCGGAATTGCTCACCAAGGCCGGTTTTCCAATCGAGCCTGAGGAACTTGCCGAGCGCTATGCTGGAATGACGTTCCGCAACATCCTGCTGGAGATTGAAAAAGAGGCGTCGATCCCGTTCCAGGCGTCATTGATCGATGAAGAGCAGAAGCTGGTGGACAAGCGCCTGGCGCGCGAGGTGAAGGCAATTGACGGAGCGCGCGAGGCGGTGGCGATGACGCAGTCCAAACGTTGCGTGTGCTCCAATTCGAGCAAGGCCAGGCTTGAATTGATGCTGACCAAGACCGGCATCCTGCCCCTGTTTTCGGGGAACATCTTTTCGGCTGTCGACACGCCGGAGGTTAATCCGAAACCTGCCCCCGACATCTATCTCCATGCGGCCAGACAGATGCAGGCTGACCCGGCCAAGACATTCGTGATCGAAGACTCGGTGCACGGCGTGAATGGTGCACGGGCGGCAGGCATGCGGGTCATCGGCTTTACCGGCGCGTCCCACAGCTGGCCGGGCCACGCGGACGCATTGACGGAAGCCGGCGCGGAGACAGTCATCCATCGGCTGTCCGACCTTCAAGGCGTAGTCGCCGCCCTGTCGGAATGGTCGGACGACTGATCGCCAAGCAGCGAAGTTCTCGGTCTATTGCGCGTATTTAGAATCCGGACGGGAAATGGCGACGGTCTCTGCCGCCTGTTCCCACCGTCGATACGACGGGACAAGGTGTTGCAGCAGTTTCATCGCGATTTCGTCATCCTGATTGACGATTGCGGTGTGGATGTCGCTCAGAATTTTCTGAAGCAATCGATCATCGGCTGCAGGTGAGGTCACATAATTGTAGCCGCGGCCTGAGAACTCAGCGACCGTTTCGCGATCACTAGCCAATTCCTCGACCAGTTTTTCGCCGGGCCGCAGCCCGGTATAGGTGATCTCAATATCAACTCCCGGTTTGAAGCCCGCAAGCTGGATCATCTTTTCAGCAAGTTCAGCAATGCTGATCGGGTCCCCCATCTGCAGGACAAGAACCTGACCACGTTCGTTGGACGCCCTCAAGCCGCTTGCCGATGCCTGAAGAACGAGACGGACAGCTTCAGGAATGCTCATGAAATAGCGCATGACGTGCGGGTGGGTCACTGTCACGGGGCCGCCCCGGGCAATCTGGTTCTGGAAAATAGGCACAACTGAGCCATTGGAACCAATCACATTGCCGAATCTGACGGTTGTCAGCCGGGTCGTGGTCGATTTGACATCCATCGACTGGCAGTAAATTTCTGCGGCACGCTTGGTCGCGCCCATAATGCTGCGGGGATTGACCGCCTTGTCGGTGGAGATCAGCACAAACGACTTTGCGCCCGCCTCAATCGCTGCATTGGCCACATTGCGCGTGCCCAGCAGGTTTGTCTTGATCGCCTCGACGGGATTGTTTTCGACAATAGGCACATGCTTGAGAGCAGCGGCGTGAAAGATGACTTCCGGCTTGACGCGCGTGAACACACTGTTGATGCGTGTCTGGTCGCGCACATCTGCAACAATTGCGTCAATCTGGAACGTTGGCTGCTGACGCGTCAATTCCTGATTTACGCTGAACAACATGTGTTCCGAGTTGTCGGTCAACACCAGTCGTGCGGGATTGAAGTGCGAGACCTGACGCGCGAGTTCCGATCCAATCGACCCTCCGGCGCCGGTGATCAAGACACACTTGCCGTCGATCATTGTTGCAATGTCGGTCGTGCTGAGTTCGACTTCTGGCCGCCCGAGGACGTCCGCCAGATTGACCGGGGTCGGTTCAAGCGTCTTCGCCCCGACATGCCGGGTCAGCGTCGCTTCTGGCAGCAGGCTTACAGTCAGACCAGCGGAAGATGCAATTTTGACGATTCTCGACAATTGATGGCGATCAAGCCCGCGATCACCGACGACCAGCTCTTTCAGCTCGACGCCCCTCCGCTTGTTTCGCTCGACGATCGCGTCAACATCGTCGATGTGTCCGATAACCTTGACACCGTGAATGCGTGTTCTCAGGTTTCGGGTTGTATCTTCGACAACACCGACGACCTTGAGCGGCGCTTGCCTGTTCCTTGAAAGCGCCCTGAGGAACATTTCGGTGTCCTCGTTGAGGCCGTATAGCAAGACAGCGCGCGTATCGACGGGGATCGCATTCCGCATCGGTCCGAGCCGGCCTTCCTTTGCGAGGCGGAAAGCCATTCGTGTTGCGCCAAGACCCGTAACAAGCAGGCTAAAAATGACAATTGGCTGGGCGCGGGTCAGATATGCGCCTCTGTCGTAGAGGAAGCTTGCGATTGCATAGCCTGCCGTCAAAATGAATGAAGCTTTGGCAATGGCGACGACATCAAACACGGATGCGTAGCGCCATGCGCCCCTGTTCAAGGCAAACGCCAGGAAAATCACACCGCCGGCCACGCCAAACAGGCCGACGCGCACAAAAATGTAAGGAATCTGAAGTGTCGGCCAGACGCCAAATATCGCAGCATAGGAAATGAACAGGACTGCCGATGCCACCAGAATATCGTGGAACACGCCAAGTGTCCGCTTTACCCGGCCAGATGCGCCAAGCACAGAGGCCAACAGATATTCGATCACAGACGGACCATTCTTTAGGCGGCTGTCGTCTTGCGCACTGCTGGTGTTTGCTGATTCAATGCTCAACTTAATAGCCCCCGCTACCCGTACAGATCACCGAAAAGCGCAATTCGCTATTTGCAATATGATATGTTCAGAAACTTGCAGGCCAAGCCAATAATATCTGATGTCTTAGTATGCGCAGGGTTATATAGCAAAATAACTGTCAACGCCACCATGGCGGTCGCCAAAAAACATGCCCAGATTGCAGTGTGGACACCACGATCATTGTCATTTTGATTCTTTGGCATCGCAGTCCAGCAGGCTTCTTGTTGATTTTGTTGATTTTGTTGGTTCTAGCCGATCAGCGCTTCGAATAAAAGGCAAGCGGCACGGTTGATTTCACTACCCTTGATTCTTGCCTGAGGCAGATGTGAAGCGAATCTTTGATATGGCCGTCTCGCTCGCCGGCCTGATTATCTTGCTCCCGGTGATGGGCCTGATTGCCCTTGCGGTTGCCTTGACGTCGCCAGGCGGCGCCCTGTTTATTCAGACCCGCGTTGGCAGATATGAGCGGACGTTCAGTTGCTGCAAATTCAGAACGATGCAGACTGGCGCCCCTGTCGCAGGCACACACGAAGTTCCGGGTTCCTGGATGACGCCGGTTGGCGGTTGGCTTCGCAAGACCAAGCTGGATGAACTGCCGCAACTCTGGAACGTTCTAAAAGGCGAAATGAGCCT
This sequence comes from Mesorhizobium sp., assembly GCA_036742015.1. GTDB lineage: Bacteria > Pseudomonadota > Alphaproteobacteria > Rhizobiales > Rhizobiaceae > Mesorhizobium_A. The sequence goes on along the minus strand of DAINRF010000003.1, from coordinate 176,164 downwards.
TGTTGGCCCGCGTCCGTGTCTGCCGGTCCAATTGGACGTCATTGCCGCACGCAGGCGTGAAGGAGTGTTTGCGATACGCCCTGGCATCACCGGTCTGGCGCAATTGCGCGGCGTCGACATGTCGACGCCGGACCTGCTGGCGGCGAATGACCGGGAATACATGGAACGGATGTCCCTGGGGCGGGACTTGTCGCTGATTGTGCGAACCTTTCTTCCAAGGACTGCGAGAGTTGACAAAGGCGGGCAGCATTGATGACGCCAATCCGGGTCAATGATCCAGCCGACGTCCGCATCCTTGTCACAGGCGCTTCAGGGTTTGTCGGGCGCAGTCTGGTTGACCGGCTGCTGGCGGAGGGTTTTGACGTTGCGCTGGCGCAGCGTTCGCTGGGCGCAGCAAATATTCCCGGGGCCAGATCGGTCATGATTGGCGAAATCGGGCCGTCAACGAATTGGCTTCCAGCAATCGAAGATCGGAATGTTGTCATTCATCTTGCGGGGCAGGTTCCTGCAAAAGGGGTGACCAGTGACAAGATGACAACCGTAAATGACCTGGGTACGGCGCAGCTAGCGTCTCAGTGCCGGGAAGCGGGCGTCGCAAGACTGATTGCCCTTTCCAGTATCCTTGCCGTCAGTGGCAATCAGTCTGACATCGTTCTCGACGACATGGTCACGCCGTCGCCAGATGCTCTCTACGGCATGTCGAAACTGGCGGCTGAGAGCCATGTTGAGGAATTTGCGCGCCTGGGAGGCGTCGGCATCTCACTGCGTCCACCCTTGGTCTACGCGCCGCACGCCAAAGGCAATTGGGCGATGCTGTTACGGCTCGCAGCCAGCGGTGCGCCGCTTCCTTTCGCTTCGGTCCGAAACCGCCGAAGCCTGATCTCTCTGGGAAATCTGATCGACGCAATTGTCGGGTGTGTGAAAACGCCTGTCCCGGCAAGTGGCGCCTATTGCGTCGCAGAGGCGCCAGCGGTCAGCCTGGCCCAGATTATTGATTCATTACGTAGGGGAATGTCGTTGCGGCCGCAATTGTTTGCGGTCAAGCCAGTCTATCTGGACAAGCTGCTCCGGATTGCGGGCAAGGCGGGCATGGCACAAAGCCTGCTTGGAAATCTCGAAGTTTCGTCTGTGCGGTTTAACAGTTTGTTTGAGTGGTCGCCGGCCCACTCTACCGTAGAGGGACTTGTTGCTTGCGGCCGCGACTTCCAACATTTGCCAGCAGCGAAACTAATGTGAAATTGACTTTGCCGGCGTTTCGCGACATTTGCAGTTGAACGCCAGCCAGCAGTGCGGTCCATTTCGGTCACAGAACAAAATCCGTATCCTGCAATCTTCGAAATGTGAACCGTTTGTTGAACAGCCGACCGATATTGCACCGTTTCGCGCCGCCCGGCATCGCGTCCGTCAACTCTTGGTTTGCCGGTTATGCGGTCACTGTGCCTGCGATGGCCGGATCACTGCTCACATTTCTGGTCATGTCGGCCGCCCTGTGGGGAGCCGTCAATGCAACCTATCGGCGCTATGATTTCCAGATACCGGTCCGGGCATTGCCTTTCGTCGTGGCGGCCCTGGCCTGTTTCGCACTCTATGCGATCACCGGGCTGATAGCCGAAAATCCCGCTGAGCTTCCGTCCAAGTTGCAACCTTTTTTTTTGCTCCTTGCTGTCCCTTTCTTTGTCGCCCGGTTTAGGGGATTTGATCCGGCGCGATCGTGGACCATGATGGTGAAGTATGCGCCGCTTGGGTCGCTTGCGGGGCTTGCCGCATTCTTCGCGTCTGGATCGGACGCCGGCGGGGCGGGGAACCAGAACGTCTACGGCGTCGCGATGACCGTGCTCGGCATGCTTTCGCTGACAGCGGTCCTGTCGGCCGGACAACGCGACAGGCTGCTTGGCTTTGTCGGCTATCTCATCGCTGTTCTGGCGGTTGTGCTCTCCGAGACCCGCACGATGCTGCCGCCATTGCTGTTGCTACCGGTTTTTGCGCTGTTCCTGGGCCCCAAACTCGACAAGCGGTGGATCATACTGGGCGGCGGACTGCTTCTCATCATTCTGATTGCGCTTGCGCCGCAGATTTCGCGTCAGGTCATGTCGGCGGTGGATGACGTAAAGACCATGGAGACCACGGAACAGATCAAGCCTGTAGCCGCCAGAATTGCCCTTTGGAATGGCGCCTGGAACGCGATCCTCGCTCATCCGATTGCAGGTTACGGGCTGCAGAACAAGATGAACGTTGTCTTCAGCCTGGTCGACACCAAGATGAAGCTGCCGTCTTATAACCACGTCCACAACGAGTTTCTCGACGCGATGGTGGCAGGTGGTGTGCTGGCCCTGGCCGGATTCCTCGCTGTGCTGTTGACGCCGCTCCGGATGATCGGTCTGTCGGCAAAGTCGAAGCAACAGGATTTTGTCATTTTGGGCATCATCACAATTTTCGCCACGCGCGCGCTGACGGGCAATGTCATGACCCACGATCTGGTCATAACCCTGTTCCTGTTTCCACTGATGATGGCGGCTGCTGCGAACACAAGCCCCGGTGTATGGGTTGCCTGGCGCGGCCGCGGCGCCGAGGTCCAGCGGCAATCGTGATGCCGGCGATGACTGACAAACGAGGAGCAGGTTTCCGGCGTCCGAAGGTTGCTGTGCTCATGGGTACTCACAACGGCGCCGCCCATCTGCATCAGCAGATGGCGTCGGTCGCCGTTCAGGAAGACGTAGATATTGAGCTCTGGGTCTCCGATGACGGATCAAGCGATGATACGCTCAAGGTCGTCAGCGAGTTCGCATTGTCTGGCGCGCTGCCTGTCAAGGTCGTCGAAGGCCCGCGCAGAGGTTTCCAGCGCAATTTTCTGTCGCTCGCATGCCGCGAGGAGATTTCCGCCGACTATTTCGCATTCTGCGACCAGGACGATGTGTGGCATGCAGACAAACTTCGCATTGCTATCGATCAGTTGGCCAAAGCACCTCCCGGCGACCCGGCGCTCTACATGTCCAGAACGCGAACGATTGACGTCAATGGCAGTGTTGTCGGCATGTCACCGCTCTTCAGGCGTCTGCCGTCGCTTGAAAATGCGCTTGTTCAGAGCATTGGCGGCGGCAACACTATGGTCTTCAATCAGGCAACCCGCAATCTCCTGATTTGTGCCGGATCTGATATCGATGTGCCAAGCCATGACTGGTGGACCTATCTCGCCGCAACGGCAGTAGGCGGTCATGTTGTTTATGATCCGGTCGCCCACATCGACTACCGGCAGCACGCTGGCAATATTGTGGGCGAAAACTCGTCAATGACTGCCCGGGTATTCCGGCTCAGAATCTTGCTCGGCGGGCGGTTCCGCCGGTGGATCGACAGCAACCTCATGGCGCTTCAGAGGATTGAGCTCCAAATGCTGCCGGAAAACCTCGCCAAGGTGCAGGAATTTGCACGAATCCGGCAGAGTGGATCAATGACAGACCGGGTGTGGATGTTACGCAGATTGGGACTTTACCGGCAGACAGTTTACGGGACGCTTTCGTTGGCGGCGGCAGCGGTCCTGAACAAGCTTTAGCAGGCTGCCAACGCCAACCGTCATGATATTCTGCGCCCTGCGCGATCGATAAATGCCGATCTGGTTTGCCTCCGGGCCGGCCATGCTTGCGCTTAAAATGTAGATCGGCTAGGACCAAACGGCAGGTGATTGGCAACTCTTGCAGGTCCGCCGGGCCGCTAGTCTGTAAATATGCTCATGCGTGGATAATCTATTATGAAGGGAATTGTTCTGGCAGGCGGTAGTGGAACAAGACTCTATCCGCTGACCTTGGCCGTCTCGAAACAAATCCTGCCTATCTACGACAAGCCGATGATCTATTATCCGCTGAGCGTATTGATGCTGGCTGGCATCCAGGAAATCCTCATTATTTCGACGCCGAGAGACTTGCCGGCATTCCAGGCATTGCTCGGTGATGGATCCGAATTTGGATTGTCGCTTTCCTATGCTGAGCAGCCCCAGCCTAACGGCCTTGCAGAAGCCTTCATTATCGGCCGGTCGTTCATCGGGAATGATTCAGTGTCGATGATCCTGGGTGACAACATTTTCTTCGGCGCTGGCCTGCCTGAAGTCTGTCAGCAGTCGGCCCAAGCCGAAAGCGGCGCAACGGTATTTGCATACCACGTAGATGATCCCGAGCGTTATGGTGTTGTGTCTTTTGACAAGGTCACAGGTCAGGCGCACACGATTGAAGAAAAACCGGTGAAGGCGAAATCCAACTGGGCCGTCACTGGTCTCTATTTCTACGACAATGACGTTGTCGATATTGCGTCCTCGATCGCGCCATCGGCGCGTGGCGAACTCGAAATTACCGCGGTTAACAATGTCTATCTGGAGCGCGGATCTCTGCGGGTCCAGAGACTAGGCCGCGGCTATGCCTGGCTGGACACCGGAACCCATGACAGCCTGCATGAAGCATCGGCGTTCGTGCGAACGCTGGAGCACCGCCAGGGGATTAAGGTCGCCTGCCCGGAAGAAATTGCGCTTGATCAGGGCTGGGTTTCGGCTGAACACGTCTTGCGGCGCGCAGCGACCCTCGGCAAGAACGAGTATGCGACTTATCTCCGGCGGCGGATTGCAGAGCTGGCCGAGGAATAGACATGAAAGTTCGCGAATTAGGCCTAGGTGGCGTCGTCGAGTTGCTGCCCGAACGCTTCGGGGATGCGCGCGGCTATTTCAGTGAAACCTATAATTTCAACCGTATGCAGGCTCTTGGGCTGGACATGGTGTTTGTCCAGGACAACCATTCCTATTCGGCAGACAGGGGCGTTCTGCGCGGCCTCCATTATCAAATGCCACCACACGCCCAGGACAAGCTGCTGCGTGTGGTGCGCGGCAGGCTGTTCGACGTTGCGGTTGATATCCGGCGTAGTTCGCCAACTTTCGGCAAATGGGTCGGACTTGAGATTTCGGCCGAAAAGGGCAACCAGATCCTGGTTCCCAAAGGGTTTGCCCACGGTTTCGTGACGCTCGAAGACGATACCGAAGTGCTTTACAAGGTGTCCGACGTCTATTCGAAGCCGGACGACCGGTCGATCCGTTTCGACGACCCGGCGATTGGCATTGAGTGGCCGGTCGACTTGGACAAGGTAAAACTGTCTGAAAAAGACACAATGGCGCCGCTTCTTGCCGCATCGGAGGTTTTCCCGTGAGCAGCCCCAAGCTGAATGTGCTGGTAACCGGCGGTGCAGGTTTCATTGGTTCGGCCGTATGCCGGCATCTGGTCGGCGCAGGCTACAACGTCACGAATGTCGACAAGTTGACCTACGCTGGCAACCTTGCCTCGCTTCGCTCGCTGGAGAACGCCGCCAATTACCGCTTTGATCAGGCCGACATCTGCGATGATGCATCTGTTCTCGCCATCATGCGCCGCGACAATATCGATGTCGTGATGCATCTTGCTGCCGAGAGTCATGTTGACCGGTCGATTGACGGTCCAGGCGCATTTATCGAGACCAACATTGTTGGCACGTACAGGATGCTGAATGCGGCTCTTGAACACTGGCGCGGCATGGACGACGCCAAGCGCGAGGGCTTCCGCTTCCACCATATTTCGACTGATGAGGTGTTTGGCGATCTGCCGTTTGACAGCGGTATCTTTACTGAAGAAACTCCGTATGCGCCGTCGTCCCCCTATTCGGCGTCCAAGGCGGCGTCCGACCATCTGGTTCGCGCCTGGCACGAGACGTATGGTCTGCCGGTCGTGCTGTCGAACTGCTCCAACAATTACGGGCCGTTCCATTTCCCGGAAAAGCTGATCCCGCTGGTCATTCTCAATGCGCTCGATGAAAAGCCATTGCCGGTCTACGGTGCCGGCGCGAATGTGCGGGACTGGCTGCATGTCGAGGACCACGCGCGTGCACTTGAGCTAGTTGCCATGCGTGGTACGATTGGCGAAGGCTACAATGTCGGCGGCAACGCCGAACGAACCAACCTTTCCGTTGTCGAGACGATTTGCGACATCCTCGACAGCCGCGCGCCGCGGTCCGGCGGCCGCCGCTATCGCGATCTGATTACATTTGTCACTGACCGCCCCGGCCATGACCGGCGCTACGCAATTGATGCGTCAAAGATCAAGCGCGAGCTCGGCTGGGAGCCCGTAGAGACGTTTGATACAGGTCTTGCGCGAACAATCGACTGGTATCTCGCCAACGAGTGGTGGTGGGGCCCGATCCGTAACCAGAACTACGCCGGTGAGCGCCTCGGCAAAGCAAAGCAAGCCTGATCCATGAGGATAGTAGTTACCGGGCGCGAAGGGCAGGTGGTCTCGTGTTTGAGCGAGGCGGCCAGCGCCAATCCTGACATTACGCTCATCCGGCTTGGCCGGCCTGATCTCGATCTGGCGGAGCCGGACACGATTGGTCCGGCCATCAAGGCCGCAGCTCCGGATTTTGTTGTGTCGGCTGCAGCCTATACGGCTGTCGATCAGGCAGAAGACGAACCTGAACTGGCGTTTCGCATCAATGCCGATGCGGCGGGGGCGGTTGCCGCTGCTGCAGCGGAACTTGGCGTGCCGGTGTTGCATCTGTCGACCGATTACGTGTTTTCCGGGGATCTCGACAGGCCGTACGCCGAAACGGATCCGACCGGGCCAACAGGCGTCTACGGTGCGTCGAAACTGGCAGGCGAGAAAGCCGTCGCAGCCGCCAATGCGCGCCATCTGATTTTCCGGACAGCCTGGGTCTACAGCGTCTACGGCAAGAATTTTTTGAAAACGATGCTGCGGCTCGCTGAAACACGCGACGAAATCAGCGTCGTTTCCGACCAATGGGGAAATCCAACGTCAGCCCATGACATCGCCCAAGCCATTTTGCAGGCCGCAGCAGTGATACAGGCAAATCCGCAGTTTGCCTCATGGGGCGTTTATCACCTGGCCGGCTCTGGAGAGACCAACTGGAGTGGCTTTGCTGCGCGCATTTTTGAGGCGAGCGCGGAAGTTGGAGCGCCAGCGGCGGCCGTTGTGCCAATCAGCAGCTCAGAATTTCCGTCCAAGGCGAAACGGCCCGCCAGTTCCCGTCTGAATTGCCAGCGGCTCGGCGACGTATTTGGATGGACGGCGCCAGACTGGAAAGATTCTAGCCGCCTGGTCGTCGAGCGTCTCTCACGCATCTGAACCGGCGTTCGTCTGCGCCGCAGGTCAGCATTTTCAAAAAGAACATCACGGTTTGTCCCCCTGCTTGTGGCCGGCATTACCCTGCCGGCAGGTCAACGCACAGGACACAAACGTGATGGAACATTCGCCAAACCTGCAACTCCCTTATCTGGCGCCAGCACAGGCGCAAAAACACGTCACTCACAACGAAGCGATCAGAATGCTGGATGTGCTGACGCAATTGGGGGTCGTCGACAGGACAAGTACAGTGCCGCCGGCGTCTCCTTCTGACGGCGCCCGCCATATCGTCTCTGCCGGAGCAACAGGCGCATGGGCGGGCAGAGATGGCCAGATTGCAGCATGGCTGGACGGGGGCTGGGAATTCTTCGCGCCGCGCCCCGGCTGGCGCGCCTATGTTGCCGATGAACAATCGATTGTTGTCTACGACGGGTCGGACTGGATCGAGATTGCCGATACGCTCAGATCGCTTCAGAACCTGTCCTTGCTGGGCATTGGTACCGAGGCAGATGCCGTGAACCCGTTCGCAGCAAGGACGAACAAAGCGCTCTGGACGGCGCGTTATGCGTCAGAGGGCGGGGATGGCGATCTTCGCTACACCATGAACAAGCAGGCAACCGGCAACACATTGTCGCTGATGATGCAATCGAACTGGTCTGGCCGTGCCGAAATTGGCCTGGTTGGGTCCGACGATCTCGCATTGCGTGTAAGCGCTGATGGCATTGGCTGGAAGAATGGGCTGAGGCTCGACAAGTCGACGGGATCTGCGAGCTTTCCAAGCGGCATTGTGCATGCAGAGAGCGGTCTGCCGACGCGTGGGATCATTTTCACACCGGGAGGCGACGGGCAGGTGTCGATCTGGCGGCTGGACGTTTCGCACGTACAAAATCCCAGGACGGCTGCAATCTCGTCAGTATCAGGCGACACAATCACGCTTGCGGCGGCGGACGTCCCGCTTTTCGGCCGCTGGACCGGCATGATGTCCGGCGTCGCGTTTGTAAGAATCTGGAACATCAGCAAATCGCCGGCGCAAAGCGCCTGGCTGACGGCAAGCCCGACCTCGACGACATTGCAGGTCAGACAGGCTTCCAGCATCGCAGGGTGGACAGGTGGCGAAACCTTGCAAATCGGCGATCCGCTCGCAACGACGCCCGGACGGGTGGTGGCGATCGACATATCGCCGGTGATGATTGCTCTTTGTGGCGCGGCATTCCGGCAGTCTGGCGTTGTCGTAAAATCACATATTTCAGGCGCCTCGGGCGACGGCCTGTCGCTGTCGGCGAATGGCATCTCCGGGTCGTTCATCTCAGTCGCGACAACAGGGGCAGGCGACGGAACGACGCTGGTGCCAACGACAGAACTATCGCCGATCTCCAATTCGAACCTGCTATTTTTGCGCGAGACGGTTGCCGGTGCGGCGACGCTTGAGTTGGTGAGCATTGTTGCGCTGGTGGCATAAGCGATATTGAGCGGGCAGTCTGGGGCCCGTCCTGGCTCCAGACGCGGCTGCGCCGCTTCCCGTCAAACTCTATGCGGAGCTTGTGTTTGCTTGCACATCGGCAGATTTCACAATCGCGACAGTTTGACCTGTGGTTGTAGCTTGTGCGGCATGGCAACTGATCGTTTCCCGGGTGAGGCGGCAAACAAATGACGCGCTGTCTTGTTTATGGCGTTTTCTGGTGAAACGGGACTTGCGGTCGATGCCGGTTCGATTGACCGTAAGCAGGGCAGGAGCAGTTCGGAATGCAGATACCCAACATAAGGCTGCCTTGGCTGCGGTTTCTCGTCCGCTACCGGATGACGGCCCTCGGCCCTATCTGGCTGCTGATCGGCCCCTCGCTGTTCATTGCCGTACTCGGATTTCTATATGCCGAGATTGGCACTGCCGACCCGTACGTATTCATACCTCATCTTGCGGCCGGACTTGTGTTGTGGACGCTGATAGCGGGTCTGGTGACAGGGTCGACAACGGTGTATCAGCGCAACCGGGCAGACATTATGCAGGGCGGTCAGACCCTGGGGGATGTTGTGACAAACGACGTGATCACAACCCTGCTGGGCTTTCTGCATCAGGTTCCGATTGTTGTCGTAGTCTTCCTCATCTACCGCGTTCATTTGGGGTGGACAGCATTGTTGTCGATCCCCGGCATTGTGCTGATCGTCGCCAACGGGGTCTGGGCAACCCAGGTATTTGGCGTTTTCGGCGCCAGATTTCGTGATCTGTCCGAGATTTTCTCGGCATTGATGCGGATTGCGTTTCTGGCGACGCCGATCCTGTGGATGCCTGGCCCAGACACCAAAGGCACCGTGATGGGCGCCTTTCTCACGTATAACCCGTTTTACCATTTCATGGAGATCGTCCGCGCTCCCCTGCTGGGAAACCCGATCAGCCCCTTGACGTGGGGTGTCGTGATATCCACCACCGTGATCGGCTTTCTTCTTGCATATCTGGTGAACAGGCGGTTTTCACGATACGTCCCGTTGTGGATATGATTTTGGATCACGGCCGCCAGTGAATGCGGGGGAATTTGGCAATGAAACCTGCGCAAGTCACAGCAGATTCTCCGGCGGATGGTGTGCCGGCGGTCAATCAGCCGCCTCGTTCGCAACTGCTGATCGACGCACGCGGTATCAGCCTGCACATCCCAATCAGTCTGCCGGCCGAGCGAAACCTCATGTCAAACCCGAGGCGGCTGATAACAGATCTTTATCTGTCCAAGTCCCGGCGGAAGATAGCGACCTTGCTGGACGGTCTGAGTTTTACACTTGCGCCGGGTGAGCGCCTTGGGTTGATCGGACCTAACGGCGCCGGGAAATCGACCTTGCTTCGAGTATTGGCCGGCATTTATCGGCCAAGCAACGGGAACCTTACGGTCAACGGAACTGCCAAGGGCCTGTTTGACATCGGTCTGGGCATGATGCCGGAAGCGACAGGCCTGGAGAATATCTACCTGCGCGGCTACCAGATGGGTCTTGGATCCAGAGAGATACGCGAGCTGATCCCGCAAGTGCTCGAGTTTTCCGAACTTGATGGCGAGCTTGAAAAGCCGCTGGCGACCTATTCGACGGGCATGCGGTTGCGGCTCGCGGTGGCTGTTTCGACCATGATAGAGCCGGACATTCTGCTTCTGGATGAATGGATCGGGACTGGCGATGCCCGGTTCAACGCGAAGGTGACCGAGCGTATGATGAGCCTGGTCCAAGCCAGCCGGGGCATGATCATCGCCACTCACAATGTAGGGCTGATGAAGTCGCTTTGCTCGCATGGTCTTGTCATGCAAAAGGGAAAGGCAGTGTATTACGGAGAAATCGATGAGGCGCTGCATTGCTATAGGACCGTTGTTGCCCCGCCAAAATGAGCAATAACTCTTTTGTTGCAGGATCTCTCCGTGCATTCGAGCAATCTGCATTGTGTCTTGAGCGAGCGGAATTCTGCCGGAGTAGAGCTTCATCCTAACAATCAGCTGCATCTGCTTGTTCTGAAACAATCCAGGTTCTTCCTGAGTTCCATCGGTCATTCGTCCAATCCGCTATTGAAATAGCGTCGACATACATGGCAGAAACGCCCATAACGTGGGTCGATGTCAGTCGATCAGAACTTGGATATCGCGCATTGGCCAGTGCGGCTTTCCGTAACTTGAATGCCTTTGCGAGCACGGATCGAATCTCATGGTAAAATCTGTCAGCAAGACGCGCCTTTCAAAGAGGTCGGTGCCCAAATCTGCGACGCCGGGTCAGATCGAGGACGAAAGCACGCCCCGCTCGGCCGCTGCCTCAAGCAGCAAGCCTCGCGCTGTCAAGCAACCAGCCAAGGTTGCGAAGACGCCTGCGGCCAAGGTCAAGAGCGCGGCAACTGCCAGCAAGACTGCAAGCAGAACGCTGATCATCGTACTCGGAGCGCACCGGTCTGGGACCAGCGCGCTGACAAGGCTGTTGAGCATGGTCGGCGCAACACTCCCGCGCCGATTGATGGGGGCAGGTCCAGGAAATCCAACCGGCCATTGGGAGCCCGTCCGCCTGGTCGAATATCACGATCAACTGATGAGCGAGCTGGATTCGTCATGGTACGACTGGTCGCCCCTTGATCTCAAGAAATTGTCGGTCGCACGGCGCGAGCGCGTCGCGAACGATATTGCCGAGATCGTCGCTGAGGATTTCGGCAATTCGACCCTGGCAGTAGTCAAGGATCCGAGAATCTCGCGCTTCCCTGGAGCTTTCATTGAAGCGGTCAAAAGCGCTGGTTGGTCTCCGGTAGTCGTCCTAGCTTACCGGAATCCACTCGATGTTGTTGCTTCTCTGATCAAGCGCGATGTTTTTTGGCCGGAAGGATACGATCGCACTGACGCAGCGCTGATCTGGCTGAGCCATATGCTGGAGTCGGAAAAGGCGGCGCGCGAACTTCCGCGCGCCATCGTTTCCTATGAGGCAGTTGTTGCAGATCCCGTAAAAGCGCTCGCCGGGGTCGTCGGCGAGCTGAAGATACGCGCCCCCAAAACGGTTAAGGAACTCGCCGGCGACATCACCGGATTCATCGATCCTGCCCATCGCAACCATCTGCATCGGCCCGACGACGTGCTCATCGATCCTGATTTGAGTGGCTGGGTTGCTGATACCTATGCCGCCCTTCGCGATCTGGAGGCAGGGCGCAACTTGAATGACGCCTACGAAACCCTTGATCGCGTCCGCAACGAGTTCATGGCGGCAATGCCTTTGTTGAAAGCGTCAGCATCGGCGCGCTTGGCAGCTCGTGAAGAAGTGCGTTCTGCCCGGCGGCAACTCGAAGCGCTTGGCATTGAGCGAAACGCCCAGATAGAGCAACGGGACGGCAAGATCGCTGAAATTCAAAAGCAGATTGAAGCGTTCGGAGACCAAGAAAAGGCGCTGCGCGGGCAGGTAGACCAGACGCAAGCGGAG
>DAINRF010000003.1:0-164014 GCA_036742015.1 Mesorhizobium sp. | reverse complement strand
ACGACGAGACGGTGGCGGAGCGTGACGCTTCGACTGTGGCAATCGCTGAATTTCAAAAGCAGATTGAAGAGTTCGGAGACCAAGAAAAGGCGCTGCGCGGGCAGGTAGACCAGACGCAAGCGGAGCATGCCGCGTTGCAGCAGGTTCACGACGAGACGGTGGCGGAGCGTGACGCTTCGACTGTGGCAATCGCTGAATTTCAGAAGCAGATTGAAGAGTTTGCAAGCCGGGAACAGGATTTGCGATCTCAGATCGACAGAGTGCAAGCTGACAATGCCTTTCTAGAGTCAGCCAATTTGCGGTCAGTGTTAGAGCTTGATTTGGCAGCTTCGACCACTATGGAGGCAAAAGAAAGTGAGCGGTTGGCGACCGCTCGATACACGCAGTCCCAGGCTGAAATCGAAGATCTCGGGCGTTGGGGGCAGGAGTTGAAAATAGCTGCTGCCGATGCTGGCGCCAAGTTGGCGATTGCTGAAGAACAAGTTTTACTTGAGCTTGCTGAAAATGAAAGACTGCGCACGGAGGTCCAGCGCCTGGAGGAAAAACTTGCCCAGGCAGAGACAAGTGTTGCTGCGGGAGCGAGGGCGAGTGTGGGCGACGTCGAAGGCGCCGTTGAAGTGCTGTCGAGCCGTAAAGATGTCGATGCCTTTGTCCTGCGAGAAGCGCTTGCCGAGCAAACGCGCGTGACGGAATTGCTATCCCAGCGCGAGGATGAACTGGACGTTGCACGCCAGTCATTGTCAGACATGATGGGGGAACTCGATCAAGCGCACGAAGCCTACCGCAGTTCAACGTCTTGGAAGCTCACCGCGCCATTGCGGGGAATCCGGACAGCAGCAATTCAGGTTCTCCAATTGCCGCGTCGGTCCGTCCGTGTCGTGAGGAAGGTTTACCATGCGATTAGGATTGCGGGTGGCCCTTTCCGGGCATTGCGCAAATTTGGAAGCGTTATGCGCAACGAAGGGTTCAAAGGTGTCCGGTGGCGCCTGAACTACGCGGAACAGGAACGCGTTGCTTACCTAGAAGATGGAGGCCCAACACCGGCACATCGAGGATCGAATATTGCGTCTGCTAGCCAAGGCCGCGGGCTGCTGCGATCAAAATCAGGCTCTCGTGGGGGCACCTTGAATGTCGCGGCAACAGAGTCTTCCAAAGATCCAGAGTTTGTTCCGCGCGCTGAAAGCTCGTTTGGCCTCGAGAACAGCCCCGTGAGCGTGATTGCGTTCTACCTCCCGCAGTACCATCCGATCCCTGAGAATGACAAATGGTGGGGGGCTGGTTTTACCGAATGGAGCAACGTCGCGCGTTCTCGTCCTCAGTATGAAGGGCACTATCAACCCCATGTGCCGGGCGAGTTGGGGTATTACGACTTGCGGTTGGCGGAGACGTTCACCGCACAGGTAGAGCTTGCAAAGTTGTATGGTGTTAACGGGTTCTGCTTCTATTTCTATTGGTTCGGTGGTCAAACGCTGTTGGAAATGCCCCTGGAGAAATATCTGGGCAATAAAGATCTGACTCTTCCTTTCTGCCTGTGCTGGGCCAACGAGAACTGGACGCGCCGATGGGATGGAATGGACAGCGATGTGCTCATGGCACAGAGCCATTCCCCAGAGGATGACATCAATTTCATTTCGCATCTTTCGAAATATCTCGCCGATGAACGTTACATCAGGATCGGCGGCAAGCCGCTCGTGATGATCTATCGCCCGAACCTGTTGCCGAATCCCCGCGAGACGGCGCAACGGTGGCGCGACTGGTGTCGAAATAATGGACTGGGAGAAATCTACCTGGCCTACACGCAGTCGTTTGAGCGGGTTGACCCTGCTGAATACGGTTTCGACGCTGCGGTCGAGTTCCCGCCGAACAACTCAAACATCAGCAATGTGACTGAGATTGCTAAAACAAATGAGGGCTTCGCCGGCCAGGTCTATGATTGGCGCGACTTGGTTCACCGGAGCGATACCTATGTGGATCCCGGATACAAACTGTTCAGGGGGGTTAACCCGGGGTGGGACAACGCTGCGCGCAAGCAGGAGCGGGCGAGCATTTTGGCCCATTCATCTCCCTCTCTTTTCGAACGTTGGACAAAAAATGCAATTCGCGATGCTTTGAAGAACTCGAAGGACCCTGATGATCGCATTATTTTCGTCAATGCATGGAACGAATGGGCGGAAGGCGCGCATCTCGAGCCAGACCAGAAGTATGGATATGGATATCTTGCTGCCCTGAGTCGAGCGCTCGCGTCGGAATGTGCGGACGCCTCAATCCAAGCCCCCCTTGCGCAGGACCGATCGAACTCCGTCGCAGTGATTGTTCATTGCTTCTATATGGACGTATTTGAGGAAATATTACAGCGGCTGAAGGGTTTTCCGCGGCAGTTCCACCTTTATGTCACGGTGCCGCCTGACCGCGCGAAATCAGCCCGCGAGGTGCTGCAGAAGTGTGGAATGACTGCAAAAGTAATTGAAACTCAAAATCGTGGACGTGACGTTTTACCCTTCTTAAAGGCGGTGCGTTTGGCTCGCGGGTATGGCCATGACTTGGTTCTCAAGTTGCATACAAAGAAATCGGTTCACCGCGACGACGGTCATGTCTGGCGCAACGACATGTTTGACCAGCTGCTTGAACACGAAAATTCAGAGCGCATATTGTCTGCATACGACGCAGACGAACGTTTAGGTTTGGTTGGTCCCGACGGACATGTCGTATCAATGGATACCTATATTGGCTCAAACCGGGAGAGCATCGTCGAGCTTGCAGGACACATGGGGCTGACCTCGGTCAAGGACATTATGCGAATTCCGTTTGTAGCGGGCACGATGTTCTATGTCAGAATTGCTGCAATTGATCGTCTGGTTAATCTGCGCCTTAACGATTTCGATTTTGACGTCGAGGCTGGCCAAATCGATGGAACATTGGCGCACGCGGTCGAACGCGCGTTTGGAATCAGTTGCGTGCTCAGTGGTATGCAGGTCGCGTCATTGGCAAGCATTCGCCGTGGAGGGGCAGTATCGGTGAACCGCGCATATGGATATGCCGCGCCATCGTGAATCCAAGCCGGTGCCTGCTGATTTCTTGTTATTGGAAGAGATATGAAAAAGATAATATTACACGTTGGATTGGGAAAGACTGGCACAACTTCTCTCCAGCGCTATTTGGCACGCAACGCCAAGCAATTGTCTGATCATGGAATTCTTTATCCAGAAACCGGCCGTGTTGATGATGGTCATCACAATTTGTTTCCGCTAGGTATTAGCGTGACGCACGAAATATTAGAGAAACTATCTCGTGAAGTGGCTGAAAGCGGAAAATCTTCAGTGCTTATGTCGTCCGAAAACGCCTATTACTCTGTCGATTCGATTTCGCATTTACGCGAAGCTCTGGGTCTTGATCTGAATATTGTATTATACATTCGTCCCCAGATTGAAGCGATATTTTCAACATATCTCCAACGGCAGCGAATAAACCTGCCTTATTCCGGAACGTTGAGGGAATTTTACAGACTGCACCGGAGGTCGTTTTGTTTTGAAGAGCGCCTGCGCTCCATTTGCGCAGCAGCGAATGACCCGCATCCTGAAGTCAGGCTGTACATAAATGGTTATGCGAAGGACGATGTCGTCTCTGATTTTCTCAATTTCTTGGGGCTTTCGAAATTGAAGGAGAATAATGTTACTGAGAGAGATAACACCAGTCTCCATCCTTGTTTCTCAAGATTGATTTCTTTGATGGATCAAGACAAGAGTTTTTCGTCTTCAAGAACGGAACTAATTAATTTGATGATTGAAGAATCGTCACTGTTGGCTAAGCAGAAATCTGCAAGTGCCATCATGGATGAGTCACTTATGACAGAGATTAGAAATTTCTATCAAGATTCAAACCTGAGGTTATCTGAAAGTTATCTATCTGAGGATATTCGAGGAGCATTTGTTGATGCTTTTGCCAAATGATATGATAGCATAGAATATTTGGGGTTGTATTATGTTGCGTGCCTATCCTGGATATTGTTGCATTTGCGAGAGGAGTGTTTCGTTCAGCTCTGAGAGTTCTTGGCTCCGCGAGGGGTTGGCGTGCAGTGGATGCAGGTCAGTGCCTCGGGAACGTGCTTTGGCATTGGTCCTGGAGGAACTTTCTCCGAAATGGCGCAAGCTTTCGATCCATGAATCGTCTCCAGCAAAAAGAGGCATTTCGCCGAAACTGAAAAAAGAATGTCCGGGATATATAGAGACGCAATTCTATCCTGGGCAGCCGCTTGGGCAGGTGATCAAGGGTTTTCGCAATGAGAATGCAGAAAAGCTGACTTTTGCGGACAGCTCGTTCGATCTCTATATAAGCTTGGACTTGATGGAGCACGTGAATCGACCGGATCGCGTATTCCAAGAGGCGGCCCGTACACTGAAACCTGGCGGCTTGTGCCTGTTTACGACGCCAACATACAAGGAGCGGGTACAAACGCAGCGCCGGGCATTGTATAAGGAAGACGGTTCGGTTGATTTTATGGGTTTCAAACCGGAATATCACGGTAACCCTGTCTCGGATGACGGGGCATTGGTGACGTTTCACTTCGGGTATGATTTGCCTGAGCTTATCGGACAATGGTCTAATCTGGATACGAGACTGTATCGCTTTCACGACAAGTATCATGGAATTATCGGCGAATTCACTGAGGTCTATGCTTGTTGGAAACGCTGATCCACAATCATGACCTGCTATTGGCCTCAAGTTAGCAAACCCACACCGGTCAAAGCTGGTTTTCAGGAATATTCTTTCCGATAGCGTCCTCTTTGTGTTTCATACGTTGTTGTCCTATGCGCCGGGGGCGTCTAGAACCCGCCGCAATTGGCCGCCATGACGCGGCGGCATTCACAGTGGATCAATCATGACAGCGCGCATGTCGCACCTGCAACGGCTCGAAGCCGAGTCGATACACATTTTCCGCGAGGTCGCAGCGACCTTCTCCAAGCCGGTCATGCTCTATTCGGTGGGCAAGGATTCGTCTGTCATGCTGCGGTTGGCGATGAAGGCGTTTTATCCGGCCAAGCCGCCATTCCCGTTTCTGCACGTTGATACGCGCTGGAAGTTCCGCGAGATGATCTCGTTCCGCGACCAGATGGCCAAGGATCTCGGTTTCGACCTGACGGTCCATATCAATCCCGACGCAATCGAGCAGGACATCAGCCCGTTTGTACATGGCTCGAACCTGCATACCCACATCACCAAGACGGTGGGACTGCGCCAGGCGCTCGACAAGTATGGCTTTGACGCTGCCTTTGGCGGCGCGCGCCGCGACGAAGAAAAGAGCCGCGCCAAGGAGCGCATCTTCTCCTTCCGCAACGCCCAGCATGGCTGGGATCCAAAGAACCAGCGGCCGGAAATGTGGAAGATCTACAACACCCGCGTGGCGCCCGGTGAATCGATCCGGGTGTTCCCGCTGTCGAACTGGACCGAACTCGATATCTGGCAGTACATCCTTCAGGAAGACATTCCGATCGTGCCGCTCTACTTCGCCAAGAAGCGGCCAGTGGTTGAGCGCGACGGCATGCTGATCATGAAGGACGATGATCGTATGGAACTGCGTCCCGGTGAAAAGGTCGAGGAGCGTATGGTGCGTTTCCGCACACTCGGCTGCTACCCGCTGACCGGCGCCATCGAGTCGGAGGCCGACTCGCTCGAAGCGATCGTTCAGGAAATGCTCATTGCCCGCACATCGGAGCGGCAAGGCAGGGCTATCGACAAGGATGAAGCCGGATCGATGGAGAAGAAGAAGCGGGAAGGATACTTCTGATGAAGCACACCAATCCTGATTCCGAGGCGGCTACGGCGGTTCGCGACTTCCTGAAGGCCCAGGAAGAAAAGACCATGCTGCGCTTCCTGACCTGCGGCTCGGTTGACGACGGCAAGTCGACGCTGATTGGCAGGCTCCTCTATGACACCAAGCTGATCTTTGAAGACCAGCTTGCGGCGCTGGAGAAGGACTCGAAGAAGCACGGCACCACCGGCGACGAGATCGACTTCGCGCTGCTGGTCGACGGGCTGGAAGCCGAGCGCGAGCAGGGCATCACGATCGACGTTGCCTATCGCTTCTTCGCGACGTCCAAGCGCAAGTTCATTGTCGCCGATACACCCGGCCATGAGCAATATACCCGCAACATGGCGACAGGCGCATCGACGGCCGATCTCGCCATTGTGCTGATCGACGCGCGGCAGGGCGTGCTGCGCCAGACGCGCCGTCACTCGTTTATTGCGTCGCTGCTGGGTATCAAGAACATTGTTCTGGCAGTCAACAAGATCGACCTGGTCGATTTCTCCCAAGAGAAGTTTGAGCAGATCGTTGAGGACTATCAATCATTCGCCAAGGATCTGGGCTTCGAGACTCTCGTGCCTATCCCGCTGTCGGCCCGCTATGGCGACAATGTCACGACGCGGTCGGACCGGATGCATTGGTACAAGGGACCGACGCTGCTCGCCCATCTTGAGACAGTGCCGCTGCCGTCAGAAGCGGTAGAGGGGCCGTTCCGCTTCCCGGTGCAATATGTGAACCGGCCAAACCTCGACTTCCGCGGTTTTGCCGGCACGGTTGCGTCCGGCTCGGTTGCCGCAGGCGATGAAGTTGTGGTGGCGAAGTCGGGCAAGGCAAGCCGGGTCAAGCGCATCGTCACCCAGGACGGCGATCTCGAACGCGCCCGCGAAGGCCAGTCGGTGACGCTGGTGCTGGACGACGAAGTGGAAGTGTCGCGCGGCAACATGCTGGTCTCGCCAGACGCGCGGCCGCATGTCGCTGACCAGTTCACCGCCAACATCGTCTGGTTTGGCGAGCATTCGATGATCCCGGGACGGCCGTATATTTTGCGGACTGAGACGGACCAGTCAAACGCAACCGTGACCGACCTGAAATACAAGGTCGACGTGAACACCTTTGCGCATGAGGCGGCAAAACACCTCGACCTGAACGAGGTCGGCGTCGTCAACATCTCGACGCATGACGCGATCGCCTTCGACAATTATGCCGACAACCGGATCACCGGCGCGTTCATCCTGATCGACCGCATGACCAATGCGACGGTTGGCGCGGGCATGATCCTGCATCCGCTGCGCCGTGCGACCAACGTGCACTGGCAGGCGCTGGACGTCGACAAGACCGCGCGCGCCGAACTGAAGCGGCAGAAGCCGGCGGTATTGTGGTTCACCGGCCTGTCGGGTTCGGGCAAGTCGACGATTGCCAATCTGCTTGAGAAGCGGCTGCATTCGGAAGGCCGCCACACCTACATCCTCGACGGCGACAATGTGCGTCATGGTCTGAACCGCGACCTCGGTTTCACCGAAGAGGATCGCGTCGAGAACATCCGCCGTGTCGCCGAAGTGGCGCGGTTGATGGCGGACGCGGGCCTGCTGGTGCTGGTGTCGTTCATCTCCCCGTTCCGTGCCGAGCGCCGCATGGCGCGCGAACTTATGGGCGAGGGCGAGTTTGTCGAAGTGTTTGTCGACACGCCGTTTGAGGAATGCGCACGGCGCGACCCGAAGGGCCTCTATGCCAAGGCGCTGCGCGGCGAGATCAAGAACTTCACGGGCGTCGACTCGCCTTATGAAGCGCCGGAACATGCCGACGTGCACCTGAAGACGTCTGGCCGCGCGGCGGAAGACCTTACGGAAGAGCTGCAAGTCTGGCTGGCGGAACGCGGCTATGTCTGATGCGACCAACGCTGACGCGGCGATGCTCGCCGTATTCGAGACGCTGGCACTGGCCGCCGGCGCCGAGATCATGGCCGTCTACGCCAGGGGCGCAACCGTTGAGCAGAAGGCCGACGATTCTCCGGTGACGGAAGCAGATCGCCGTGCCGAAGTGGTCATCCTCGATGGTCTGCGCCAGGCGTTCCCAGCGATCCCGTGCGTGGCCGAAGAAGAAGTGTCGTCAGGCCGCATCCCGCCGGCGCTTGGCCGGGAGTTCTTTCTGGTTGATCCGCTCGACGGGACCAAGGAATTCATCTCGCGCCGTCCGGACTTCACCGTCAACATCGCGCTGGTGCGCGCTCGTGCGCCGGTGATCGGCGTTGTTTATGCGCCAGCCCAAGGAGTGCTTTATTCGGGCCGCCCCGGCTTTGCCACCGAGACAGCTGTCGCGGCGGGTCATGCCGTGGGTGACAGCCAGCCAATGTCGGTTGTGAAGAATGACGGGCCGGTGCGCGTAGTTGCCAGCCGGTCGCATCGGACTGCCGAAACTGACGAATTCATCGCAAAATATCCCGGGGCCGAGATTGTCTCTGTCGGTTCGTCGCTAAAGTTCTGCCTGCTGGCGAGCGGCAAGGCCGATCTCTATCCGCGCTTCGGACGGACGATGGAATGGGACACAGCGGCCGGCGACGCTGTGCTGCGCGCGGCGGGCGGCTCGACGACCTACGCTGATGGGACACCGTTTGCCTATGGCAAACGAAATCAGGCACACGACACCGATTTCGCCAATCCGTGGTTCATCGCGCGGGGCAGGGTGGAGTAGTCCATTTCAGATTTGACGTTTGTTGAGCGCGCCGGTTGGTCCCGACCGGCGCGCTTTGCTTTTTGAGTACGCGCCAGCGTGATCGGGAGCAGCGGCGCTTCCAATCGAAACATGATTTGGGTTGAGGTAGGCGGAGTCCGGACAGAAAGCGCGCTAGGACGTGTCGGGGTAGGGCGTGCGGGCGCGCTCGATGTTGAACGCCGGCGCGGGCATTGCAAGCAAACGCGTGATGCGGGCCGAAATGTTCTGCAATGCCGCTTCGCGCTCGGCGAGATCAAGTTGCGCGATGTGGGCGACGAGGAAATCAAGCGCCCGGCCAAGCTCACTCAAGGCTGAGGAAATGCGCATCAGATCATCGGCGCTGTCATCAGAGTGCGTCAGGTCGATGTCGGAGAAGACGATGTCGAAGCCGAGTTCGATTCCCGTTTCGGAGATCATGTCGCGGACGGGCGACAGGACGAGGCCGAGTATCCAGCAGAGTGCGCGGCGTATTGGGCGGGAACGTTTTGTGGTGCGCTCGGCCAAAGCGGAGAGGGCAAACAGCATGGCGACGATGCGGTGAAGCATTGTCAGTCTGCTGTCGTTCTTGCCCTCCTTTGCCATGTGCGTCTCCGGTTTGTGGTGGAGACATTGTGGGGGAGGTTTTGGGAAGGGGGATAGAAATCGCGAAAGATTTTTGGTCGACGCCGACGTCGAAAATCAGCCACCCCTACATCTCGCGTTTCCACGGCGGGTTGGCCCCGGCTCGCGAGACGGTGATGGCGGCGGCGCGCACGCCCAGTTCAAGCGCGGCGCGGATTTCAGCTGCACCGATTGCAGAGATGCCAGACTTTGTCAGAAGCCCCTGATCGTTGAGTGAGGCGAGCACGCCGGCGTTAAAGGTGTCGCCTGCGCCGACTGTGTCGACGACGGTGACTGGCAGGGCGGCAACCTCGACTGTGTGATCCCGGCTGACGGCGAGGGCGCCCTTTGCGCCAAGCGTGACCAGAACAAGTTTTGCGCCTTTTTCGAGCCAGGATCGGGCGCGGGTTTCGATTGTGCCAGACGCGTCAAACCAGCCAAGGTCTTCATCTGAAAATTTGACAATGTCGCTCATCGCCGCCATGCGCCTGATGCGAGCGCGGTGGCTGTCAGCGTCCGTGATAAATCCCGGACGGATGTTAGGGTCGAGCATGATGACGCGGCTGACATGTTCGCGCGCAAGCAACGTCTCGTAGGCGGAGCCGGACGGCTCGGGGATCAGGCTGATTGCGCCAAACAGCATGGCCTGGATCGCTGGACCGAGCGTCGGAAGATCAGTTTCGCTCAACATCCGTCCGGCAGTGCCTTCGTCGTAGAACAGATAGCTCGCCTGGCCATTGGTGAGCCGCACAAAGGCGAGTGTGGTTGGGAGGTCCGAGACATGCGCGTAAGCTGTGCCGACACCGCTGCCGGTCAGTGCCTGGCGCAGCATGTCGCCGAAAAAGTCAGTAGACAGGCCGGACAGAAACTCGACCGGCGCACCAAGGCGGCCAAGCGCAATAGCGGTGTTGAACAACGCGCCGCCGGCAAAAGGCGCAAAGGCGGCCTCTTTCTCGGCCGTCTCGCGCGGCAACATATCGATCAGCGCTTCGCCGCAACACAGGATCATGATAGTTGCCGATACGCGTGGACGAAGGCTGACGCAAGAGGAAGCGCTGCCCGCGCGGCAGGCCCCGAGGGGATCGCGCCCACGGCTGAGCCCGAACCAATTGGTCTGTTTTGAGCCTATGGCAAAGCAATTTGTTCAAATCGATTGAAATCGGTGCTCAGAAGGAGTTTCGTCAATATTAGATTCGCGTGCCGCCATGCTTGGCAACGGCGGCAGTGCCCGGCTACACTCTGAAATCACGAAGAAAATCTGCATGAATCCCAATCAAGACCAGACCGCCAAACTTGGCCGCCGCCGTGCGGACGACAACAAGCTTGCCGAGGAGATCGTTCAGGCGCTCCGCTATCGCGCTGGCAAAGACCCGTCTGTGGCGACAAAGAGCGACTGGCTAGCGGCTGCGATCGAGGTTGTACGTGACCGGATGATCGATCGCTGGATCGCATCAACCAAGGCGGCCTACGAGGCCGAAGCCAAGCGCATCTACTATCTGTCGATGGAATTTCTGATCGGCCGGCTGATGCGCGATGCGTTTTCCAATATCGGCATGATGGACGATATGCGCGAGGCGCTCGCCACGCTTGGCGTCGATCTCGATGCAATCGAGGAACTTGAGCCGGATGCGGCGCTGGGCAATGGCGGTCTGGGGCGGCTGGCGGCGTGCTTTATGGAATCGATGGCGAGCGTCGATCTGCCGGCGCATGGCTACGGCATTCGTTATGTAAATGGAATGTTTCGCCAGGAAATCTCCGACGGCCGGCAGATGGAATTGCCGGAAACCTGGCTAGACCACGGCAATCCTTGGGAATTCGAGCGCCGTGAGCGGTCGATTGAAATCGGCTTTGGCGGGTCGGTGGAAGCCATATCGGACGAAAATGGCAGTATCGTGCGCCATGTCTGGAAACCGAACAACAGCGTCATTGCGGTTGCCTACGATACTCCGGTGGTCGGCTGGCGTGGCAAGCACGTCAACACTTTACGGCTCTGGTCTGCGCTTCCGGTCGACCCGATCAAGCTCGCCGCGTTCAACGCCGGCGACCATATCGGCGCGCTTCGCGACGCGAACATGGCCGATGCGCTGGTGCGCGTACTCTATCCCGCTGACTCGCACATTGAAGGCCAGGAGCTCAGGCTTCGGCAGGAATATTTCTTCTCGGCCGCATCGCTGCAGGACATCATTCACCGTCATCTGACGCAGTATCCCGATCTGACGAACCTGCCGGACAAGGCGGCGATCCATCTGAACGACACCCATCCGGCGATTGCCGTGCCGGAGCTGATGCGGCTGCTGATGGATGTGTACAGGTTTGATTTCGC
Source organism: Mesorhizobium sp. (assembly GCA_036742015.1). GTDB lineage: Bacteria > Pseudomonadota > Alphaproteobacteria > Rhizobiales > Rhizobiaceae > Mesorhizobium_A. The sequence continues at coordinate 152,582 of DAINRF010000003.1, read as the reverse complement.
TACCGCATGGGACATCTGCAAACGCACGTTCGGCTACACCAATCACACGCTATTGCCTGAAGCTCTCGAAAGCTGGCCGGTGACGGTGTTCGAGCGCATTCTGCCGCGCCATATGCAGATCGTTTACGCGATCAACGCCCAGATCCTGAAAGAGGCGCGCGCACGGTCAGACCTGAATGACGGACATGTGCGGGCGATTTCGCTGATCGGCGAAGACGGAGAACGGCGCGTCAAGATGGGCAATCTGGCCTTTGCCGGTTCGCACAAGATCAACGGTGTGTCGGCACTTCATACCGACCTGATGAAGAAAACGGTGTTCCACGACCTGCACCTGCTTTACCCGGACCGCATCAACAACAAGACCAATGGCATCACGCCGCGCCGCTGGCTGATGCAGGCCAATCCTGGCCTGACGGATCTCATGCGCGAGACGATTGGCGACGCGTTTCTCGACGATATCGACCGGATCATCGACCTCGACAAATACGCGGACGATGCTGGCTTCCGCGAAAAATTTGCGGCCGTGAAGCGCGCTAACAAGCAGCGTATGGCGGCGCTTGCCAGGGACCGCGTCGGCATCAGGTTCGACCCGTCGGCGCTGTTCGACATCCAGATCAAGCGCATCCATGAATACAAACGTCAGCTGCTCAACATCATCGAGGCGGTTGCGCTCTATGACCAGATCAGGTCCAATCCGCATGGCGACTGGTCGCCGCGCGTCAAACTGTTTGGCGGCAAGGCAGCGCCCAGCTACACGACAGCAAAACTGATCATCAAGCTGATCAATGACGTGGCGAAAGTCATCAATGGCGACCCGTCGGTGCGGGATCTGCTCAAGGTCGTGTTCATGCCGAACTACAACGTGTCCATGGCAGAAATCATGATGCCGGCGGCCGATCTGTCCGAGCAGATTTCGACGGCGGGTCTGGAGGCGTCGGGCACTGGCAACATGAAGTTCGCCCTGAACGGCGCGCTGACGATTGGCACGCTCGATGGGGCCAATGTCGAGATGAAGGAGAAGATCGGCGGCGACAATATCGTCATCTTCGGCCTGACAGCGCAGGAGGTCGCTGACCGGCGCGCAGGCGGATATAATCCGCGCGCAGTTATCGAGGCGTCGCCGGAGTTGTCGCAGGCGCTGTCGGCGATTTCGTCGGGTGTGTTTTCGCCTGACGAGCCTGACCGCTATCGCGGTCTGGTCGACAGCATCTACGATTCCGACTGGTTCATGGTGGCCGCCGACTTTGACGCCTATGCGGCGGCGCAGCGGCGCGTCGATCAGATCTGGCGCACGCCGGCGGATTGGTATGCCAAGGCGGTGCATAACACCGCGCGCATGGCGTTTTTCTCGTCCGACCGCACGATCCGCGAATATGCGCGCGACGTGTGGAATGTTCCGGCGTCGTAACGCGCATGGTGAGCCGGCGTGACATCAACGCGATCGCCAGGGGCACGTTTGTGGACCTGTTTTCGATCCTTGGCGTCCATCCGGATGGCGAGGGATTTGTGGCGCGCGCCTTTGTTCCAGGCGCAGATAGTCTGAGCGCCGAGACGCTTGCCGGAAAGGCGGCGGGTGAACTGGTGAAAACAGACGAGGCTGGCTTCTTTGAAGGCCCGGTTGCGTTGAAGGCGCGCCAGCCGCTGCGCTACAGGGCCAAAAATGAGACGGGTGAATGGGTTTTCGCCGATCCCTATTCGTTCGGTCCGGTTCTGGGGCCGATGGACGATTATTACATGGCGCAGGGCTCGCATCTGCGGCTGTTCGACAAGCTTGGCGCACACCAGATCAAGCATGAAGGAGCAACAGGCTTCCATTTTGCAGTCTGGGCGCCCAACGCCAGACGCGTCTCGGTGGTCGGCGATTTCAACGAGTGGGACGGCCGCCGCCACGTCATGCGTTTCCGTGGCGACAGCGGCATCTGGGAGATCTTTGTGCCCGGCATCGGGGCAGGGCGCGCCTACAAGTTCGAGATCATCGGGCCGACCGGCGTGCGCCAGCCGTTGAAGGCAGACCCGTTCGCGTTTCAGGCCGAACTGCGCCCTGCAACTGCATCAAAGACGACCGGGCCGCTGGCGCACAAATGGAACGACAAGGCGCATCGCGCCTTCTGGAAAAAGGCCGATGCGCGGCGTCAGCCGATTTCGATCTACGAGGTGCATGCAGGCTCCTGGCGCCGCAATGCTGAAGGCAAATTCCTGACCTGGGACGAACTTGGCGATCAGCTGATCCCCTATGTCGTTGGCATGGGCTACACCCATATCGAGTTGCTGCCGGTCACCGAGCACCCTTACGACCCGTCCTGGGGCTACCAGACGACCGGGCTTTATGCGCCGACTGCCCGCTTTGGCGACCGGGAAGGCTTTGCGCGCTTTGTTGATGGCGCGCATCAGGCTGGGCTTGGCGTGATCCTCGACTGGGTGCCGGCGCATTTCCCGATTGATGCGCATGGGCTTATCAAGTTCGACGGCACCGCGCTCTACGAATATGCCGACACCCGCAAGGGCATGCATCCCGAGTGGAACACGGCGGTCTACAATTTCGGCCGCCGCGAGGTAAAATCCTATCTGGTCAACAATGCGGTGTTCTGGGCCGAGCAGTTCCATCTTGACGGGTTGCGCGTCGATGCGGTGGCCTCGATGCTCTATCTCGACTACGCCCGCAAGGCCGGTGAGTGGGAGCCGAACACCAAGGGCGGGCGCGAAAATCTTGAAGCTGTCGAGTTCCTCAAGGATATGAATACGGCGGTTTATGCGGCCGCGCCCGGCTTCATGACGATGGCGGAGGAATCGACGTCCTGGCCGAAGGTTTCAGCGCCTGTCTACGATGGCGGGCTTGGCTTCGGCTTCAAGTGGAACATGGGCTTCATGCACGACACCCTGTCCTATTTGAAGCGCGATCCGATCCACCGGCGGCATCATCATGGCGAGATTACCTTTGGCCCGATGTATGCGTTCAACGAGAATTTTGTGCTGCCGCTGTCGCATGATGAAGTGGTGCATGGAAAGTCGGCGCTGGTCGGCAAGATGGGCGGCGACGACTGGCAGAAATTTGCGACGCTCAGAGCCTATTTTGGCTTCATGTGGGGCTATCCCGGCAAGAAGCTGCTGTTCATGGGCCAGGAGTTTGCCCAGCGCGCCGAGTGGAACGAAGAGGGCGAGCTGGACTGGGGCCTGCTCGAATACAAGCCGCATAATGGCATGCAGGCGCTGGTGCGCGACCTGAATCATCTCTATCGCGACCGTCAGGCGCTGCATGCGCGCGACTGTGAACCCGACGGGTTTGAGTGGTTGGTCGTCGACGACAGCGAGCGGTCGGTATTTGCATGGCTTCGCAAGGCGCCACGCAAGCCGCCGGTTGCCGTGGTAACCAATTTCACGCCTATTGCGCGCGAGAACTACGAATTGCCCTTGCCCAAAGCAGGGCGGTGGCGCGAAATTCTCAATACTGACGCTGACGACTATGGCGGAACCGGGAAGGGGAATCTCGGTTGGATCAAGGCGACTAGAAAGCGCAAAGTGATTGCGGCGAATGTGACGCTGCCGCCGCTGGCGACGCTGTATTTTGAGTTCGTGCCCGCAAAGGGCCGGGTGGAGGAGCATGGGAATGGCGAACAACAGGACGCAGCCGCTAGCAAGAGACGCAATGGCCTACGTACTGGCCGGCGGCCGCGGAAGCCGCCTCAAGGAACTGACTGATATCCGGGCCAAGCCCGCAGTCTATTTTGGCGGCAAGACCCGCATCATCGATTTTGCCCTGTCGAACGCGCTTAATTCCGGCATCCGCCGTATCGGCGTGGCGACGCAATACAAGGCGCATTCCCTGATCCGCCATTTGCAGCGCGGCTGGAACTTCTTCCGGCCCGAGCGAAACGAGAGTTTCGATATCCTGCCAGCCTCTCAACGTGTGTCGGAAACACAGTGGTATGAGGGCACGGCTGACGCCGTCTACCAGAACGCCGACATCATCGAAGCATATGAGCCGGAATTCATCGTCCTTCTTGCCGGCGATCATATCTACAAGATGGATTATGAGCAGATGCTCAGACAGCATGTCGACATGAAAGCCGATGTGACTGTCGGCTGTCTCGAGGTGCCCCGCATGGAGGCAACGGGGTTCGGTGTGATGCATGTCAACGAGACCGACGAGATCATTTCCTTTGTTGAGAAGCCGGCTGATCCGCCTGCAATCCCCGGCAATCCGGATTTTGCGCTGGCCTCGATGGGCATCTATGTCTTTCGAACCAAATTCCTGATGGATGAATTGCGCCGTGATGCGGCTGACCCGAATTCCAGCCGCGATTTCGGCAAAGACATCATTCCCCACATCGTTGCCAATGGCAAAGCAGTTGCGCATCGTTTTGCCGGTTCCTGCGTGCGGTCATCCTTCGAGCGGGAGGCCTATTGGCGCGATGTCGGGACGATTGACGCTTATTGGGAGGCCAATATCGATCTGACCGACGTGACGCCGGAACTCGATCTGTATGACCGCGACTGGCCGATCTGGACCTATGCCGAGATCAAGCCTCCGGCAAAATTCGTCCATGATGAGGATGCGCGCCGGGGCTCGGCGGTGTCTTCGCTGGTGTCGGGCGACTGCATCATTTCGGGCGCTTCGCTCAAACGCAGCCTGATTTTTACAGGCGTCAGGGCAAATTCCTATTCGTCGCTCGAAGAGGCGGTTGTGCTTCCGGACTGCACCATTGGCCGCAAAGCCAGCCTGAAGCGTGTTGTTCTCGATCGCGGTGTTGTTATTCCTGAAGGGCTGGTCGTCGGTGAGGACCCGGACCTGGACGCACGGCGATTCCGCCGCACCGAAAGCGGCATCTGTCTGATCACCCAGCCGATGATCGACCGGCTGGCATTGTAAGGGTGAATAGCTGAATGAAAGTCCTCTCCGTCGCTTCCGAGATCTATCCGCTCATCAAGACGGGCGGCCTCGCCGATGTCGCCGGCGCTCTGCCTGAGGCGCTCAAGCCGCATGGCGTGGCAATGCGCACGCTCGTGCCTGGCTATCCGGCAGTGATGCAGCAATTGCAGGAGCCTGCAGTTGTCGCGACCATTGATGATCTGTTTGGCGGGCAGGCCAATATCGTCGCCGGTGAAGCTGGAGGGCTGGATATCCTGGCGATTGACGCGCCGCACCTCTATCAGCGTGGCGGCGGGCCATACGGCGACGAAAGCGGCGCGGACTGGCCGGACAATTGGCGGCGATTTGCGGCGCTGGGCAAGGTTGCGCAACTGGTGGTCGACGGGCTGGTTCCGGGCTACCTGCCCGACGTGGCGCATGCCCATGACTGGCAGGCGGCGCTGACACCGGCCTATATCCGCTTCACCGGCCAGCGCGGAGTTCCGACCGTTCTGACGGTCCACAATCTGGCATTTCAGGGCAAGTTTGCCGCCAGCGTGTTTGGCGGGCTGGGCTTGCCCGGACACGCCATGACGGTTGACGGCGTCGAATATTATGGCGGCGTCGGCTATCTTAAGGCCGGCCTGCAATTGGCCGACGCAATTACCACCGTCAGCCCGACCTACGCCGCCGAAATACGTACGCCGGAGTTTGGTATGGGTCTCGACGGCTTGGTGCGGGCGCGGGAAGGGTCTGTCTTCGGCATCGTCAACGGCATTGATACGGACGTGTGGAACCCGGCAACCGACAAGGACCTGGCGGCTGTCTATTCCGCCGAGTCGCTGGCCGCACGCGCTGCCAACAGGCGCGCAGTTGAAGAGCGGTTTGGACTTGATGACAGCGGCGATCCGATCTTTTGCGTTGTCTCCCGCCTGACCTGGCAAAAGGGCATGGATGTGCTGGTGTCAGCTATTGATGACATCATTGGCGCTGGCGCCCGGCTCGTTGTGCTGGGGTCTGGTGATCATGTGCTTGAAGGCCATCTGGTGGCGTCCGCGGGCCACTACCGGGGGCGCATGGGCGTGGTGACGGGCTATTCCGAACAACTGTCGCACTTGATGCAGGGTGGCTCAGACGCGATCCTGGTGCCGTCGCGCTTCGAGCCATGCGGCCTGACCCAGCTCTACGGGCTGCGGTATGGCTGCGTGCCAGTGGTCGCGCGCACCGGTGGCCTGACGGACACGGTGATTGACGCCAATGACGCGGCCATGACGGCGGGCGTTGGCACCGGCCTGCAATTCTGGCCGGTCGATCGCGAAAATGTTCGTCATGCCGTCAGGCGGGCGGTTGCCCTGTTCCGCAACGGCGATTTGTGGGCCAAGATCCAGCACAACGGCATGGCATCGGATGTGTCGTGGACCAGAAGTGCCGAAAAATATGCCGACATCTATCATTCCCTCCTTCCGGACCACAATGCAGATATGGATATGACCGTCGCCACAAAACCGTTTGACGACCAGAAACCTGGCACGAGCGGTCTTCGCAAGAAGGTGCCGGTGTTCCAGCAGCCGAACTATGTCGAGAATTTTGTCCAGTCGATCTTTGACAGTCTCGACGGGTTTGCCGGCAAGACCCTGGTGGTGGGCGGCGACGGCCGTTTCTACAATCGCGAAGTGATCCAGAAGGTGATCCGCATGGCGGCCGCCAACGGGTTTGGCAAGGTGATGGTCGGGCAGGGTGGCATACTGTCGACGCCGGCGGCCTCGAATGTGATCCGTCAGTATGGCGCATTTGGCGGCATCATCTTGTCGGCTAGCCACAATCCGGGTGGCCCGCACGAAGACTTTGGCATCAAATACAACGCGTCCAATGGCGGCCCGGCGCCGGAAAAGCTGACGGACAGGATTTTTGCCCGGACCAAGGAAATTGACCGCTATCTGATCGCCGACCTGCCTGAGATTGATCTGGACAAGGTGGGAGAGGAGAAGGCTGGCGGGATGGTGGTCGAGGTGATCGACCCGGTGGCCGATTATGCCGCGCTGATGCAGACCCTGTTCGACTTCAGGGCGATCAAGAAGATGTTCAAGGGCGGGTTTACGATGGCGTTTGACGCCATGCATGCCGTGACCGGCCCCTATGCGCACGAGATCCTGGAAAAGCGGCTTGGCGCCAGGAAGGGCACGGTGCGCAATGGCGTGCCGCTGGAGGACTTTGGCGGCCACCACCCGGATCCTAATCTGGTGCATGCAAAAGAGCTCTACGACCTGATGATGTCGAAGAACGCGCCGGACTTTGGCGCGGCGTCGGATGGCGATGGCGACCGCAACCTGATCATCGGCAAGGACATCTTTGTCACACCATCGGATTCGCTCGCGCTTCTGGCGGCCAACGCCACGGCGGCTCCCGGCTACAAGACAGGCCTGAAAGGCATTGCCCGCTCGATGCCGACAAGTGCGGCGGCTGATCGCGTGGCGGAAAAGCTTGGTGTCGGCATGTATGAAACGCCGACCGGCTGGAAATTCTTTGGCAATCTGCTCGACGCCGGCATGGCAACGATCTGCGGTGAGGAGAGTGCGGGCACCGGCTCCGATCATGTGCGCGAGAAGGACGGACTGTGGGCGGTGCTGCTGTGGCTGAACATTCTGGCTGCGCGAAAAGAGCCGGTGAAACAGATTGTCGAAAAGCACTGGGCGGAATTTGGCCGCAACTACTATTCGCGCCACGACTATGAGGCGGTGGCGAGCGATGCGGCGGGCAAGATGATGGATGGCCTGCGCGCCAGCCTGCCAAAGCTGCCGGGCAAAAAGTTCGGCAAGCTGGTGGTCGAGAAGGCCGACGATTTTTCCTATCACGACCCGGTCGATGGCTCGGCGAGCAATAATCAGGGCGTGCGTGTGCTGTTTGAAGGGGGCTCGCGCGTGGTGTTCCGCCTGTCGGGCACCGGCACTGAGGGCGCGACCGTGCGCGTCTATATCGAACGCTACGAGGCCGACCCGAAAAAGCTCGACCTCGACACGCAAAAGGCGCTGGCCGACCTGATCAAGGCCGCAGACGAGATTGCCGGGCTGAAAAAGGCGACGGGGATGACCAAGCCGACGGTGATTACGTGAGGGTCAACCATGCAGCAACCTCGCTGAAAACCCTTGGGCTGGCTGGCGATGGTGACGAAGTCGATCTGCTCGAAACAGTCGAGCAGTCATTCGGCATACAGCTTGAAGATGACGAATGCATGCGTGTCAGGACGGTTGGTGACTTGTTTGATCTGGCTTTTGCGAGGATGGGGGAGGACAACACTGCACGTGACGGGCGCGGATGCGCGACGGCAATCGCCTTCTATCGCTTGAGGCGCGCAATTGGCGCTGACGCGGCGACACCGAAGTCGGAATTGGCTCGAATTACCGACATGAGCCCATCGAAGTTCCTGCGGCACGTCGAGCACGAAACAGGCCTGCTGATACGTGGCAGCAGTGAGGGCCTGGTTACAACCGTCGGCTTCTACTCGGCGCTGTTTGCCCTGTTGTGTGTCATTTGGTTTGCGCGTTCTGCGGATTGGTCAAACCTGATTGTTGCAACCGGGGTTCTCTCGGCTGCGATTGCGGTGATATGGTTTGATGGCAGGCGTTGGCATGGCGAAACATTGGGCGATTTGGCCCGTAATGTCGCGGCGCTGAACATTTTCCGCTTGTCGATGGCCGGAGCAGGAACGACCCAACGCGATGTGTGGCATTCCTATTTGGCATTGCTTTCAATCGAAACCGGCGCCGACGCGCGACGGATCACGCGCGACACCCGATTCATTTAGACTGCCTCACTCGTCCCGGATATCCGGTTCGACCAGATCGCGCAGCTGGGTCAGCGTGTCCTGCCAGCCGAGATAGCACATCGATTCCGGGATCATGTCGGGCACGCCTTCCTGCGTGATCTTCAGATCGGTGCCGCCCGGGACCTCGGAGAGCACAATCGTCGTTTTCATCTCGCCGGGCAGGTTGGTGTCGTCAAAGACGTCGCTGTAGGACAGTTTCTTGTTCGGCTCCATCTCGAGGAACACGCCGCCGAAGGCGTGCGCCTGATTGGTCGTGAAATTGCGGAACGCCATGTGGAACCGGCCGCCGACTTTTGGCTCGAACCTGTCGATGCTGCCCAGGAAACCGTGCGGCGGCAGGAAACGGCACCAGGCGTCGGCGTCGGTGAAGGCGCGATAGACTTTTTCGGGCGTGGTTTTCAGAACACGGTGAAGGCGGATGGTGCTGGGCATGACATTTGATCCCTGGTGGCGGCTTTGACTCAAGCATAGCCTGAATGCGAGGGAAACGGATGCCGGGAGGATTGGTTTCCACGCGCTTTCACCAAGCGTGGTTTTCCCGGTCAGGCCAGCTTGCTAGTGTGCCTTGTCGCCGTATTTGGCGGAAAGATTCGCTTGCGGAGACTCATGACAGAAACGAAACTTGGCGCCTGGCCAAACGACAACGGGACTGACTTTGCAGTCTGGTCGGGCGTGGCGGATTCCATCGAGCTGTGCCTCTACGCGCCCTATGAGCCGATGGTTGCCGGCAATTCAGATCCGATCATGCGGCTGCCAATGCAACGCGATGGCGAGGGCGTGTTTCGTTGCCGTGTCGAAGGTGTCGGGAACGGGCACCGCTACGGCTATCGTGCCGATGGCCGCTATGATCCTGCAAAAGGCCACTGGTTTGATCCGTGGAAGCTGCTGATGGACCCGTATGCGGTGGCGATTGATCGGCCCTATGAAGCGCGGCTGTCCATCGCTACGCCGCGATGGCAACAAGCCGACACCGCGCCTTTGATGCCGAAGGCGGTCATCACCGCGTTGCCTGAACCCGTTCCGCACCAACCGCCGGTGTTTCGTCCCGGCGGGCTGATCTATGAGCTGAACGTCAAGGCGTTCACGAAATTGCATCCGGACATTCCGGAAGACCAACGTGGCACGATTGCGGCGCTCGCCCACCCGGCAATTGTTTCGCATTTGAAGAAGCTTGGCGTCTCGGCGGTGGAGCTGATGCCGGTGACGGCATGGATCGACGAGCGGCACCTGCTGCCGCTTGGGCTGACCAATGCATGGGGCTACAATCCGGTGTCGTTCATGGTGCTCGACCCCCGCCTTGCGCCGGGCGGCATCGGCGAATTGCGCGCAACCGTGGCGGCGCTACGGCAGGCGGGTATCGGCGTGCTGCTCGATGTCGTGTTCAACCACACCGGCGAGAGCGATATTCATGGCCCGACGCTGTCGCTGCGCGGGCTGGATGATGCGGCCTACTACCGCCATGACGCAAAAGGGCGGCTGGTCAATGACACGGGCACCGGCAATACGCTCGCATGTGATCATCCGCGGGTGCGTGAGTTGATCGTCTCGTCACTGAGGCACTTTGTGCTGAATGCAGGCGTCGACGGATTCCGGTTCGATCTGGCGCCAATCCTTGGCCGCGACGCGAAAGGGTTCACGGCCCGCGCAGAGACTTTGCGGGCGATTGAAAACGACCCGGTGCTTGCCGACCGCATCCTGATTGCCGAACCGTGGGACATCGGCCCGGACGGCTATCAGTTGGGCAATTTTTCCAGCCGCTGGCTCGAATGGAACGACAAGTTTCGCGATGATATCAGGCGCTTCTGGCGGCACGATGCGGGCATGACGGGTTCGCTGGCGACGCGGCTGGCGGGATCGTCCGACGTGTTCGGCGGCGACGGCGCGGGCGCGACGCGGACGATCAACTACATCGCCTCGCATGACGGATTTACGCTGGCCGATATCGCCGTCTACAAACAGAAGCACAATCAGGCCAATGGCGAGAACAATCGCGACGGCCACAATGACAATCTGTCGTGGAACAATGGCGTCGAAGGCCCGGCGGACGACGAGAAGATCGAGGCGGCGCGGCGGCGCGACATCGGCGCGATGTTGGCGACTTTGTTTACCTCGCGCGGCACGATCATGCTGACCGCAGGCGACGAGTTTGGCCGCACGCAGCGCGGCAACAACAATGCCTATTGCCAGGACAATGTCATCAGCTGGGTTGACTGGGAGGGCCGCGACCGGGCGCTGGAAGACTGGACGGCTCTGCTGGCGCGCATCCGCGCCGGCTCAGGGCTGGAAGGGCTGGATTTTTTCAAGCCGCCGGGCGGAAGGGGCGCAATCGTTGAATGGCTTGGATTTGACTGGCAGCCGATGAACGATGAACGCTGGAACGAGCGGACAAACCGGCGGCTGGTGATGGTGGTGGAAGAGCCAGGCGCGCCGCGAATTGCAGTGCTGATCAATGGCGACCGCCGCGCCGGCGTCGTCGACGCCAGGGCGCGCGACGGAATGGCGTGGCGGCTGTCGACCGATCTCACCGGCAAGGCTGGTGCGGCAGGGCCATTCAGGGTAGGCGGACGCTCGGTCGCGATCCTGACCGAACAGCCGCAAGGAGAATAAGCCTGATGACGAGAGCGGGTGCTGATTGGTGGCGTGGCGCGGTAATCTATCAGATCTATCCGCGCTCGTTTCAGGACACGACGGGCGACGGCATCGGCGATCTGGCGGGCGCAACGGAGCGCCTGGATCATATTGCAGCGCTTGGCGTCGATGCGGTCTGGCTGTCGCCCTTCTTCAAGTCGCCAATGGCCGATATGGGCTACGACGTGTCGGACTATCGCGACGTCGACCCTCTGTTTGGCACGCTGGCGGATTTCGACCGCTTTGTCGAAGAGGCGCACAAGCGTGGGATCAAGGTCATCATCGACCAGGTGATTTCGCACACGTCAGACAAGCATCAATGGTTCATCGAAAGCCGCGCCGACCAGTCAAACGACAAAGCCGACTGGTATGTCTGGGCCGATGCCAAGCCGGATGGAACCGCGCCGAACAACTGGATGGCGATCTTTGGCGGCCCGGCCTGGGAATGGGATACGGGGCGCAAGCAATATTACATGCACAACTTCTTGGCCTCTCAGCCCGACCTGAACTTTCACAATCCGGCGGTGCGGGCGGCTGTGCTCGACAGCGTCAAATTCTGGCTCGACCGGGGCGTCGACGGATTCCGCCTCGACACGGTGAACTATTATTTCCACGACGCAAAACTACGCGACAATCCGCCCTTTCCGCGCGGCAAGACCAACGATATTCCAGACACCAATCCGTATGGTTTCCAGGACCATCTCTACGACAAAACGCAGCCAGAAAATGTCGGCTTCCTGCGCCAATTGCGCGCCTTGCTCGACCAGTATCCGGACCGTGCGACGGTGGGCGAAGTCGGCGACGGCGAGCGCTCGCTGAAGACGGTGGCCGCCTATACCGAGGGCGGCGACAAGTTGCACATGTGCTACACGTTTGACCTGCTGGGCGATCAGTTTTCGCCGGCCTACATCCGCGACTGCGTGATGGCGTTTGAAAACGCGGTCAAGGATGGCTGGGTGTGCTGGGCGTTTTCCAATCACGACGTGCGCCGCCACGCCTCGCGTTTTGCAAGGTCTGCTGGCGAGGTCGATCAGGTCGCGAAGTTTGCGATCGACCTGCTCTGCGCGCTGCGCGGTTCGATCTGTCTCTATCAGGGCGAGGAGCTCGGCCTGACCGAGGCTGACATCGCCTTTGAGGATCTGCGCGACCCCTATGGCATCCGCATGTGGCCGGGCTTCAAAGGCCGGGATGGCTGCCGCACGCCGATGGTGTGGGAAGCTGAAAAGCCCAATGCCGGGTTCACCGACGGCAAACCCTGGCTGCCGGTGCCGCCAGAACATGCAGCGCGGGCCGTTGATGCACAGCAGGGCGCAGGCTCGGTGCTGTCGCACTACAAGGCGGCGATTGCGTTCAGAAAAGCGCATCCGGCGCTGATTGACGGAACGATCCGGTTTTTGCCGGGCAATGAGCCGGATGTGCTGGCTTTTGTGCGCGAAGCCGACGGCGAAAAGCTGCTCTGCCTGTTCAATTTCGGGCGGGCGGCGGCGACGTGGCGTTTGGATGATGGGGCAGGTGTGACCGTGCTGAAACTGTCCGACGGCAGCGCATTTCAGAGCCGCGAGTTCACCCTGCAGCCGCTGTCGGCGGCGGTTGCAGTGATTGGTTAAGCTGCGACCTGTTCAATCGCATCAATCTCGCTGTGCTTTGCCGCTGCCTCTTTGGCGAGATCGTGAGCAGACTGCATATTCATCCAGAACTGCGCTGTCGTGCCGAAAAATTTGGCGAGCCTGAGTGCAGTGTCTGGCGTTACCGGTGTCTGTTCGGCCACCAGCCGCTCAATACGTGTGCGCGGCACATGCAGCTTCTTGGCCAGCGAATAGGGCTTGATGTTCAGCGGCCCCATGAACTCCTCACGCAGAATTTCGCCGGGGTGAATGGAAAATCCAAGTGCGGTCATGGCGCGCTCCTTCAATGGTAGTCCGTAATCTCGACATCATCTGCGTTGCCGCCAGTCCAGCGAAAGCACAATCGGAACTGGTCATTGATGCGGATCGAGTGCTGCCCGGCGCGATCACCCTTCAATGCTTCAAGCCGGTTGCCCGGAGGCATTCGAAGATCATCGAGGCTGACAGCGTGCTCCAGCATGAACAGTTTGCGTCGCGCCGTTCTGACCAAGTCTGACGGAAAGCCCTTTGGGCTCTGACCAGCCGCAACAGATTCCGTCCGCTTGTCTCTGAACGATCGGATCATCTACGTATCATAACGCGATACTTGTGGCGTGTCAAATTGAAGTATCACGCCAAGATACGAGCAAAGGGGTGCTCTACCTCAAAAGGAGACCCGGCATTTCATGCGCGGCTATGATTGCCGCGCCTGACTTGCCTCAGAGGCCGTCGCCGCCCGGTGCGCAGGGCGAATTTGGTTCGGGGCAGCCGCTGACGCTCGGCTTCGACTTGATCGTTGACGCGCCATAGTCGGGGCCAGCGCATCCGGTTGCGAGAACGAGAACGGCGATCAGGGCAAACAATCTGGACATTGAAGTCTCCGTTGAGGTGGCGTGGATGCCCCTGCTTGTCGGGAGAAACAGCGATCTTTGTCGCTGTTTAGGCTGGTCGGAGTGGCAGGATTTGAACCTGCGACCCCATCGTCCCGAACGATGTGCGCTACCAGGCTGCGCTACACTCCGTAACCAGACGCGGGCTTATAGCGGGGCAGGTTGTCCACTGCAAGCGCAATGGACCGGGCAAGTCGTGCAATCTTGCCGCACGGCAAAGCAAGTCCTGTATACGCAATCGCAAGGCGAACCGGTTATTCAGGGTGTTGAGACGCCAACGAGAGAGCAGGATAAGTGCTGAAACCGCTCGCAGACATTCAGCCTAACACGTTTGAGTTTGAAACCCGCGCGCTCGTGAAGCCGACTGGCTTTCGCGAATATGATGCGCGCTGGTGGTTCGGCCATCCGGGTTCGGCAAAGCCGCCGGAACTGAACCTGCTTGGTGTGCAGGCGCTTGGAATGGGCCTGGCGACAATCATCCGGCGTGCCGGCGTCGGGCCTGAGATTGTTGTCGGACATGACTTCCGCTCATATTCACTGGCCATCAAACTGGCGCTTGTGTCCGGCCTGATGGCCGCTGGCGCAAAGGTAAGGGACATTGGCCTGGCGCTCTCGCCGATGGCCTATTTTGCCCAGTTTGCGCTTGATTGCCCGTCGGTCGCCATGGTGACGGCCTCGCACAACGAAAATGGCTGGACCGGTGTCAAAATGGGCATGGAGCGCCCTCTGACATTTGGCCCAAATGAAATGAACGCGCTTAGGAATGCAGTGCTGGGCGGCGATTTCGATCTGGTGGGCGGCGGGTCATACGAAGCTGTCGAAGGCGTGCGCGCCCGCTACATTGACGATCTGACCAGCGGCATCAAGATGAAGCGAAAGCTGCGTGTCGTTGCCGCTTGCGGCAATGGCACTGCCGGTGCTTTTGCGCCAGAAGCGCTGGAGCGCATTGGCTGCGAGGTCATCCCGCTCGACGTCGAGCTTGACCACACGTTCCCGCACTACAATCCAAATCCCGAAGACATGGAAATGCTGCATGCGATCCGTGACAAGGTGCTGGAGACCGGCGCGGACGTCGGGCTTGGCTTTGACGGCGACGGCGACCGCTGCGGCGTAGTCGACAACGAGGGCAACGAAATCTTTGCCGACAAGGTCGGCGTCATGCTGGCGCGGGATATGTCGGCGGAACACCCCGGAGCGCAGTTTGTCGTCGATGTGAAATCGACTGGCCTGTTCATGACTGACCCGCTGCTGAAAGCCCAGGGCGCGAAGACCGACTACTGGAAGACAGGCCATTCCTACATCAAGCGCCGCGTCAAGGAACTGAACGCGCTGGCTGGATTTGAAAAGTCCGGCCACTTCTTCTTCAACCCGCCTTACGGGCGCGGTTATGACGACGGACTGGTGACTGCGATTTCGGTTTGCCGGATGCTCGACCGGAATCCGCAAAAGTCGATGGCCGATCTCTATCGCGACTTGCCGCTGACCTTCGGCTCACCGACCATGAGCCCGCATTGCGGCGATGAGGTCAAGTATGGGGTCGTGGACAAGGTGATCAGCAGATTCACGGCAATGTTTGAGGCGGCAGAGCCGATTGCGGGCCACAAGATCGTCGATCTGGTGACCGTCAACGGCGTCCGGGTTGTCGCGGACGACGGGACCTGGGGACTGGTGCGCGCATCGTCCAACAAGCCTGAGCTTGTGGTGGTTGTCGAAAGCCCGGTGTCCGAAGCGCGCAAGCGGGCGATGTTTGAGGCGGTTGATGCTGTGCTCCGGGAAAATCCCGAGGTCGGCGCATACAACCAGACGATCTGAGATGCCCATGACGTCCTCCATTTCCTGCTTTGTGATGAGCGGCGGCGTTGGTTCCCGTCTGTGGCCTCTGTCGCGCGAAGACAATCCGAAACAGTTCCACAATCTGGCTGGCGACGGCTCGATGCTGATCAAGACTGTTCGCCGGCTGCAGGCGCGGACGGCGGGCGAGGCGCGCGTCAGCCTGATTGCGTCCGAGCGCCATGCCGGACGCGTTCGTGACGACCTTGCGGGGCTGGATATTGGCGGCGAGGCCATATTTGAGCCGACTGGACGCAACACCGCAGCCGCGGTTGCCGTTGCAACCATCGAAACGTTGCGCGCGGCCGGTGACGGACTTGTACTTGTCGTGCCGTCCGACCACGAGATCTCGACCGACGAGCAGTTCTGGCAAACGATTGAGGCAGGCGTTGGCCCGGCCCTGGATGGACGCATCGTTGTGTTCGGCATCCGCCCGTCGCATCCCGAAACCGGCTATGGCTATATCGAGGCTGACGGCATCGACGTCATGCGATTTGTCGAAAAACCGGATCTCGCGACTGCCCAATCCTATCTCGACGCGGGAAACTTCTTCTGGAATTCCGGCATGTTCCTGTATCGCGCCAGCGCGATGCGGGAGGCGTTTCGGGCGCTGCAACCGGAAATCTGGGATCAGGCCGAAATCGCCTGCGCCAATGCGGCAAGGGACCTGTCGGGCGTCTATCTGCCGATGCTGGACTACGGGCACATCCAGTCGATTTCGGTCGACTATGCAATCATGGAAAGGACCGCAGGCATCGCCATGATCCCGGCAACCTTCCGCTGGAACGATCTTGGATCATGGCAGTCGCTGCTTGACGTCAGTGCGTCCGACGCAGACGGCAATGTCGTCATAGGCGACGTTGTGGCGATTGACACCAAATCGTCCTACCTGCGCAGCCAGGGACGGTTGCTGTCAGTGATTGGGATGAAAGATGTGGCTATTGTCGCAACCGCCGACGCCACATTCATTGCGCCGGTCAATCAGAGCCAGAACGTCAAGAAGATTGTCGAACGGCTCGAACAGACGGGCCGGCTGGAGACCAAGTTCACCCCCGCACAGGACCGCGTGGTGCAGGTGGGCGCCTATGTGCCGCGCGTGCGCCACTGGTTGCTGAACGAAGCCTTGCCTCTGTGGTCGACTGTCGCCGTCGATGAGCGGCATGGCGGCTTCTTCGAGGCGCTGTCGATGGATGCGGCGCCAGTGGTCAAGCCGAAGCGCATGCGCACAATGGGCCGGCAGATTTTTGCCTTCGCAGTAGCCAAACAGCACGGCTGGACCGGACCTGCCGATCGCCTCATTGCACACGGCATCGAATTCATCACCCGGCAGGGCCGTTCGGCCAACGGCGGCTGGGTGAGGGTGCTCAATGTCGACGGTTCGGTCGCCGACCCGGTGGAAGATGCTTATGACCAGTCCTGCGTCTTGCTGGCGCTGGCCCATGCGCACAAGGCGGGCAATCCGGATGCAAAACAGCTCGGATTGGACACGTTCAAATTCATCGACTTCTATCTCGAAGACAGCACGATGCGTGGTTTTCTGGAAACGCCCGGCAAGGACAGCATTCGCCGCTCCAACCCGCACATGCATCTGCTGGAGGCGTTTCTTGCCTGGCACGAGATCACCGGCGACACGCAATATCTGCGCCGCGCCGCGCGCATAGTCGAACTGTTCCGCAGTCATTTCTTTGACGCGGAGACCTGGACGCTGGGCGAGTATTTCGACGACGACTGGAAACGTGCGGCGGGTGAGAAGGGCGAGTGGACCGAGCCCGGCCACCATTTCGAATGGGCGGCGCTGCTGGTCGATTTTGCAGCGCGCAGCGGCCAGAAAGATCTGGTCGGCTTTGCCCGCAAACTATACGCGTCGGCAATCGCCAGCGGGTTGAACCGGTCAACAGGGCTCGCCTATGGGGCGGTTTCGCGCGAAGGCATGCCGCTAGACCGCATTTCGCGCAGCTGGCCGCAGACCGAGGCAATCAAGGCCGCTATGGCGCTGGACGAAGCTGGCGGACCTGACCTCAAGCCGGAAATCGAAGCACGTGTCGGACGCTTGTTCAGATGGCATCTCGACGCCGCGCCAAAAGGGCTATGGATCGACCAGATCGATGACAAGGGCCGCCAACTGGCGCGCGATGTGCCCGCCAGCATTCTCTACCACATCGTCACGGCGCTCTCGATGTATCTGAAGCGCTATGAGGCTCCGGCTCAGTAGGGGCTCTCGACGTCGCCAGTCTCGACATAGACGCTCTTGACCTGGCTGTAGTGGCGCAGCGCCTCCAGCGAGTTCTCGCGGCCAATGCCTGAGTTCTTGGCGCCGCCAAACGGGATTTCGACCGGCGACAGATTGTAGTGGTTGATCCACAACGTGCCTGCCTGCAATTCGCCGGCGACGCGGTGTGCGCGGGCCATATCCTTGGTGAACAGGCCGGCAGACAGACCAAACTCGGTGTCGTTAGCGCGCGCCACAACCTCGTCCTCGTCCGTGAACGACAGAATGCTCATCACCGGCCCAAAGATCTCTTCCTGCGCGATGCGCATAGTGTCGGTGACGTTTGTGAACACGGTCGGCTCGACAAAGAAACCGTTCTCGAAGCCCTGAAGTTTCGGTGCGCCGCCGCCGATGGCCAGCTTCGCACCTTCTGCCTTGCCGATCTCGATATAGGACAGCACCTTGTCCTGCTGCGCCTTGTTGATGAGCGGCCCCATCTGGGTTTCGGGATCGAGCGGGTCGCCGATCAGGATCTTCTTGGTGCGCTCGACGACGCGCTCGACAAAGCGGTCATGCAGACCCTGGTGGACAAAAACGCGGGTGCCGTTGGAGCAGACCTGGCCGGTAGAATAGAAATTGCCGAGCATTGCGCCGCCGACGGCGTTTTCGAGGTCAGCGTCGTCAAACACGATCAGCGGCGACTTGCCGCCAAGCTCCATCGTCGCATGTTTCATCAACGAACCGGCCAGCGCCAGCACCTTCTTGCCAGTCGGCACCGAGCCGGTGAGCGATACTTTTGCGACCCCCGGGTGACTAGCCAGCGCCGCGCCCACATCGCCATAGCCCTGCACGACGTTGAAGAGTCCGTCCGGCAGGCCGGCTTCGGTGTAGATTTCGGCCAGCGCCAGCGCAGATAGCGGCGTGTTTTCCGATGGCTTGAACACCATCGCATTGCCCATGGCGAGCGCGGGACCAGACTTCCAGCCGGCACCCTGGATCGGATAGTTCCAAGCGCCGATGCCGACGCACACGCCGAGCGGTTCACGCCGCGTGTAGGCAAATGGCCCACCGAGATCGACATAGTCGCCGTTGAAAGTGGCGACCGCGCCGCCGAAATATTCAAGCGCATCGGCGGCAGAGGCAGCGTCCGCCACCAGCGTTTCCTGGATCGCCTTGCCGGTGTCGAGCGTCTCGATGCGCGCCAGTTCGGCATTGCGCTCGCGCAGCAGGTCTGCGGCGCGGCGCAGGATACGTCCGCGTTCTACCGGCTTCAGCCGCGCCCATGCGCCCTGTGCGGCGCGCGCCGCCTCGATGGCGAGCTCGACAATGTTGGGCGTCGCGGAATGCAGCATGGCGATGGTCTCGCCGGTCGCCGGGTAGATGACTGGCAGCGCCGCGCCGCCATCGTCCTCCACGAAACGGCCATTGATGTAGTGCGAGGCTTTGGGTTGGGCTTTCATGAATTTCTCCTGATCGTGCGATCAAATCTCATCTGTCGCTGACGCGCCAGCGCGGATTGATCCAGGGGTCGAGATTGGACGGGGCGAGCATCTGGCGGCCCAGAATATGGTCCGACGCTTTCTCGCCGGTCATGATCGACGGGGCGTTGAGATTGCCGTTGGTGATGCGTGGGAAAATGGACGAGTCTGCGACGCGCAGACCATCGACACCGATGACGCGCAGTTCCGGATCGACCACCGACATCGGATCATCGACAGCGCCCATCTTGCAGGTGCCGCATGGATGGTAGGCGCTCTCGGCGTGCTGCCGGATGAAGTCGTCAAGCTGCTCGTCAGACTGCACATCGCTGCCCGGCGAGATCTCGCGGCCACGGAACGGGTCGAAGGCTTTTTGGCCAAAGATCTCGCGGGTGAGGCGGATGCAGTGGCGGAAATCGGACCAGTCGTCGGGATGCGACATGTAGTTGAACAGGATTTTCGGCCGCTCGCGCGCATCGCCGGACCGCAGTGAAACAGATCCGCGCGACTTTGATCGCATCGGCCCGACATGAGCCTGGAAGCCGTGTGACTTGGCGGCGGCCTTGCCGTCATAGCGCACGGCAGCCGGGATGAAATGATACTGGATGTCGGGATAGTCGACGCCCGCTTTCGAGCGCACGAAGGCGGCAGCCTCGAAGTGGTTCGTTGCGCCAAGGCCTGATCCGAACATCAGCCAGCGCGCGCCGATAAGCGCCTTCGAGAAGGGGTTCAGCACCGAATAGAGCG
Source organism: Mesorhizobium sp. (assembly GCA_036742015.1). Taxonomy (GTDB): domain Bacteria; phylum Pseudomonadota; class Alphaproteobacteria; order Rhizobiales; family Rhizobiaceae; genus Mesorhizobium_A. The sequence goes on along the minus strand of DAINRF010000003.1, from coordinate 132,527 downwards.
TGATCGGCTGGGTCGATTCCTGCTGGATGTAGAGCTCCATATGGTCTTGCAGGTTCTGGCCGACGCCGGGGCGATCAGCGACAATGTCAATGCCGTGTTCGGCCAGATGTGCGGCTGGGCCGATGCCCGACAGCATCAGAAGTTTCGGAGAGTTGATTGACGAGGCGGCGAGGATGACCTCACGTCTTGCGCGAACCAGTTGAATCGATCCGTGAGCTTCGATTTCAACGCCTGTGGCGCGTTGATTCTCGATGGAGACCTTTCGCGCCAAGCCCTGGACAAGACTCACATTTTCACGGCGCAGCGCAGGCCGCAGATAGGCATTGGCGGCAGACCAGCGCCGGCCAAGATGGATGGTTTGTTCCATCCAGCCAAAGCCCTCCTGCTTCGATCCGTTGTAGTCTTCGGTGCCCTCAAAGCCCGCCTGTTTGCCGGCCTCGACAAAGGCCTTGTAGAGCGGGTTGAGGCGGCGGCCCCGCTTGACGTAGAGCGGGCCGTCCGTGCCGCGCCATCCGTCTTCACCATCCTTCGAATTTTCCATCCGCTTGAAGTAGGGCAGCACATCCGCGAAGCCCCAGCCGGACGCGCCTTCGTCTTCCCAATGGTCGAAGTCGAGCGCATGACCGCGCACATAGACCATGCCGTTGATCGAGGACGAACCGCCCAGCACTTTGCCGCGCGGCGTGGCGAGCACGCGGTTGCCCAGATGCGGCTCGGGCTCGGAATGAAAACCCCAATCGTAGAGGCTCATATTCATCGGGATCGACAGCGCCGACGGCATCTGGATCAGCGGGCCGTAGTCGGTGCCGCCGTGCTCGATGATGATGACGCTGTGCTTACCATCTTCCGACAGACGATAGGCCATGGCGCAGCCGGCTGAGCCAGCGCCGACGATAACAAAATCTGCTTCCATCTGAGCCGCCATCATTCGCCCCTCGGGAAACGTTTGTCGGCCTCGAGCGTGTCGAGGTTCATGTGATTGCGCATGTAACGTTCCGACGCTTTTTGCAGTGGCTGGAAATCCCAGGGGAAATAGGCGCCGTTGCGCAGCGCCGGATAGACGACCCAGCGGCGGGCCTGGCTTTCGCGCACCTCGGCGTCAAAGCGCGCCATGTCCCAGCGCGCGCGGACGCGCGACATGAAGCTGGCGACAAGTTCGGCATGGGCCGGCTCGGCGGCGAGATTGACCTGCTCCAGCGGGTCGGCCTCCAGGTCGAACAATTGCGGCGGGTCGAGTTCGCAGAAGACAAATTTGAAACGCCCGTCGCGGATGGCGACCATTGGCGCGTAGGACCCCTCGGCGGCATATTCCATCAGCACCGGCTCGGTCCGGCCCTCGCCCCGCATCAGCGGGACCAGCGACTGGCCATCGGTCCATTCGATGATTGCGCTCATGTCGATATCAGCAAGGTCGCAAAGGGTCGGGCAGATATCGAGGTTGGAGACCGGCGTGTCGATGCGGGCAGGCTTGATGCCGCCGCCGGCGAACATCAGAGGCACGCGGGCTGACCCTTCGTAAAAATTCATCTTGAACCACAGGCCGCGCTCGCCGAGCATTTCGCCATGGTCGGAGCAGAAGACCACAATCGTGTCGTCTGTCATGCGGGTTGCGTCGAGCGTCGCGAGCAGTTCGCCGACCTTGTCGTCGATATAGGAGATGTTGGCGAAGTAGCCTTGCCGCGAGCGGCGGATATTGTCGTCCGTAATGTCGAACGCGGCGTAGTCGCTCGCCAGATAGAGCCGTTGCGAATGCGGGTCCTGCTTGTCGGTCGGGATGAAGCCGATTGTCGGCTCGAGATGCTCGCAATCATTGTAGAGGTCCCAATATTTGCGTCGCGCCACGAACGGGTCGTGCGGGTGGGTGAAGGAGACTGTCAGGCACCACGGCTTGCGCGCCGGGTCGTCGCTGTCGCGCGACAATTGATAGAGCTTCTGGTTGGCGAGGAAGGCGGTCTCGTCGTCATATTCGAGCTGGTTCGAGGTCTCTGCGACACCAGCGCCGGTGACAGAACCGAGATTGTGGTACCACCAGTCGATGCGTTCGCCGGGTTTTCTGTAGTCCGGCGTCCAGCCAAAGTCGGCGGGATAAATGTCCGTCGTCAGCCGCTCCTCGAAACCGTGCAGCTGGTCCGGCCCGACAAAATGCATTTTTCCAGACAGTGCGGTCGAATAGCCGGCGGCGCGCAGGTGGTGCGCAAAAGTCGGGATCGACGAGGCAAACTCGGCGGCGTTGTCATAGACCCGGGTGCGCGAAGGCAATTGCCCGCTCATGAACGAGGCGCGGCCAGGCGCACAAAGCGGCGAGGCGGTGTAGTTGTTGACGAAGCGGGCCGAGCGGGCGGCGAGCTTCTTCAGGTTAGGCGTATGCAGGAAGTCGGCAGGGCCGTCCGGGAACAGCGTGCCGGTCATCTGGTCGACCATGATGATGAGGATGTTGGGGCGGCGTGGATCAGTCATGGCGTATGCCCGAGCTTCAGGGTGACATAGTCTTCGACCAGTGCGATGGCCGATGCGGGGTCAGGCGCGCCCTGTTTCAGCGCGCGGCGGATGTAAAGCCCGTCGATCAGCGCGGCGATGCCTTCGGCGGCGCGCGAGGCCTGGCCACGCGGCGTCAGCGGCGACAGAGCATGCGTCAGGTTTGAATGCAGCCGCCGGGCGTAGATGCCGAGCAGGCGGCGCATGTCAGTGGAGCGCTGCGCCTCGACATAGAAGGCAAGCCAGGCGGCCACGACGTCCGGCTTGAACTGTTGCTCGGAGAAGCTGACGGCGATGATGGCCGACACGCGTTCGCGCGGGGTTTGCGATTGAGCGAGCGCGGTGCGCAGCTCTCGTCCGAGATCGACCAGCAGCGACTGCATCGTGGCGCGCAGCAGATCGTCTTTGGCGCCGAAATAGTGATGCGCGAGCGCCGAAGACACGCCTGCGCGCCCTGCTATGTCGCTCATGCGCACATCTAGCGTTCCCGCCTCGCCAATGATGGCGACAGCAGCGTCGATCAGCGCACGGCGGCGCAGCGGTTCCATTCCGACTTTAGGCATGGCGACAGGCTAAGTATTTTTATTGACGCGTCAATCAATAAAAACTGGAGGAGCTTTTTTGCCGGAACCGCTTTACCGGTTTCCATTCAGCGGTATGGTCACAACATGAAGCACGCGGCGGTGGTGACAGGCGGCGCATCGGGCATCGGCCTTGCGGTAACGTCGCGGCTGATCGAGGACGGCTGGCCGGTGGCGGTGCTCGACTTCAATGAGGCTGCGCTCGCCGAGGCCGAAGCCGACATGACTGGCGACAATGTCATCTTTATTCATTGCGATGTGACCGACGAGGATGATGTTTCGGCTGCATTTGACGAGGTGGTCGATCGTTCAGGTCTGATTGGAGGCCTGGTCAACTCGGCAGGGATCGCCAGATCGGCGTCGGTCGAGGACACGACAGCTGAAATGTTGCGCGAGCTGCTCGAAGCCAACCTGATCGGGACTTTCGTTACCTGCAAGGCTGCAATGGAGCGGATGGGAGAGAGCCTGTCGATCGTCAATCTATCGTCGGTGTCGGGCCTGCGCGCCAATCGTGGCCGGCTGGCTTATGGTGCGTCCAAGGCGGGCGTCAAACTGATGTCGGAGGTCATGGCGGTCGAGCTTGCGCCTCAGAACGTCCGCGTCAATGTCGTGGCGCCGGGTCCGGTCGACACGCCAATGGTGTCGCGTCTGCACCGTCCGGAGGAACGCAGGCTGTGGCAGGAGCAGATTGCGCTTGGCCGATATGGCCGGCCCGACGAGATCGCATCTCTGATTGCTTACCTGCTGTCGCCGGAGGCAAGCTACATCACTGGCCAGACGATTGCGGTTGACGGCGGTTTCATGTCTGCCGGGATTATCCGCGAGGCCTGATCATCCGAACAGGTCGATCCGGCCCCAGGCCGGGATTTTCAGCGCGGGCCGCATGATGTCGACGCCAGCAACCAATCCCATGAAATGCAGTTCGAGACCGCTGGTCAGCCCGGCGGTAAAGCCCGCCAGTCCGTAGATCGTGGCATGCAGATCGCCGGTCGCCGGCGACCAGCCGGCAGACACAACGCCTGGCCAGAAGTCGCGGCCCGTCGCGTTCGGCGGCATGTCGCCAAGTTCTGGTACGGCGCGCACGACATGGGCGACAAAACTGTTCGAGTTTGGCCCGGGCCATATCCGGTAGTCGCCATTGTGCGAATACGGATAGTTTGCAATCGCCGCCTCGACTTCCGGGATCAGCCGTTCGGCCTCCTTGCCCTTGACGACGCGAACCGTGAACGGGTCATTTGAATACCACCGTCCGTCGGCCGGGTAGCTGTTCCGTCGGATCGGCGCGCCCCAGCCAACCTTGTCGTAACGGTCGTAGGACGAAGCGCCGGCCTTCTTGGTGACGATCCAGCTGTGAACAGCCAAGGCTCCCTTCAGCCCGCCGGTGCGAGCCGCCAGCACATAGACCGCTGCCCCGTCATCCACATCAGCCTCGGGCAACAGGCCCGACGACGACCAGTCAGCCTGACGCCAGCTGGACGGGCGCTCCTTGACATACCACCAGCCTATATTGGCGAGCGCCGGAAGAATGAAAACGATGAGCAGAAAGGCGAGTGCGATGCGGATGATCTTCAAATCTCGAAAGCCTTTGAATTGTTCCGGGCGTCGGAGTAGTGCAGCCAACAGATAAGAAACCCAATCAGGTAAAACCATGGCGAACCCCATTCTGGCGGAAGCAACGCGCGGCGGACAGGTGGAGAGCCGCCACGAAGGCGCTTTCGTCGTCACAGACGGAGACGGAAAGGTCGTGCTGTCTGCGGGCGATATTGACCGGCCAGTGTTTCCGCGCTCTGCGGTGAAGGCGATACAGGCCTTGCCGCTGGTGGAAAGTGGCGCTGCCGACCGGTTTGGGTTCGACCAGCGCGAACTGGCGCTCGCCTGCGCCTCCCATTCAGGCGAACGGGCGCATGCCGAGCTGGCGGCACAGGTGCTGGCCAAGGCCGGGCTCACATTCGAGGCGCTGGAATGCGGCGCGCACTGGCCAAGCAGCCAGGACGCAACGATTGCGCTGGCGCGCGAGGGTGCAAAGCCGACGGCGCTGCACAATAATTGCTCGGGCAAGCACAGCGGTTTCCTGTGCGGTTGCGTGCAACTGGGCATGGACCATAGCGGCTATGTGAAAATCGGCCACAGCTACCAGCGGCTGATTGCCGACACGATGACCGAGGTGACCGGCGCCGCCCACGGGCAAGAAAACGCCGGAACCGACGGCTGCTCGATCCCGACCTATGCGGTGCCGCTGACAAATCTGGCGCATGGCTTTGCCCGGATGGCGGGCGGGCAGGGGCTTTCGCGCGCGCGGGCAGCGGCGGCAAAGCGGCTGATCGAGGCCTGCATGGCCGAACCGTTTCAGGTGGCGGGCACCGGTAAGGCCGATACAGGCATCATGTCGGCTGGCGGCGGCCGCGTCTTCGTCAAGGTCGGCGCGGAAGGCGTCTATTGTGGCGCGCTGCCGGAGCTGGGCTATGGCTTTGCGTTGAAGATCGACGACGGTGCGATCCGCGCCGCGGAGGCAGCGGTTGCCGGTCTCTTGGTGAAATTGCTCAAGGCTGACGAGGCGCTGGCGGCAAGCATGGCCGGATTCGCAACCGTCACCATGCGAAACTGGAACGGTATCGAGGTTGGTCAAGTTCGTGCGGCTGGTCCGCTGAGCGTCAGCTGATCCGATTTCGCTCGACGGTGAGGCCAGGCAGGTCCGACCCCTTCAAGGCGAGATCTCCAGTGACGGCTTCGGTCCAGCGGTGACCGATGACGCCGCCGCGCTTGGCTCTGTCGATAATGTTGTCTGAAATGACGACCGGCCCGACACCTTCGACTACCGATACCGCGATGCCTTCGCCCGCCTCGCGGATGACATTGCCCGTGGCGACCACATTGCGAAGGTAGGGACCCCAGCCCAGATGCATGCCGTAGAGTGGCGCGCGCTCGATGACATTGCCGGACACCGTTGCATCGGCCTCGACCGTAACGCCGACGCCAAAGCCGGGCGCATCTGCCGGGTAGGGGCCTTTGGCCGAAAGGTTGCGCACAAGGTTACCGGTGACGGTGGACATGCGCCCGCCTTCGTTGAAATTGACGACCGAAATGCCGTTGGCTGCGCCGTCGACAATATTGTTGGCGATGACCGCGCCTTCAAACGCAAATTCGGAGTAGATCGCGGTTTCACCCGAGCGGGTGCAATTGTTGCCGCTGATCTGGATGTTTGAACCCGAGTTGGACCGGATGGCGGAAAAGGCGCAATCGGCGATCTGATTGTTGGAGACGATGACGCGTCCGGCGCGAAACACATTGATGCCGTTGCCGAATTGGCCGGTGCCGCCATTGCGGGCGAGAATACGGTCGATGCGGTTTCCCGTGACGATGGTGCCGTCTTCGCCCGGCTGCCACTTGTGCACCAGAATGCCGCCATTGCCACAGTCGGAAATGGTGTTGCCGGAAATGCGCATGCGGCCGGCCTCGACTGACCAGATTGCGGCTTCGGCTGCACCGGAAATATCGCAATTTTCAATACGGCCTGAAACACGCTCAAGCACGACGCCATATTTGGATGCGCCGACCAGTTCGCAATTGTCCATGGCGAAGCGTGCGACGGAACGCAGATCAATCGCTCCCTGGACGCCGTCGCCAAGCCAGCGGTTGGCGCCGTCGATGACCAGACCGGAAAGCTCGACATGGGCCGAGCCTTCGCCGGCGAGAAAATGACCGTCGCCGCCATGGACAATGCGGGTCGCGCCCGGCACGCCCGAGAGGCGAACGCGGGCCGGCAAGGTGATGTTGGAGACGACATAGACGCCAGGCGGAATGAAGACCGACTGATCGGCGTCGGACGCCTTTTGCAGCATCCGGTTGAATGCTTTGGACTGGTCGTCCAGTCCGCCGCGCGCAAGTCCAAGTTCCGACGCATTGATGGATCCGCGCATCGCGGCGCTCTGGATGCCCGCCAGCGGCTGGGCGGCAAGGGCGGGCGATATGGCTGTCACGCCGGCGGCGGCAGTCAGAAAGCTGCGTCTGTTCAGCATTGGCACAGATCTCCGTGTCGATCCGTGTGCAATGCAGATTGCATGCCAACCGATTTTGGAACAAGATCAGTTCATGAGCAAAGCATTCATGAGCAATTTCGACGACAACGAAGCAATTGCCGATGTGGGCGACAAGCCGATTTCGACGGAACGCAACCTTGTGACCGAGGACGGCATCGCCCAGATGGAGGCGCATGTGAACCGGCTGCGCAAGGAATTTGCCGAGGCCGAAAAGAAGGAAGAGCGCGAGCAGATGGCGATTGCCACCCGCGAACTTCGCTACTGGCAGACGCGGCGCGAAAACGCCGAGTTGCAGGTGCCTGATCCGGACGAGAAGGTGGTGCGCTTTGGCATGACCGTGCGGCTGGAAGCTGAAGACGGCCATCATGTGACCTGGAAGATTGTCGGCGAGGATGAAGCCGACCCGCATGCGGGCAAGATCAGCCATGTCGCGCCAATGGCCAAGGCCATGTACGGCAAGAGCGTTGGCGATGTGTTTTCCGTCAATGACAAGGAATGGGAAATCGTCGGGCTGAAGGTTTAGGAGAGTAGGCTAGTCCGGAATTGTTTCAGTGTGATCCCGGAAAAAGGCTGCTGCGCCGGTCTCGTCGATCTCGCCTGAGGCGAGCGCCATTGTGAACAGATAGAGGGTGCCATCATCGGCCGTCATCCGGTGGCCGTTCAGATGCATGAACAACATGGCCGTGACGATGGCCGTTCGCTTGTTGCCGTCGACAAAGGCATGGTTTCGTCCCAGACCGAATGCGTAGGCTGCAGCGAGATCAAAAACGTCGGGTGCGCCATAGGACATCTTGTTTTCAGCGCGGGCCAGAGCAGATTCGAGTGCGTTTTCATCGCGCAAGCCCGCTGCGTCGCCGTGACGGCGCAACTGTTCTGCGTGAAGCGCTTCGACAACCTGGCGGGTCGGAAAGCGCCAGATCATTCGGCCAGCTTTTGCAAGGCGACCTTGTAACGGTCCATGATCTCACGGGCAGCCGCCATCTGTTCCTCGAACTCGTCGCCGGCTTTCTTGAGGACAATGTCGCCTTTGTTCTCGGAAATCACGACGCTGTCGCCGGCCTTGAGATTGAGGCTCTGCAGCAATTCCTTCGGCAGAATGACGCCTTCGGAATTGCCGATTTTGCGGATGACGGTGTTCATGGATGTGCTCCAAGTTATAACAGAGCGTATAACATCAAGTTCCACATGTTGCAACTTCGGTTGGAACGGAGGCTAGGGCAGCGTGTCGACGCCCGTTGGGCGCAGGACGCTGTCGAGGGTCAGAAGTGGCCTGCTTGTGGCTTGAGTTTTTATGCAATTTGCGTATTTTACAAGAAATAATGGAGGCGAGCATGGGTGTTACAGTTCGCGCTAGCGACTTCTCCCGCAACTTTGCAAAGTATCAGGACGAAGCGATTTCAGCCAAGGTCATCAATGTGACCAGTCACGGGCGGATCGTGGGGGCCTATCTTTCCGTGCAAGAGCTGGAACGCTACGAGGCGATGAAGCGGCGGGAGCGTGAGGTTCTGGTCACGGGCGCGCTCGACGACGAGGCGGTCGCTGCAATTGAAGCAGCGGAATATGGCATCGAGCCGAAATGAGCATTCCGGCCCCAAAGCCGGGACTGATTATCCGATACAGTTTTCTCTGGAGCGCCGAGGCCAAACGTGGTGCGGTTGAAGGCAGCAAGGATCGTCCCTGCGCGATCGTGGTCGCCGCCAGGAACGAAGCTGGCGAAATACGCACAATTGTCGCGCCAATCACTCACAGTCCGCCGATAGATGTCGCAGCATCGCTCGAAATCACGCCCGAGCTATGCCGGACTTTGGGACTTGATGCAGGGCGGCACTGGATCCGCCTTGATGAGTTGAACCGGTTTGTCTGGCCCGGATATGACCTTCGTCCGCGCCCTGACGGTCGTTATGACTACGGAATGTTGCCGCCCGGACTGTTTGAGCAGCTGAAGCGCAGGATTCTCGAAATACAGAAGGCGAGAAAGGGCCGGGTGATTGAACGGGGGTGAGGAGTCGCGACCCCAATTCCCTCAATGCTTGCCTTCACCCGCCGGCTTTTTCGACCACAAGCTGCTGACCGCATGCCAGACTGGCTCAAACACATATTTGGCGAACGGGATCAGCAACAGGCCGAGCGCAAGGCCGAAGACGCCTGAGAGCGCGGCATTGACGGTCCATTCGACGAATCCTGAGGCGGCTGGGACGGCGTGGCCGGCGACCTCGGCGACATGTTCGACCCAATGGGTGAGGGCGCCAAAGCCGAACTCGGGCAGGCCGTGCAGCACGATCTGGCCGCCAACCCACAGCATGGCGGCGGTGCCGAGCGTCGAGATGACGGTCATCAGGCCGGGCATGCCCTTGACGATGCCGCGGCCAAGTGCGCGCGTGGCGCTGAGACGGCCGGACTGGGCGAGGACGAGGCCGAAATCATCGGCTTTGACCAGCAAGGCCACCGCGCCATAGACAAAGGCGGTGATGGCGATGGCGACAGCTGCCAGCACGACCCCACGCTCCAGCACGCCCTGCGCCTCGATGGCGGCAAGCGCGATGGTCATAATCTCCGCCGACAGGATGAAGTCGGTCTTGATCGCGCCGGCTATTCGCTCTTCCTCGAGTTTAGCCGCGTCGATGGTCTGAGGCTGCTCATGGTGTTCGTCCTCGTGCCCGGCAAACATGTGGTAGACTTTTTCCGCGCCCTCAAAACAGAGATACGCGCCGCCGATCATCAAGAGCGGTGTGATCAGCCAGGGCGCGAACGTGTCGAGCGCTAGCGCAATCGGCAGCAGGATGACCACCTTGTTAAACAGCGAGCCGCGCGCGATGCGCCAGATGATCGGGAGTTCACGCGCCGCCGGCAGGTTCTGCACATATTTGGGCGTAACGGCTGTGTCGTCGATGACGACGCCGAGCGATTTAGCTCCCGCCTTGGCAGTATCATCGATGACTGACGCGGCGACCTTTGCGCCGACCTTGGTTGCCTGCGCCGCAATGTCGTCAACCTGGGCGGCAGCGAGTTTCGCCAGAGCGGCGATGTCGTCGAGAAGAGCAAGCAACCCGCTCATATTGTCATGCTTTCATGCCATTTCAGGGAGTTTGCGTTCACCCCAGCCGGTCCATCAACTGCTCGGCGGCGTCAGGGATGACGGTGCCGGGCGGGAAAATGGCCGCAGCGCCTGCCTTCAGCACGGCGTCAAAATCATCTGGCGGGATGACGCCGCCGGCGACGATCAGGATGTCCTCGCGGCCAGCTTTCTTCAGCGCCTGTTTCAGTTCGGGCACCAGCGTCAGGTGGCCCGCCGCAAGCGATGATGCGCCGACGATGTGGACGTCGTGTTCGATGGCGAGTTTGGCGACTTCTTCCGGCGTCTGGAACATCGCGCCGACAGTGACGTCGAAGCCCAGATCAATGAAGGCGGTGGCGATGACTTTTTGGCCGCGGTCGTGTCCGTCCTGGCCCATCTTGGCGACGAGAATGCGCGGCGCGGAGCCGTGCTTCTTTTTGAAAGCCTCGACCTTGTCGTGCACACGGTCGACGGAGGGGAGATCGCCGACCGCCTTGCGGTAGACGCCGGAAATGGTCTGGACCGACGCCGCGTGGCGGCCAAACACCTTTTCCATCGCAAACGAGATCTCGCCGACGGTCGCGCCCGCGCGCGCGGCGCGGATGGCAAATTCGAGCAGGTTGCCGTCGCCCTGTGCCGCGGTGGTTAGCGCGCCGAGCGCGGTCTCGACTTGGGCAACGTCGCGGGTGCCCTTGAGCTGCTGCAGTTTTGCCAGCTGGCGGGCCCTGACCTCGGCATTGTCGACCTTGAGAACATCAACTTCGATGTCCTGTTCGGGCCGGTGCATGTTGACGCCGACGAGCGGCTGTTCTTTCGCATCGATGCGTGCCTGGGTGCGGGCGGCGGCCTCCTCGATGCGCATTTTCGGAATGCCCTTTTCGATGGCAGCAGCCATGCCGCCGAGCTGCTCGACCTCCTCAATATGGGCGAGCGCCCGGCGGGCCAGATCGTTGGTCAGGCGCTCGACGAAAGCCGAACCGCCCCAGGGATCGATCATCCGGGTGGTGCCCGATTCCTTTTGCAGCAGGATCTGGGTGTTGCGGGCGATGCGCGCCGAATGGTCGGTCGGCAAGGCCAGCGCTTCGTCGAACGAATTGGTGTGCAGCGACTGCGTGCCGCCCTGGGTCGCGGCCATCGCCTCGATCATCGTGCGCACGATATTGTTGTAGGGGTCCTGCGCAGTAAGCGACCAGCCTGACGTCTGGGTGTGGGCGCGGAGCGCCAGCGACTTGGCGCTCTTTGGCGAAAAGTTTTTCTGCATCAGCGCGGCCCAGATCATGCGGCCGGCGCGCTGCTTGGCGACTTCCATGTAAAAATTCATGCCCGAGTTCCAGAAGAACGACAGGCGCGGCGCAAAGCTGTCGACGTCGAGACCGGCGGCGACGCCGGCACGCACATATTCGATGCCGTCGGCAATCGTGTAGGCAAGCTCTAGGTCGACCGTCGCTCCGGCTTCCTGGATATGGTAGCCCGAAATGGAAATGGAATTGAACTTCGGCATTTCCCGCGACGTGTAGGAAAAGATGTCGGAGATGATCCGCATCGACGGTTTTGGCGGGTAGATGTAGGTGTTGCGGACCATGAACTCCTTCAGAATGTCGTTCTGAATGGTCCCGGCGAGCTTTGCGGGCGGCACGCCCTGTTCTTCCCCTGCGATGATGTAGAGGGCCATGATCGGCAGCACCGCGCCGTTCATGGTCATCGATACGGTCATCTGGTCGAGCGGAATGCCGTCAAACAGCTGGCGCATGTCGAGGATGGAATCAATCGCCACGCCCGCCATGCCGACATCGCCCGCGACGCGCGGATGGTCTGAATCATAGCCGCGATGGGTGGCGAGATCGAAGGCGACCGACAGGCCTTTTTGGCCAGAGGCGAGATTGCGCCGGTAGAACGCGTTGGATTCTTCGGCTGTCGAGAAGCCGGCATATTGGCGGATGGTCCAGGGCTGCTGGACATACATGGTCGGATAGGGGCCACGCAGATAAGGCGCGGCACCGGGGACGCTGTCGAGGAAGGGGAGCGTGGCGGTGTCGGCATCGCCATAGGCGCGCTTGAGGGCAATGCCTTCCGGCGTCGCCAGCTTGCCGTCGCTGGCGGGTGTCTGGCCGCCTTTTGGCGCTGTCCAGTCGATCTTGGTGAAATCGGGGATCATGTCCGCGCCTCCAGAGGCGATGCGATGCGGGCAGGCACCAGCCGTTCACAGAATACGACACCTTCCTTGGTGACTGGCCGCTTGCCGGCGGCAAGCGTCGTCACAGGACGTTCGGCCTTGGCAGGGAACAGATTGGTGCCGACGATCAGGCGCTCGCCCGACGCGTAGTCCGCTTCGCGTGCTGCGGTTGCTGCAGTAATGCGGGCTTGCAGCTTGCCTGCCGCGAGACTGTCGAGAATGCCGCCTTCGGCTTCGATGGCCTGAAACTCGCGCCAGGCGGCGTCAGACAATTCGTCGGTCAACTGCTCGACGCTGCCGGAACCGACGCCCGGGTCGGCGACGTAGCCGATATTGCTTTCTCCGGCGAGCACCAGCTGGGTGTTGCGCGCGACACGGCGGGCGAATGCGTCTGGCAGGCCATGGGCGATGGTGTAGGGCAGGATCGACACCGAATCCGCGCCGCCCGCGACGGCAGCGAAATTGGCAATCGTGGTGCGCAATATGTTGGTCTCGGGATCAAGGAACGACATCATCCGGTAGGAGGTTTCGGCGTGGACGATGGCCGAGACCGGGTCGATGCCGCATTCGGCCTGAACCCGCTGCCACAGTCGGCGCAGGGCGCGAATCTTGGCCATGCCAAGGAACTGGTCCTGATCGATGGAAATAGCGAAACCGATGTGCTCGGCGGCATAGAGCAGCGGCTGGCGGGCTTCCTCGAACATGCGCAGATGCAACACCGCCGTCGACAGCATGGCGGCGAGTTCCTGCGCTTCGGTCGCGCCCGCATTGTGATAGACCCGGCCATCGGCCTCCAGCAGCACGCCGGGCAGGCCAAGCGCGAAGAAATGCGCCAGCGATTGCGGCATGGAGGCGCGCAGCGCCGCCAGAGACATATGCAGGCGGCCGGTTCCGCCAAAAATGGCGGCCGGGTCGATGCCGAGCCCGATCCGCAACTTGGCTGTGTTGACGCGCCTTGTTGCCAGCGTGCGGAACAGCCAGTCGATTGACTGCCGTGATTTGGGGTGTGCATCGATGCGAACCAGCCTGTCGGATAGCGGCAGGCCGTCGAGCACTGTGGTTACAGCTTCCTGGGTTGCGGGCAGGCCGTAGCCAAAGGCGTTCGGGCCGCCTTCGAACACCAGCGCGATACCGGTTGCGCCACCTTCGAGATCGGCCCGCGCCTGCGCATTGGCGCGCACAGGATCAGGATCGTCGATACGCTGCACGACGTCCCAGGCGCGCTCGATGTTGCCACGCGCGGTGAAGGCAGCATCGCTGCGCCGCTGTGACAATGGGTCGATGCGCAGGCCGTCATCGGTGGAAGACACAAGCGTTGCGCCGAAATCGGCATCGCCGATCGCCTTCTGCGCCAGTTTGCGCCAGGTGCCGAAATCGGCTTCGGCGAATTTGGCTTGATTCAGAAGCGACGTGTCCATCTCACCTCCGGCACCGCTGACGGGCCAGCTTGCGTTTCTGCCGGGGAGGGATCGTGACGGCAGTGTGACGCCACATTCTGGTTCCTCCGCCAGACCATACTTCATGCATTAGGCGAAAGGTGCGCCTGTTCGCAACACTGCGAACGTTCAAAATGCACGCACAGCCATTGTGAGGGCATGATTGGCTGACTATACGGTCCACAGGCGCATTGTAGCGCAACGAATTACTATGCGGAGACATTGCGGATGCCCGACAAGCAGGACCCATCGATCTTTCTCGGCGCCAGCCGCAAGCCCGACAATTCCTACCAGCAGCCGGAAAACCTGCTGCTGAGATTCGGCAACCGGCACGGCCTGGTAACCGGCGCGACAGGCACCGGCAAGACGGTGACGCTGCAAATTCTGGCGGAAGGGTTTTCCAATGCCGGGGTTCCGGTGTTTGCCGCCGATATCAAGGGTGATCTGTCCGGCGTTGCCGCCATGGGCGAGGCCAAGGATTTTCTGGTGAAGCGCGCGCAGGACGTGAAGCTCGACCCGTATGAGTTCCAGGAATTTCCGGTGATTTTTTGGGATCTGTTCGGCGAACAGGGCCACCCGATCCGCGCCACGGTCTCGGAAATGGGGCCGCTTCTTCTGTCGCGCCTGATGAACCTGACCGAAGCACAGGAAGGCGTCATCAATATCGCCTTCAAGCTGGCTGATGAAGAAGGGCTGCTGCTGCTTGACCTGAAAGATCTGCAGGCCTTGCTGGCCAATATGGCGGACAGGGCGCAGGAGATTGGCGCACGCTTCGGCAATGTCACTCGACAGTCCGTCGGCGCGATCCAGCGCAACCTTCTGGTGCTTGAACAGCAGGGTGCAGCCCATTTCTTCGGTGAGCCGGCGCTGAAAATCTCTGATCTGATGCGCAAGACGCCTGATGGTCGGGGCGCGATCAACATTCTGGCCGCCGACAAGCTGATGATGAACCCGCGGCTCTATTCGACATTCCTGCTGTGGCTGATGTCGGAACTGTTTGAGGAACTGCCGGAAGTGGGCGACCCGGACAAGCCAAAGCTGGTGTTCTTTTTCGACGAGGCGCACCTGCTGTTTGACGAAGCGCCAAAAATCCTGGTCGACCGGGTTGAGCAGGTGGTGCGGCTGATCCGCTCGAAGGGCGTCGGTGTCTATTTTGTCACCCAGAACCCGCTCGACGTGCCCGAGACGGTGCTGGCCCAGCTCGGCAACCGCGTTCAGCACGCGCTGCGCGCTTATACGCCGCGCGAACAGAAAGCGGTGAAGACGGCTGCCGACACGTTCCGGCCAAACCCCGATTTCAATTGCGCTGACGCAATTACCCAGCTCGGCACGGGCGAGGCGCTGGTGTCGACGCTGGAGAACAAGGGCATTCCATCGATGGTTCAGCGGACGCTGATCCGTCCGCCGGCGTCGCGGCTCGGGCCGATCACGCCGCAGGAGCGCAAGGCAGTAATGGCGCAGAGCCCGGTAGCCGGCGATTACGACGAGTCGATTGACCGTGAATCGGCGTTTGAAAAACTGCAGAAGCGGGCGACGGAAACGCAGAAGGACGTTCAGGAAGAACGCGCCTCGACCGAAGGCCGCAGTGGCGGTCGCTGGACGCTGCCCGATTTCGGCCAGGGTCGTGAGCGTGATGACGATGACGATGACCGCCCGCGCAGGCAAACCAGACCTGCGCCTCGTCCGCGTTCGTCTGGCCGCCAGACCGTGACAGAAACGGCGATGAAGTCGGTTGTCCGGTCGGTCGGCGCTGCTGTTGGCGCAGCCATCGTGCGCGGCATTCTGGGCAGCATGCGGAGGCGCTGATCGGCCCGCCGCCTGCTGGCGGTCTCTGCTTTTCATCCTAAGTTGTCACATTCTAAAGCACGTCACGCCCAACCGGATTGGGCGCGACATGCTTAAGAATGTGAGAAAAAGCGTGCGCGAGCGTCTTGCATCGGCAGTATGATCGCTGACTATTTTGATAAACAAGCAAGATCGTCGCAATCTGACGCAGCGGATTTACGCGAAATTAGATTCGGCATGTGAAGGTCCCAGCATTCATTTTTGCTCGAGACCGTCACATGTTGAAACTTGATTTCATCAATCAAATAAGTGCGAAAGGCAGGTTCCTAAGGGACCGGAGTGGTCAGTTTGCCGTCATGACGGCGCTGGGCGCTATCCCTCTGTGCCTGGGTATCGCCATGGCGATTGATTTTTCGAGAATGGTTGAGGCGCGCACCGATATTCAGCAGGCAGCCGACGCCGCAACACTTTCGGCTGTTTCCAACGCGAGCAAGAATTTTTCGAACGGTGGTACGTTCGATCAGGCATGGACCGAAGCCAGCGCAAAGAAGGAAGCAATTGACCTTTTCAAGGCGAATTTTCCTGCCGCTCAAGGCTACACGTTCAGCGATGTCACATTTGATGTGAACCGTATTGGTGTGGCGCTGACAGCGACAATGTCTGCCAAAGTGACGGTGCCAATGTTCTTCATGGGTCTCACCGGCATGGAGTCGAGCGCCATCCAGGTGAATTCGGTCGCTTCCAATACGGTGTCGCCTTACACTGACGTGTATGTGCTCGCGGACAATTCGCCGTCGATGGCGATTGGCGCAACTCCTACAGACATTCAGGCGCTGGAGAGAGTGATCGGGTGCGCATTTGCTTGCCACAACCTGAGCACGCCGGTTGATACGTTCAAGATAGCAGTGGACGCAAAGATCCCTCTGCGCATTGATGCCACGCGCGAAGCGCTTGCAGGGCTGATTTCGACGATTGGGGAAACCACGAGTCAGAATGAACAATACCGGATTGCCGGTTATCATTTCGGCACGTCCGGTGCGAATCGCACTGTAACAAATTTCATTCCGCAGACGACCAATCTCGACCAGGCCGCCATCAATTCACTTGGCTTGACGCTAATGGGCATACCCTCGTCCGGGTACAACAACCAGATGCTCACGGACCTTAAGCTTATGATGTCACAGATGCAGACAATCATCGGCAAGGCAGGCACCGGCGAAAGCAAGACGGCCCGCCAAAAGCTGTTGATGGTGATCACTGACGGCGTTAACACCACGTTGAGACCGACGGATTGCCCCATACCAATGAACGGGTATGGTCAGTGTCAGTCGCCAATTGATCCGAAATGGTGCGATGGCTTGAAGGAGAACGGCGTCAAGATTGCTGTTCTCTATACGACCTACTACCCGGTAAACTCGGATGGCTGGTACAGATCATACATCAAACCGATAAGCGCCAACTTGCCGGTCAAACTGGCAGCTTGCGCATCGCCCGACATGTTTGCCGAGGTTCAGCCGCACCAAGGCATCAAGGAAGCGCTGCAGGCGCTGTTCAAGAAAACAAAGACCAATCCGCGTCTGACGAATTAGAGCCTCGTGCCGATATTGTGGTCCAATCTGTTTGTTGTTTGGTGAGATGAGCCACCAGGAGGGTGGCGCAGCCTCGATGTGGTGCATCGCGCAAGCCGCCCGACGCAGTGGGCGTCCACCTAACACAAACCCGAAGGGCCGGGCCGGTTTGGGCCAAATCCATCGAGCTTCGTCTTGGCCGGGCAACCAGCCCGACCATCGCCAAAGCTCTCGACCTTGTCCCAAACCTTCGCCGGCAGATTGAACCAGAATATCGGCACGAGGCTCTAAAGCGGCCTTGCAGGCGCTGGATCGGTTGGCCAGCCGCCGTCGATCTGCAGGCCGCTGGGCGCGCTACTGTTGACGACTGGCGCATTGAGGCCGGCCACGACCTTGATTGGAACCCGGACCGGCGCTCGGTCGACCCATTCGTAGAGATCCATCACGTCCTGATGGATCATCCTCACGCAGCCAGATGACACTGACTTGCCAATCGACTTCCAGTCGGGCGTGCCGTGAACACGGAACAGCGTGTCGACATCGTCCTGAAAAATGTAGAGGGCTCGCGCCCCGAGAGGGTTCTTCAGACCGCCGGGCTGGCCACCATTCTCCTCACTCCATTTTTCCAGTTTCGGGTCACGCGCAATCATTTCCTTCGGTGGCTTCCAGGTCGGCCACTTCTGCTTCCACTTGATGACGCCGAGGCCCGACCATTCGAAACCGGCACGGCCAAGGCCGACGCCGTAACGCAGAGCGTGGCCGCCGGGCAGGGTGAAATAGAGGTGGTGGGCCGACGTATCGACAATGATAACGCCATCCCGTTCGCCGGTGGTGTTTGGAAGAACCTGGCGCAGATATTGTCGGTCGATCTTTTGCCACGGAACGCCTGGGACGTTGAAGGTCTCATCCTTGACCGGTGCATACATGGTTGCGAAGTCACCAAGGACCGGCGGAGGTGGCGGCGGCGCAGGCGCGACAGGAAATACTCTTGTTTCCTTCGGCTCGACATCAATTGCCGATACCGAACACCCGGCAAGGCTGGTCGCAGACAGCGCGACGCCACCCGCGATGAACGCGCGCCGCGATGGAACTGGAAATAACATGTCTGTCACGGCGTCTGGCCCAAGAGTAGATGCACAGTCTGATGGAGCCGCAACCTCATCAAGCTCTGATGCCGCGAGGTAGGGTCAAGATGGCGGCGGGTCTATGCACCAGTTCATCGGCCTGACGCAATATGTTGTAGCACCATTCTACTGCCGATTGGCTTCGCCGGGCCCGGCGAAGCAAAGATCCATGCGATATTGTCTGCACCGCCGTCAGACGGAACGCAGGCCCGAAGTGACCAGGATCGGCGACTTGTTCGGCACCCGGTCATAGAGGTCGATGACGTCCTGGTTGAGCATGCGCACGCAACCCGACGAAACCGACTTGCCAATCGTCCACCATTCGGGCGAGCCGTGAACGCGGTAAAGCGTATCTTCGCCGCCCTTGAAAATGTAGAGGGCGCGTGAGCCAAGCGGATTGTCGAGGCCGGGCGGCTGACCGCCATTTCGCGCGGACCACTTTTCCAGTTCCGGCGAGCGGGCGATCATTTCATCCGGCGGCGTCCACTTCGGCCACTTGCGTTTCCACTGGATGACCGCACGGCCCGACCACTCGAAGCCGGCGCGCCCAAGACCGACGCCATAGCGGATGGCTTCGCCATTGCCGCGCACGAGATAGAGGAAGTGTGACGACACATCGACGACGACTGAGCCAGCCGGTTCGCCCGTCGGGTCAGCCACGATCTGGCGCAGGAACTTGCGGTTGATCTTTTCGATCGGGATGGCCGGCAGCGGATAGCCCTCATCGACACGCGCGGCATACATCTGGGTATAGCCGCCGAGATCCTGCCCGGCCTCGGCCCGCTCACGGCGTGGACGCATGCGCGGCATGTCGACTGCCGGAACACTGGCGCAGCCCGCCAGCGCGGTTGCGCCGAGCGCCGCTCCCGTACCTAGAAATTGACGGCGGGACAGGCGGACGTTCGAGGCAAAAGACATCAGTAGGCATTCCAGACAGGTGTTGTTGTTGTTGCGGTCAGCGATTTGGATTCGTTGGCCGGGTGATCGGATGCGGGCGTTAGGCAACCCAAATCGGGCGACAGGGTGAGAAGTTGATGGCAAACCTGTGGCAGGTCCTGGCCTGTTGCGGCAATGCAACATTTGGTGATCCGGGAGTGACCGGCATGGCACGCTGTCGAAAGAATGGTCAGGCAACCGGCATTTCAGTCGTCACCAGCACCGGCGCTTTTTCCGGCACGCGGTCGTAAAGGTCGATGACATCCTGGTTGATGAGGCGCACGCAACCTGACGACACCGACTTGCCGATGGAACCCCATTCCGGCGAGCCGTGCAGGCGGAAAAGCGTGTCCTTTCCATCCTGGAACAGATACATGGCGCGCGCGCCGAGGGGATTGTCAGGGCCGCCGGGCTGGCCGCCGGTCCATTCGTTTTTGCCGGGAACCTGAACCGCCTTGTATTTCGCCAGTTCAGGCTGCCGTGCGATCATTTCTTCCGGCGGGAACCAGCGCGGCCAGTGTTGTTTCCATTCGACGATGGCGCGTCCGGACCAGGCAAAACCTTCGCGGCCAAGGCCGACGCCGTAACGCACAGCCTGGCGGTCGGGCCGGACGAAATAGAGAAAATGGTTATTGATGTCGACGACCACAGTGTCAGGCGCTTCGCCGGTCGGATCGGGAACGATCTGGCGGCGGAAGCGCGGATCGACCCGCTCGTAGGGGATCGCCGGGATAATGAAGCCATCATCGGCACGTTCAGCATACATTTCTGCGGCAGAGCCCAGTGGCGGCTCTTCGGGAAACCGCGCGAGCCGCGCCGCCAGTTCCGGGTCCTGCTTGGCCACCGGCTCGCGCGTTGCGCAACCGGCAAGCGTCAGGCCGGCAAAAGCTGCGCCGGCGCCGAGAAATTGCCGGCGCAATAGACCATGGTGCAGCGATAATGACATCAGATGAAATTCCAGATTGATCTTGTGATGGCGGCGATCATTGTTCGCCGGATCAAGGCGCGATGCGGTCGAAATAGGGCAGCTCAGCCAATGTGAACAGGCTGTGCCATGAATGACTTTCCGCTGTTGCCACAATGCAACAATCGGCGATCAGGACTGGGCGGCAAGCGCTTCAAGGGATATCGGCACGCGTTTGGGTGTTGCATCCGTCAAGCTCTGGCCCAGCGACTTAGCCGTTGAAGAGGTTGACGTGGCTGGTCGAGGCGGTATCGACTGATGCTGCAACAGGACAACAAGACATGACGCTGATCACACCGGCCACAAGCACCACCTGGACCTTTGTCGACGGCGACTGGCACGAAGGCAATGTGGCGCTGATTGGCCCACGTTCGCATGCTTTCTGGCTCGGCTCGTCAGTTTTTGATGGCGGGCGCTGGTTTGAAGGCGTTTCGCCAGACCTCGACCTGCACGCCGCGCGCGTCAATGCCTCGGCCAAGGCGCTGGGCATGAAGGCGACAAAGACGGCGGACGAAATCGTCGGCCTGTCGGAGGAGGGGTTCAAGAAGTTTGACGGCAAGACGGCTGTCTATGTCAGGCCGATGTACTGGGCCGAGCATGGCGGCTACATGGGTGTTCCGGCCGATCCGGAATCGACGCGCTTCTGCCTGTGCCTTTATGAATCGCCGATGCAGGCGCCGACCGGCTTTTCGCTGACAGTGTCGCCGTTCCGCCGCCCGACGATCGAGACAATGCCGACAAACGCCAAAGCCGGCTGCCTCTACCCCAACAATGGCCGGGCGATCACCGAAGCCAAGAACCGCGGTTTTGACAATTGCCTGGTGCTCGACATGCTGGGCAATGTTGCGGAGACCGGCTCGTCCAACATCTTTATGGTCAAGGACGGTCAGATCTTCACGCCCGCCGCCAATGGCACCTTCCTGTCTGGCATCACCCGCGCCCGTACCATTTCGCTGCTGGAGGGCGCAGGGCACAAGATTGTTGAAAAGGCCCTGTCGGTGAAGGATTTCCTCGACGCCGATGAAATCTTCTCGACCGGCAACCATTCCAAGGTTGTGCCGGCGACAAGGATCGAAAATCGCGACCTGCAGCCGGGGCCTGTGGCGGCAAAGGCGCGTAAACTTTATTGGGACTGGGCTCACGCCTGACGGTTTCGAAACAGACTCCAAGAGCTGTTCGATAGGCCAAAACGCCGGTTTTCGTTGCGGCACCCGTTCCAAAACGCGGCGGTCCGACCTAGATAGAGGTTGATCGCCTGACGATCCCGGTCATCCGGCCTGATTTTCTGGCGCGCTTGCGCCAGCCAATACCTGAAGGAGATATTACATGGCTTTTGAACTGCCAGCCCTGACCTACGATTACGAAGCCCTGCAGCCGTTCATGTCGAAGGAAACGCTCGAATATCATCACGACAAGCACCACAAGGCATACGTGGACAACGGCAACAAGCTGGCTGCCGACGCTGGCATCGACGCGTCGAACGCCAATCTCGAGGACGTGGTTCGCCAGTCGTTTGGCAAGAACGCCGGTCTCTTCAACAATGCTGCCCAGCACTACAACCACATCCATTTCTGGAAGTGGATGAAGAAGGGCGGCGGCGGCAACAAGCTGCCAGCCAAGCTGCAGAAGGCGGTTGACGCCGATCTGGGCGGCTATGACAAGTTCAAGGCTGACCTTATCGCAGCAGGCACGACCCAGTTCGGTTCGGGCTGGGCCTGGTTGTCGGTGAAGAACGGCAAGCTCGAAATCTCCAAGACCCCAAATGGCGAGAACCCGCTGGTGCATGGCGGTTCGCCGATCCTCGGCATCGACGTGTGGGAGCACTCCTACTACATCGACTATCGCAATATGCGTCCGAAATATCTCGAAGCTTTTGTCGACAGCCTGATCAACTGGGACTACGTGCTGGAAATGTACGAAAAGGCGTCTGCCTGATCCGGTCAGATTCTCAATATTTCTGGATTGCGGCCCCTGGATCTCCGGGGGCCGTTTTCGTTCACGCAACCGTGAACGAAACCTATCTGTCATTTCCCGCCGGTTCGCGTTGAGATCGGTTACTGCAACGTCGCCAGCCAGGAGCCAGCAATGAAAAAACTACTCGTCGCAATTTCCGCTTTCGGTATCGCTGCAACCGCAGCATTTGCTGGGCCCGCCGATGATCGTGAGGCGCTGATGAAAGAGCGGGGCAAGATTGTGGGCGAACTGTCAAAGATGGCGAAAGGGGAAACTCCGTTCGACGCGGCAGCGATTACCGCTGCATTCCAGACCTTGCAGGCAAACGCAGCAAAGGGCGCAGACGTCGCCGCACTCTGGCCGGAAGGCAGCATCGGGGATACCGAGGCTTCTCCCAAGATCTGGGAAGACGCAGCCGGCTTTCAGGCGGCCGCCGACAAGTTCAAGGCTGATGTCGACGGTGTCGTTGCCGCGGGTGCGCCTGCGGATGCAGCTGCGCTCGGCGCAGCGTTCGGCAAGGTTGCCGCCAATTGTGGGTCCTGCCACGAAAGCTTCCGCATCAAGAAGTAGTGCAGTCGATGAAGAGACTGGTAACGGTCCTGCTGGTGTTCGCCGCGATTGGCGCGGCGGTTTTCTGGGTGTTGACATCGCCCAAACGGCTGGATGAAAGCGATATCGCCGCGCTCGCCCCCGGAGATGCGGGGCGCGGCGAACGCATTTTCTGGGCCGGTGGCTGCACCTCGTGCCACGCGACGCCAGGTGCCGAGCCGTCCGGTGCGCCGTCGCTTGGCGGAGGGCTGGCGCTCAACACAGACTTTGGAAAATTCATCGCGCCAAATATTTCGCAACACGGCACTGATGGTATCGGGGCCTGGTCGCTGTCCGATTTTGCCAACGCTATGCAGATGGGCGTTTCCCCGGATGGCAGTCACTACTATCCGGCGTTTCCCTACACGTCCTATGTCCGCATGGATCTGCCGGATATTGCAGACCTCTACGCCTTCATGAAGACGCTGCCGGCGGTCGAAGGCAGGGCTGCCGGGCATGAGCTTGGTTTTCCGTTCACGCTACGCCGGGGCATCGGCCTGTGGAAGCTTCTGAATCTGTCGCCCGAGCCGGTGCTTGCCTTTGCCAGCCCGACGCCGGCAGTCACCGCCGGGCAATATCTGGTTGAAGGCCCGGGGCACTGCGGTGAATGCCATACGCCGCGCGACTTCAGCGGTGGCATCGTCAAGTCGAAATGGCTGTCGGGCGCTGTCGCCGCCGAAGGGGAGGGCAACGTGCCCAACATCACGCCGGAAGGGCGCGATGTCGGCGGCTGGAGCGAAAGCGAAATTGCGGAATATCTGTCATCTGGATTCACGCCGGAATTTGACTCGGCTGGCGGCGAAATGGCCAAGGTTATCCGCAACACGGCGCGTCTGACAGCGGACGATCGCGCTGCGATTGCGGCTTATCTGAAAGCTGTGCCTCCGCATCCTAATGGTTATCCGGCACGGTAGCCCGGGCGCAGTCTGCGGCAGCACCGGCAGAGCCAATTGCCTAAAGTTTTCATTGTCTTGCTAGCAGAGTGATAACCGTCAACGTTAGCAGTATCAGCCTTTAACGTGGCGTAAACTACCCAGCGTCAGTTTGCAGTGGTTAGTGTGCATCGTAAGTGTGTGCACTGGCTGCACAAAAAATTCTCGCGTGGTGGACCGCATCCATGTTTAGCGTCTTCAGCTGTATCGTCTACAGCCACGACATAAGGCTGGTGCTGCTGGCGGCATTGACTTGCGCGGCAGGTGCGCACGCAACCATCCGCCTGGTCGACCGGTCGAGATATGCGACCTCGATCGAAAAGGCGGCCTGGCTGCTGATGGCGTCGATTGTCGCGGGCGCCTCGATCTGGTGCGTCCACTTCATTGCAATGCTTGGCTATGATCCCGGCACTCCAATCGGATTCGACTTGGTGCTAACGATTATGTCGCTGATGGTGGCAATCGTTGGCGCGGCGATAGGCCTCACGCTCGCCACGTCCCAAAAAATGCGCTTTGCCCCCGCGTTCGGCGGTGCAATCGTTGGTCTCGCAATCATCGGTATGCACTATACTGGCATGATGGGGTACCGGGTGCAGGGCATCGTGTCCTGGGACAAAACCTTTCTTGCGGCCTCGATCCTGCTGGCGACTGCGTTCACAGCGGCGTCTCTGCACCTCACGCTGGCGATGCGGATCAAGAACCGCAGGCTGATTGCGTCCGGTCTGCTTGTCGTCGGCATTATCGGCCTGCACTTCACAGGCATGACTGCGTTTCGCGTCGAGCCATTGCTGGTGGAGGGTTCGTTCTCCAATCCTGAAGCGATGTTGACGCTGGCAGTGGCGATCTCGTTTGTCGCCTTGGTGATCGTGACCGCTGGATTTGCCAGCCAGATGATCGGCACAAGTGCCAGGACCGAAGCTTCTGAAGCTCTGGTCAATATGTCAAACGGCCTGTTGATGGTTGCGCCCAATCTGACGATCCGCCTCTACAACAACCGTGTGCGCGAGATGTTCGGGCTGGAGCGGGAACAGCTCAAGATCGGAATGCCGCTGCAGCAATATCTCGAGGCTGTCGGCAGCAAAGCCGGCTGGGACGAGGCGCGCACGAAACGTGTGTTCGAAAACCACGTGAAGTGGATGGCGGCAGATTCTACCGAGCGGCTGGATCACCATTTTGAGAACGGCAACGTCTTTTCGATTGTGTGCCGTCCGCTGCCCGAAGGTGGCGCTGTTATCACCTACGATGACGTGACAGAGGCGCGCGAAGGCCAGAAGATGATCTCGCACATGGCATTCCATGATGCATTGACCGGTCTGGCGAACCGCCGAAGTCTTGCGGACAAAACCGGAAAACTGAGCGGCACTCAGAGCTATGCCATGCTGCTTGTGGATCTTGATCGCTTCAAGGCCGTCAACGATATGCTGGGTCACGGTGTGGGCGATCAATTGCTGATCGAGGTTTCCAAGCGCCTGCTCGCTTCTGTTGGCGATGCGGGTACCGCATTCAGGATCGGTGGCGACGAACTGGCGGTGCTGACTGAGGCAGACGCTGATGTCGTCAGAAGCATCGGTCAGAAGATCGTCGACGCGATCTCTTCGCCGTTCGAGATTGACGGCCACACACTATCAATCGGTTGCAGCATCGGCGTTGCTTTCGCAGACGCGCTGACCGGCAGCGAAGTCGTTCAGCAGATGGCTGACCTGGCTCTTTACAAGGCAAAGGAAAACGGGCGCGGCCGCATCGAATTCTATTGCAACGGTATGATCGAAAACGCTGCTTCGAGGCGCCAGCTGGAACGCGAACTGGTAGCTGCAACGGCTGCAAAGCAATTTGAGATGCACTATCAGCCGCTCTACGCACTGCCTGACAAAACGCTTGTCGGCTTCGAGGCGCTGTTGCGCTGGAACAATCCGACGCGGGGCATGGTTTCGCCCGCTGAATTCATTCCGGTGGCCGAACAGACTGGCGCGATTGTCGAGATCGGTGCCTGGGTGATTGACGAGGCCTGCCGTCAGGCTGCCCTGTGGCCAAGCGATACTTATGTGTCGATCAACATCTCGCCAGTGCAGCTTCGCGCAGTCGATATCCTCAAGCAACTGACTGCGGCCCTTGATCGTCATGGTATCACGCCGTCGCGTATCGAGGTCGAGATCACCGAAACCGCAATGGTGGACAGCAGTGACCAGGTGCGCGGCATTCTGGCGGGCCTTCGTGCGTTGGGCGTCAGGATTGCGATGGACGATTTTGGCACCGGCTATTCGTCACTTGCGCATTTGCGCGAATTCGATCTCGACCGCATCAAGATCGACCGAAGCTTTATCAACGCTTCGGGCGACGATGCCGGCGCTGCCGCTGTTGTCCGGGCCGTCACCGGCATGGCCGCAGACCTCAGGATCGCAACCACAGGCGAGGGGGTTGAGACCGCTGAACAGTTGCAGAACCTTGTTGCGCTGGGCTGCGGCACCGCACAGGGCTATCACCTGGGCAAGCCGCTAACTGCCACCGCCGCGACCGAGCTTGTCGCGGGCAGCGACAAGCCGGCAGAGCCGGAAGACGAACGCACGGCTGCCTGATGTGCTGACTGTATTACCCGGTCAGCAGCTTGTCCTTGCCAGTGATTTTCAACGCAAAAGCATAGGTATAGGCGATCTCTTCCAGCCGTGAGAAACGGCCGGAAGCGCCAGCATGACCTGCGTCCATGTTGATCTTGAACAAAACAGGGTTGGCGCCGGTCTTGCGCTCGCGCAGGCGCGCAACCCATTTGGCCGGCTCCCAATATGTGACCCGCGGATCAGTCAGGCCGGCTACCGCGAGGATCGGCGGATAGTCGAGTGCTGCAACGTTGTCATAAGGCGAATAGGCGGCGATCGTTTTGTAGTCTGCAAGTGAGGCAATCGGATTTCCCCATTCCGGCCATTCCGGTGGCGTCAGGGGCAAAGTGTCGTCGAGCATCGTGGTCAGAACGTCGACAAATGGAACCTCGGCAATGATCGCGCCAAACGCTTCGGGGGCCATGTTGGCGATTGCGCCCATCAGCATGCCGCCAGCCGAGCCGCCCTGTGCGACGATGCGGTCGTGGCTGGTGAATTGTTCCGACACGAGATGCCGGGCGGCGGCGATGAAGTCGGTGAATGTATTGGTCTTCTTGTCGCGCTTGCCGTCGTCATACCAGGAATAACCCTTGTCCTTGCCTCCGCGTATATGGGCGATGGCGTAGACAAAACCGCGGTCCACCAGTGACAGGCAATTGGTAGAGAATGACGCGGGAATGGTGATGCCGTACGAGCCGTAGCCGTAGAGCAGGCACGGCGCGGAGCCATCAAGAGCCGTTTCGCGGTGGTAGAGGATGGAGACCGGCACCAGCTCGCCATCAGGAGCAGGGGCCATCAGGCGGCGGGTCACATAGTCCTTCGGATTGTGGCCGGATGGCACTTCCTGGGTCTTGAGCAGGGTGCGCGCGCGCGTTGCCATGTCGTAGTCGAACACCTGCGCCGGGGTCGTCATCGACGAATAGGTGAAGCGGATGATGTCGGTGTCGTACTCTGCCGATCCGCCCAGGCCAAGTGAATAGGCTTCTTCTTCAAATGCGATTGTATGCTCCTCGCCGGTCTGGCGATTGCGCACGATGATGCGGGGCAGGCCGTCTTTGCGCTCAAGCCGGACAAGAAACCGCTTGAACCCGGCAATGCCGAGAATGAGTTTTCCCGGTTCGTGCGGAACGACCTCGCGCCAGTTGTTGCGGGTGGGCGCAGAAGCGGGGGCAACCATGATCTTGAAGTCTTTTGCGCCGTCGGCATTGGTGAGAATGAAGAATTCGTCGCCGCCTTCCTCGAGCTCATATTGCAGCCCGGTCTCGCGCGGACAGACCAGAACCGGCTCGGCAAACGGGTCGGACGCGGGCAGGACCCGGGATTCCGTGGTTTCGTGATCGTTTACGCCGAGAACGATCCACTGGTTGCTACGCGTCCCGCCGACTCCCAGGAACATGCCCGGGTCACTTTCCTCGTAGATCAGCCGGTCTTCGGAAACAGGCGTGCCGAGCTTGTGCCACAGCACTTTGGAGGGCCGGTGGTTGTCGTCGAGATGCGTGTAGAAGAAGCCGGTTGCACTTGCGTCCCAGACACCGCCGCCTGCCGTATTGTGGATCATGTCCGGCAAGTCTTGCCTAGTGTCGAGATCGCGCAGGTGCAGGGTGAAGAACTCGGAGCCCTTGTCGTCGGCGCCCCACAGCAGTTTCTTGTGATCGTGCGAATGGTCGACGCCGGCAATCCTGAAATAGGCCTTGCCCTCGGCCTCCTTGTCGCCGTCGAGGTAAATGTCATGCTCGCCGCCGTCGCGAGGCGTGCGGAAGAAGCGCGGCTGCTCGCCACCCTTCTTGAACGATGATCCATAGGCAAACGGGCCGTCTTTCATCGGCACGGACGAATCGTCTTCCTTGATGCGGCCTTTCATCTCGGCGAACAATTGGCTCCGAAGATGCTCTTCGCCGGCCAACATCTGCTGCTGGTAGTGGTTTTCGGCCTCAAGATGGGCACGGATGTCGGCGTCAAGCACAGAGGGGTCGCGAAAAACCTCCTGCCAGTTGTCCGCCCGCATCCAGGCGTAGTCGTCAGTCCGGCTGATACCATGCTGCACGTCGACATGCGCTTCCTTCACCGTCTCCGGTGGCCTGACTTCAGGAAATGACGGGGTCGACGCAATCATGGGAAATATCCTTCTGGCCGGCTTGGATCGCAGATGAATCGGCGTCTCAGGGCCGGTTCGGGCGTGATATCGCATCTGGGCGTGGTGGAGTGTGAAATCAACTCTCGCCTGGATGAAAAGATGAACGCGTTGTTGGTTTTGCTGCTGGCTTCGTTTGTGATCATGCCTGAAGTTCAGTTACGTCCTGCACATGCGTCTGCCTTTGCTGTCCTGGCAGGCCGATAAAAATATTTTGAATGTCAGAGAGTATCCGTCTGCAATGGTGCGCAAGTGTTCAGACTATCCAAATGGAAAAGTGATCCAGATGGAAGTCAAATGAACAGGGTGGATCGAGTTGCATGGCATTTCATTTGTGGCGATGGCAAAGCAATGGTCGATTTTTCGAAATCACCGACGCCAGATTTGGCACGACTCAAGAAATGCCGGAAATCCAGAAACCGGATGGACCGGCGCGCGTTGCATTAAGCCCTGCCAAAAGAGTGGCTTGCCGCCCTTTGTTGGCATTCAGCGCTTGAACGATGGCTGCATACGAGACCAGACCCGCCACAATGACGAAATTGCTGCGATTGCTAAGGAAGGCTCACTAAGGCGGAGTTCTCCTTTGCCACCGAATCGGTCGGCGATTTGCGCCGGTATTCGGTATCAGTTCGCATGCTTAGTTGCATTGTGCTTTGTATCTGCAAGCGCGCGTAATTTGTAATCGAGCTTTGTTAGTCAGATTCTCTTAAAAAGACGTCTCTATTGCATCGGGCCTTCTACAATCGAATTGACATGTCGCACTTGTGAGCACATTTATACGTGTCACTGCCGGAAGAAATTTCCGGCTAAGAAGAAACGATCATAAAGCTAATGACAATCGCTGAACAAAGCTGAAGCGATTTCATCAAGAAGGGACTAAGTTTGATGGACATGCAAACGACAGGTGTTCAAAGCGTGAATGACTCTCTGATTGAACTGACGGCTGATGTTGTAGCCGCCTATGTCAGCAACAATCCGGTCCCCGCTACGGACCTGCCCAATTTGATTGCCGAGGTGCATGCAGCCTTGGGGCGGGTCAGCGGTTCTGTTGAGGCAGTTGTTGTCGAAAAGCAGAAGCCTGCGGTTAATCCGAAAAAGTCGATCCATGACGACTATCTGATCTGCCTCGAAGACGGGAAGAAGTTCAAATCGCTCAAGCGCCATTTGATGACGCATTACGGTCTGACGCCCGATGAATATCGCGAAAAGTGGGGCCTCGACGCTTCCTATCCGATGGTTGCTCCAAACTATGCCGAGGCCCGCTCGGCGCTCGCAAAAAAGATGGGCCTGGGCCGCAAGCGCGGCGCCAAGCGCAGATAGTCTTCGTCAGATCATTGAAACGGCACCGCAGGGTGCCGTTCTGCTTCAAGCTCCTGCGCGATGCGATTGAGAGCTTGTTTCAACGCGATGTGGCGGCCAAGGTCGTAAGACCAATGGCCGCGCATGCCCTTTAGCCTCTCCCGTTCCAATAATCGCTCCAGCCGGCAGATCAGGCGTGCCCGTTCCACCGACGGGGCTGAGCTGGCTGCGCTGAGGTCAATTCCCGTCATTATAAAAAATGTAGCTGTCTGGGCCGCCGATGCAGTTTGTCCGGCCTGGCGTTCTCCGTAGGTTGCTGCTTCAAGCTGCAGTTTCATCATTTCAGGTCTTCTCCCGCCTTTTCTGGATCTGGGAAGACTGCGCGCATGTCCGGGGCAGGTGGACAGAATCCATCGCCCATATTGTTCGGAGCCGAATTTGATGTGCAAAATCAAAGCCTTGATTGTTTTGATCCGCTGAATCCTCAAGATTCTATTCCCACCTGTCTTGCCTGCTGTGAAATAGGAAATTATTCCTATTAATGCAGGAGAGCCCAGGCAGTGGTGCAGACAGCTCAGCGAGCGGCGCAAAAAGATCCGGAGATTCTTGTGCGGAGCAGGCGCGTGTCGCCTTGGCGGCCGCGTAAGGAACACGTGGTCGAAACATGCGAGCGCATGATTGATATTGTGGCGGCGCTGTTCGAGATCAGCGGCCGGGAGTTGCGCGAGCGGGGCCGGTCAAACAGTTCTGTGTCGCGTGTCCGGCAGATCGCGATGTATGTCGCCCATGTGTCGCTCGGGCTGAAAATGCGGGAAGTTGGCTACGGCTTTGTCCGTGATCGGACCACCGTGATGCATGCCTGCCATCTGGTCGAAGATATGCGTGATGATCCGGAATTCGACCGGATGGTGCTGACAGTCGAGAAAATTGCGGTGGCCGCGCTTCTGGTGCGCGAGCAGGCCTGAATGTCAAAAAATGATCTTGAAACGGCGGCGGTTGACCGCCGCATCGTTTTTGCGCTGGCTCGCGGATCCATGACGCCCGACGCAATGTCGCCGGGATTTCTGCGGCTCAGCAATGGCGGCCGCACTATGAAAGTATCGCTGCAAGCGCTCGCCCGGCTGGCGCGGCGTGGGCTGATAGTGCGCAAGTCAGGCCTCATCGAATTGACGCGGGAAGGTGTTGCGCTGGCCAGACGCCTGAAGTCTGAGGTCGAACCTTTTCGCGAGCAACATGGGGAGATCGAAACGGTTTCGATAGCTGGCCCTCAGGGCTGGACCACCGTTCGCATCAACGCCGCAGAATCGCCGCTGGCGCAACTGATGCGCCGCAAGGATCGCAATGGCGCAGCGTTTTTGACCGAAAAGGAGTTTGCCGCTGGCGAGAAGCTGCGGTCAGACTATACGCGTGGTCAGATCATGCCGCGTATCGGCGCAAACTGGGAGACACCGATCTCCAAGGGACGGCGCGGCGCACCGGCGTCGGAACTTGCAGACGGTGCGATCGCCGCCCGGCAGCGGGTAGAGCGGGCGATTGATGCTGTTGGTCCTGAGCTGTCGGGCGTGCTGATCGATGTCTGCTGCTTTCTCAAGGGGCTCGAGCAGGTAGAGGCCGAACGGCGCTGGCCTGTAAGGTCAGCAAAACTGCTCCTCAAGTCGGCTCTCGGTTGTCTGGCGCGGCACTACGACCCGAATGGGAGCCGCAGGACCGGGCCGATCCTGTCCTGGGGAACGGCGGACTTCCGGCCACATCTGTGAGACCCGCCTGGCTCAGGCTGTCAACGCTTCTGCCGCCTCACGGCGGATACGGGCGATCATCGAACGCAGCCCGTTGGCGCGCTGTGGCGTCAGGTGTTCGTCCAGTCCGAGACGCTTCAACACGCTTTCAGCGTCAAGCGTTGCGATCTCGCTGGCATGACGCCCCGAGTACAGGGCGAGTATGATCGCGACCAGGCCGCGCACGATATGGGCGTCGGAATCGCCCGTGAAGGTGATTACGGGATCGTTGCCGCCGCCCTTGTCGCTTTCAAGCCAGACCTGGCTAACGCAGCCTTGCACCTTGTTCGCCGCCGTGCGCGCCTTGTCGGGAAAGGGCGGTAGTTCCCGGCCGAGATCGATCACATACTTGTAGCGATCTTCCCAATCGTCGAGGAACTCGAAATCTTCGAAGATACGGTCAATCGCAGGATTTGAGACGTTGGCGTTCATGCCCGGCATATAGGCCAAAGCAGCCAGCGGCCACAATGGGGCGGGCAAGACCGTTGATACACAATACTATTTGGCCGCTTCGGCTGTCTCTGCGGTTTCATCTACATCTTGCGATGGACGAACTGTGCCAGTGGCGGCCGGGTCGGTTTCGTCGAGCTGGCGGTCGAGAACCTGATAGGCAAACTTCGAAGCATCGCGAGCGCGCACGCCGATGGTCTGCAGCGCAATCTTGCCGGTTTCGCAGGCGGCCGGCTGGCGGTCGCAGATTGAGAAAACATCGGTGATTGCTGCGCTTGCTGCCCCCAGAGCCTCGAATGGGCCGATCTCGCGGCCATCTTCGGTCGTGCCGCCGAACGGGATTGCCAGCAGAACGAGCGAGAGCCAGAAAGTGCTGCGAACCATGAAACCAATCATCGCTGTCCCCTTGCCCTTCCCGGGCCTGTCTGACGGGACAATAGGGATCAGCCGCAAAGGCCGGCTTGAAATGTTTCGTCGAATTTTTCGCACCGGTACAAGGTTCTGTTCACCGTGTGATTTGCACCAAATTTGCATCAAATCCGATCGATTTCGGTAATCTCTGGGTAACCAAATAAAGTGCTGAAAATAATGATATTTCTGGATTCATGCGATGTGCCGCTACGGTAGTTTCGCCGGCGTGAGGGCTAACCCTTCATTTACCATGCAAACAGTTGTCGCCTTTCGAGTGGTCAAAGCGGTCAGATCCGGCTGTTGAGCACGGCTAATCTGCCTCACCTTTATTCATTCCTTAAACGCTGGGTGCCAGTTTCGGACTGTCGATTTATTGCGAGCGTAATCAGGTTTTCAGGTTAGTTGTGTTGAGTTTTGCGGTATCGAGTTTTGCGGGGTTTGGCGCCGGCATTGAAAGCGGCGGCCAGCACTTCGTATCTGACCGGGCGCCGGTTGAGGAGCGGCCCGTTCAATCGCGGTTCGCCACCTCCCTGCTGATTGGCCCATTCGTATTGGCTGCGGTGTGGATTGCCGCCGCATCAACCGGGTTTCCGGTTCAAGGTTCTATTGCAACGCTCGCCGTGACGTTTGCCGCTGCCTGGAGTTCGGTCGCCATCGTCAACTGGTCCGGGCGCATCGGTTCTGTCGCGCCCGTTATGCTCGTTGTTGCATCGGCCCTGTTGGCTTGGGTCATCGCGGCAAGCGGCGGCTACGCATCGCCTGTCATGCTGCTGGCGCTGGCGATTGCGCCTGAAGCCTGGTGGATCATGCGCACGAAGCGCGCGGTCGTTCTGGGCGCAGGCGCAACAGTCGCCGTGTTGGCAACAATTCCACTGATTCAGATGGCTGCCAGCCTGCCTGCAACGGGCTTCATCGCGTGGCACTGGCTGATTCCGGCTCTCTATGGACTAGCTTCTGCGCCGCGGATCATCGCAGCTGTTCGGAAATTTCTCATCGAAGGATCTGCCGATCAGGGCATTTCGCTGGAAGACGTTGTCGACGCCGCAGTGCTTCAGTTTCAGGGGGCAGGCGACATCGTCGAGGTTGGTGGCAGGAGCGATGAACTGTTTGCAGTTGCTGCGCCACTACTGCTCGGCAACGGTCTTTTTGATCGCATTCAGGTCGGCGACCGCGTGGCCTATATGCACGCCCTGTCAGGCCTGAGCGCAGGCGAGGTTCGGCGCTGCAATATCCGGGTCAGGCTGCCCGCCGACGCAGCTGGCAATGTATTCTATCGCCCGCTTGCAGTTGAAATCCACGGTGGCGCGCCGGGCCTGATGGTGCTGCGCGATGATAGCGCCGCCGCTGAACTGAAGCGCACGATTGCCGGTCTGCACGAGGAGCTGGCCGAAGGCGAGATCGCCAAGGCGCGCTTCCTGGCGACCGTCAGCCACGAACTGCGCACGCCGCTCAATGCAATCATCGGCTTCTCCGATATGATGGCTTATGGTCTCGCCGGTGAGTTTGCTGAGCCACGCCAGGCGGAATACACGCGTATCATCCGGGATTCCGGCCGCCATCTGCTGTCTGTGGTCAATGCGATCCTCGACATTTCCCGCATCGAATCTCGTGCCTATTCGATCCAGTGTGAACCGTTCC
Source organism: Mesorhizobium sp. (assembly GCA_036742015.1). Lineage (GTDB taxonomy): Bacteria > Pseudomonadota > Alphaproteobacteria > Rhizobiales > Rhizobiaceae > Mesorhizobium_A. The sequence continues at coordinate 98,625 of DAINRF010000003.1, read as the reverse complement.
GTTTCGCCGATGCGGCGTCTGCATGCCACGAAATGCTGATGATGCAGGCGCGCGAGAAGTCGATCGAGCTGCGCAACGAGGTTCTGCCGGCAACCGGCGAAATCAATGGCGATCGCAGGGCCGTGCAGCAGGTGCTTATCAACCTGATGTCGAATGCAATCAAGTTCACGCCGAATGGCGGGACGGTGTGCCTGTCGGCGCGCCAGACAGGGCAGCATCTGATTGCCGAGGTCAGCGATACAGGTATTGGGATTGACCAGAACGATCTGGAGCGCCTCGGCCGGCCGTTTGTACAACTCCGCAACGACTATGCGCGTGAACAGGACGGCGTTGGCCTTGGTCTGTCAATCGCCAAGGGCCTGGTCGCGCTGCACGACGGCGCAATGACAATTGCCAGCGCACCGGGTGCGGGCACAACGGTAACGGTGAAACTTCCGCTGAAGGGACCAGCGGTCGCGTCAGGCGAAGACAAGATGGTGGAAGAAGGGGGCTACGATTATGCCGAAAACAGAAAGTCGGCTTGACGATGACAGCCCCGTCTCGGCGTTTCTGCGCGATGCCGCTGTTGCAACTGGCGCTGCGATCATCCGCAACCCGGTCGTTGTAGGATCGTCGACAGCATTTGCGGTCACACTGTTCTACATCTGCGGCAACGCCTTGTGGAATCAGGCTCAGCCGCATGAGAGCGCCTTTTTCATTACACGTGAGATGTCACATTTTGCGGCTCCCCCGGCGCCTGTCGAGGATGCTGTTCAGCCGCGCAACGTGCCGCTTCACCGGGTGGCCGATCCGGTGGTCCAGCAGGCGCAACAAATGTTGCGGGAGCTTGGCCTCTATGACGGAACGGTAGATGGCTTGACCGGCCCGCAAACCCGAAAAGCGGTCGAGACCTATCAGAAACTAATGGGTCTTGTGCCAAACGGCGTGATTGACCAGCAACTTATCGACACGTTGCGGCCGCAGCAAAATGCCTCTGCCTCGCCAGGAGACGTTGATCCCGAACCGGTTTCATCTAACCGGCCAGCCGCGCCGCCGGCAAAGGTTGACGTCGAAAAGGTACAGGCCGGCCTGCGGGCGTTCGGGCATGACACGGTCGAAATCGATGGCGTTGTCGGTTCGAAAACACGCGCCGCCATCCGTGAGTTCCAGGGCCTGTTTGGCCTCCCGGTTACCGGCGAACCAGATGCCGCCGTGGTCGCCAAGATGAGCGAAATCGGCTTGACGAACTAGGTTGGTGCGGGCAGGTCTGGCCGATGCGTGTCACAACGGATCTATGGGTCTCTGCCCTGACCAGACGTGTTTTCAAGGAAGGCGGCTTTGCGGCTGTCGTGCACCGCGGCAGCGATAGCGCTGGCGCCGTTTTTGTCGTGGCGCGGGACAGGTTTGGAACCGCGCGCCTCTATGGGCCGGCGCCACAGACCGGCTATGATAGCGCCCGGCCAGACGACAGGATATTTGTCCTGCTGATCGAGACTGGAGATCAAACCAGGATTGACGAAAGACTCGTCCGCGAACAAAAGTTCGATCCTGACCTCTGGCTGGTGGAAATCGAGCCGGCAAACACTCTGGCCGACCTGTTCCCGATTATGACGCCTTGAGGATCTTCGCCGGTTTTGGCGGTTCAAATCCGGTGCGGGCAGGGCGCAGCGCCGCCGAGATTGATTCGAGCCGCAGCCGGCGGATCTGGTCAAGCGCGGTCTCGCGCTCCATTGCCTCGAAGCTGGTGACGAAGTCGCGCACCGAGTTCTCGTCGCGGAGCTTGCCCGGAAACATCATCGAGTAGACCAGGAACGCCTGCTCTGAATTGAGGTCTGCTGCCTTGAGGGCCGCAACAAGACGATGGTCTTGTTCAGGACGCACGAGGTCGGCCGTCTGGGCAAAACCGATATCCAATACTGAGGCGAGAGCGGTGCGCATACGTGGCGGCGAACCGGTGAAGGCCGCTTCGCGCAGACGCACGAACGCCTTGCCGTCACGAGCCGGGACTACTGCTTTCGGGATTGCTGTGTCTTCGAGCACTTCAGCATTTGCGGCCATCATGGCGCGAAGCTTCTCGCGAACCGCCTCGGCGGCACTTCCTGGCCGATGATGGATCGGGTGTAACGTCTCGGGTGGCAGGGGCGCGGTTTCTGGCGCTTCGGCCTGCAGGTCTTCGGGCTTGCGCGGGTAGGTGACGGCCCGGCCGAGCAGTTTGCGCATTGGTTCGGTCAGTTTTGCGCGGATGGCAATGGCGCGCGCATGAGCCGCTCCCTTGCGCGTGACAACTGACATCAGATCGGCTTCGCTCAACACCTCGGAACGCATCAGCATTGGCGCAGCGATATGGATTTCTTCGAGCGCAAGCCGGCGAACAAGGCCGGCCGGGGCGCGCTTGCATTCTGACAGTGCTGCCGATGCAAAGCGAAGTGCCTCGGGGCTGACGGCGTCGTAGAGAGGCAGGGTCAGATCGTCGAGCTGGGCTATTGCCTCACGGCTCGGATGACTGAGTGAGCAGAATGCAGACACGGCCGCACGGAAAAGCCTGTCAGCTTTGTGGGGGTCGCTTCGCGTTTCGATGTGGGTGAAATCTGATTTGAACACAGGAACAACTACGCCGGACTCTTGGCCGAAACCGTGGCGCGCTGCAGCGCAACATGCCCTTTCCCGACCGCTTATCAATTTAGAACAAATTTGTTAGCGCCCCGTTAACCCAAGTCTTAAGACGCGCGTTAACCATCGCATATGCTGGATCTTGAACGAAAAATTTACCCAACCACAACAAAAAACAGCCGATGTAACCAACTGTTAACTACGTTTGGCTTTTCCTGATCTGACGTAACTGGTCGCTTTGAAACCGACGGCGAAAGGCAATGACATGGCGACGATTTTGGCATTCCAGCGAGACCCTGGCAAACTTCCAACGGTTCTGCCGCCCGGTCATACGGCACAGGTCTATTTTTACACCGGCGTTCGCTATGAGCGTGATGCTGTTGAGACGGCGCCGGTGCAGGCCAGGAAGAAATCCAAGGCGAGATTGGCGCGGCCAATCGCCTGATACGTCAATTACTCGGGGACTGGCCGTTCGCTTGCGGACTCGCAGCCGGTGCTGGACAGATGACGCGCAACGATGGGCGCCCAAGTCGCATCGGGCACAAAGCTCCGCAGCACGGCGATGCCCTCCTGCGTGTCTGCCTCGATAATCACAGAACTCTCGTATTGCTCGGGCGGCGCCTTGCGCAGTTCCAGTATTTGCACCGGTGTCGCAATGACAATGTCAAGCTGTCCGTCTGCGGCGGATCGGTCATTCAGGCTGTAGATATTGCTGCCGCGCCGGTCGAACACAGACAATGACCAGAACGGAACCCGGCCGTCGGCGGTAATGTGCACGGTGCCGTCAGACAAATCGAAACGGCAGGCCGCGACGTCGAACATCGGGTCCGCGTCGGACAGCACCGCTTCACCGGCCGTGGAGTCTTTCAAAGGTACCATTGCATAGGCTGGCCCCACCTCTGAAATCAGTGTCCATGCGTCTTGCTCAGAATAATGCGGGATGAGCAGCAGTACAACGATGTGCACGATGCCGGCGCCGACAATGCCGAGGATGAGGGCGTGCAGGAGTCTAAGCATCACAGCCGATCCGCAGCACTTGTGGTAGCTGAATTTCGGTGATGTTCTGGTTTGACGCGACCGGTGTGTCGTAGAACGTGAGCACCAGCGTCATCGGGCCGGAGCCTGCAATCGGCAACCAGTTGCCAGGCGATGGCGAGCGGCTCGCGGTGACTGCAACCGCATTGTCGTCTTCGCGCAGCAAGCCGAAGGAATTGATGCCGAGAGACCGGTCGCGGCTGACCGCGCGCTGCAGCCTGTCAGCCATCGCCACCTGAAGCGTCCAGAAACGGGCAGGGGGAAACTGCCCCTCAATGCGGTAGGAACAGTCGCGCCGCAAAAGTTCGCCAGACGCATCGCGTGAGGAAAAGAACGGCAAGCCCTCGGCCTGTCCAAGCGGCAGCGAGGCTTCACGGGCGATACGCGCCTTGGCATAGGGATCAGCCTGCGGTGTGCCGGCGTCTGGATAGGCGACCCAGCCGCCGACCGAGATCGTATCAAGCGCCCCGATAGATCCCAGCGCATACCACGCGCTGGCGGCGCCGCCACCAATCGCGATCGTCAGGGTCAGAAGAACAAGCAGGGCATTGCGAAGCATTGAGTTGATGACCTAGCGCGCCGGAGGTTCGCGCCGCAAGCGGGCGGGGACGAACTAAAGCGACGAAAGGGTCTCCGTATCCTTGCCGGGCGCCAGTTCTGGCGTTTCGGCCAGGCGCCTGGACAAATCGAGCAGGAACCGAGAGGTGGCCGCGCTGAGCACGCGCGGGCGCTCGGGGGCCGGCTCTGCCTTTGCTTCCGTGCCTGGCTTGCTGGCCTCCGCCACCGGCTGAGCCGGTTTTTCGACGAACGGGTGCTCGACGCCCGGGATTGGTTTCAGTTCAATATTCTGATGTGCATAGGCCATTAGCCGCTGCCAAGTCATTGCCGGCAGCGAGCCGCCAGTCATATTTTTTGTTGGCGTGGAATCATCATTCCCCAGCCAGACAGCCGCCGTATAATTGCCTGTATAGCCAATATACCACGCGTCTTTGTAGGCCTGCGTGGTTCCGGTCTTGCCAGCGCTGCGAATGCCCGGTAGCGCAGCGCGGCGGGCGGTGCCGGTTTCGGGGATCTGTACCATGATCGAGTTCATCGACTGGATCGCCTTCTCCGACAGCACCCGGCGGGGCTGAGGCGCATCGCGGCTCTGGTCAAAGACAACGTCGCCCGACTGCGTGGTGATCTGCGTGATGCCGTGGCGTGTGCCCGCATACCCGCCATTGGCGAAGACTTCATAGGCGGTGGCCTGATCCAGGACGGTCAGCGACGAGGTGCCAAGCACCATCGTCTTGTCCGAAAACACCGGCGACTCGACGCCCATGGCTTCCGCCATCGCCTTGATCGGCGCGATCGTCAGCTTTTCCTTGGCGAGCCTCACCGGCACCGTGTTGATCGACTTGATCAGCGCCGTCGACAGGGTCATGCGGCCGGAATAGCCGCGCGTATAATTCTTCGGCGACCAGTTGCCCCACGAAATCGGCGCGTCCGAAATCACCGTCTCCGGCGTCATGCCCTTTTCCATGGCGACCGCATAGACATAGGGCTTGAACGACGAGCCGGTCTGCCGCTCGGCGCGGGTGGCGCGGTTGAACTGGCTCTCGCCATAGTCGCGCCCGCCGACAATGGCGCGCACCGCGCCGTTGTTCTCCATCAGCACGATCGACCCCTGCGTCACGCCATAGGACTTTCCGTGCTGGCGCAGGTTGAACTCGAGCGCTTCTTCAGCGGCGCGCTGCAACCCGGTGTCGAGCGTGGTGCGCGCCACCAATGTGTGCACCGGCTGGTTGCCGGCCAACCGCTTGACCTCGTCAAACGCCCAGTCGAGGAAATAGTCGGCCTGCTGGGTATTGCCCCGGTCGACCGGGGTGGCGGGATTGCGCCGCGCGCCGATCACCTGGCCCTCGGTCATGAAGCCAGACTCGACCATCGCGCCAAGCACCGTATTGGCGCGCGCACGCGCCGCGGGCAGGTTGACATGCGGCGCATATTTGGCCGGCGCCTTGAACAGGCCGGCCAGCATCGCGGCTTCGGCGAGATTGAGGTCCTTGACCTCCTTGCCGAAGTAAAACTGCGACGCGGCGGTAATGCCAAACGTGCCGCCACCCATGTAAGCGCGGTCGAGATAGAGTTGCAGGATCTCCTTCTTGGTCAGGTTCATTTCGAGCCAGACCGACAGGAACGCCTCTTTGACCTTGCGGGAGATGGTGCGCTCGTTCGACAGGAACAGGTTCTTGGCCAGCTGCTGGGTCAGGGTCGAGCCGCCCTGGACGACCGAATTGGCGCGCACGTTCTCGCTCATGGCGCGCATCAGGCCAAAAAAGTCGATGCCGTAATGGTCGAAGAAGCGCCGGTCCTCGGTGGCGAGCACCGCCTTGATCACATGGTCGGGCATCTCGTCGACCGGCACGGAGCCGAGCTGCAAAATGCCGCGCTGGCCGATCTCGTTGCCATAGCGGTCAAGGAAGGTGACGGCATATTCGGCCTGCGCCCGCCAGTCCTTAGAAGTTTCCTTGAAGGCGGGGACGGCGAGCGCCAGCAGCAGGATCGAGCCGACCGTGCCGAGCGTAAACCCTTCGGAGAGGAGCTCGACCAGCCCGCGCCGCCAGCCGGCGACCCGGAACCGGCGGAAAAAGATGGTGACGGCCTCCCACCACTCGCGCAGCTTGAAGCCGGCGTCATAGAGGGTGGAATCAATCCAGGCGTCGACAGCCAGCGCCCGTGTCGCGCGGGGGCCGCGTCTGCGCCGTGGCTTGTTGTCGTCGTCGTTTTGCACTGCCGCCCGCCCGGGTCTGTTCTGTTTTCATATGCGCTTTGAAGCGCGGCGAATTCAGGGCAGTCCGGTTGTGTGCGATTTTGGGCCACTCGGCAAGGAAAATGGCAGGGCAGGGTTAAGGCGGGGGGGGATGCAAGGAGAATCGAGCTAGACGGGGGTCGTGCTCAAGGCTGATCTGGCAAATGCAGAACATACAGTGAACATTCCTTGCCTCGGGGTCAAATTATGACATAATGCCTAAAAGCATCCCGGTCCTTGATTCGAGGTAACATGTCCGAGTTCAGCAAGCTGTTTCTCCAGAGTGGGTTGACGCACGAGGAACTGGCAGGAGAGCTTGGAGTGTCTTCCAGGACTGTTCGTCGATACGAAACCGGGCAAACCAGCGCCCGCCCTCGTGACATTCGTGTCTTGAAAGGTTTGCTCGCCGCAGGTGCGAAGCCTGTGACGCGGCCAGCAGAAGCTGCACCGTTCCGGTTCATTGATCTGTTTGCAGGAATTGGCGGGCTTCGTCTGGGATTTGAATCGATTGGCGGTCGCTGTGTGTTCACGTCCGAATGGGACCAGAACGCACGTAAAAGCTATGCGCTGAATTTCAGGGACAATCACGAGATTGGCGGGGATGTGCGCGTGTTTTCGGCCAATCCGGAAATGGTGCCTGAGCACGATGTCTTGCTGGCGGGATTTCCGTGTCAGCCTTTCTCGATTGCCGGTGTATCCAAGAAGAATTCGCTCAAACGGCCACACGGTTTCTTGTGCGATACGCAGGGGACGCTTTTCTACGATACGGCGCAGATCATCGCGCATCATCGTCCTGCGGTGTTTGTTCTTGAAAATGTAAAGAACCTCAAATCGCACAACGGCGGCGACACGTTCAGAACGATCATGAATGTGCTCGAAAATGAGCTTGGCTATCACGTCCAGTCGAGAATTATCAGCTCAGAGCCTTGGGTGCCGCAGCGCCGCGAGCGCATTTTCGTTGTCGGTTTCCGTGAGCCGACAGAATTTGATTTTGATGCGCTGGAACTACCGGCCAAGGAAGCCGGACCGAAGCTGCGGGATATTCTAGACCCTCACGAGGAGGTCGATGCAAAATACACCCTGACCGAGCATTTGTGGAAATATCTTCAGGCCTACAAGGCGAAACATCAGTCGAAGGGGAATGGTTTCGGCTACAGCCTCTTTGGTCCTGACGACGTGGCGCGAACATTGTCGGCCCGATATTTTAAGGACGGGTCTGAAGTTTTGATCGATCAGCCGGGGAAGCGGCCTCGCCGCCTCACACCGATCGAGTGCGCGCGACTTATGGGATTTGATCGGGGTGACAGGCGGTGGCGCATCGAAGTTTCAGATACGCAAGCCTATCGGCAGTTTGGCAATGCGGTTGTTGTTCCGGTGGTAGAATTTATTGCCAAGTCCGTTGAACCGTACTTGCGAACTGCTATTGCAGTGAGTGCGCCTGAAAACCCGTCGAGGGTGGTGCCGACAATTTTGAGGCCGGACGGAAGGCGGGTCGCTGCCTGATGGCGGATGTCGTCGCGCCGGAAGTTCGCAGCCGGATGATGGCCGGCATTCGGGGTAAGGACACCAAGCCTGAATTGATTGTCAGGTCAGGGCTGCACAAGGCAGGCTTTCGGTTTCGACTGCATGACCGGAGCTTGCCTGGATCGCCGGATCTGGTTTTTCGTCAGCATAGGGCAGTGATTTTTGTCCACGGCTGCTTTTGGCATGGCCATGACTGCCATTTGTTCAAGTTGCCTTCAACGCGAACCGAATTCTGGACGACGAAGATTGCGCGAAACAGAGCGATTGATCGAAGTTCTGCTGTTACACTTGCAATGGGCGGATGGAGAATTTGTTACGTTTGGGAGTGTGCAATGAAGGGAAAGTATCGGTTGTCAGGCGATGCCTTGGTTGCAGTAATTTCTGAGTGGCTGCGTGGAAATAGAGCGCAACTCGAGATCAGAGGTTTGACCATTGATCGAAACTCTTGATGCTCTTGTCGGTCTATTCCGGCAGAACGGTTCAGTTCGAATTTACGCCAAAAAATTGGCACCAAATGACAATAGCAAGAACCAAGTCTATCTGGGTGGCGATTTTTCGGCACTCAACATCATACCTCACGGTGAAATAGAGACAGATACCTCGGATATCGCCGGAAGCGTTCGTGACAGGGCAAAAGCCCCGATCCGGTTCTGGTGGATTGATGAGGAGGGGCGCATTGAGGCACCAAATGCCCAATTGATCCTGTATCCGAAATATCCGGAAGTCCGAATGTCAGGATTTCTGAAGGGCGCAAAGTTGAATGGTGCGAGATCTTTACCAGCAGACGTGATGCGAGTGCGGGACGTTGGCCGAGTAATTTTTCTGGGCATCACTAAAGATGGGACAGTGCTAGGTCACGCGGTCCCGGCCGCTAGTCCTCTCGCCAGTGAGATCCAGAACCTGGGCAACCAGAGTGTCACGGGAGTCTTCTTGGAAGTTCCAAATGGAGCCAACGAGGGCAATTCCAAACAGCAATTACTGACGGCGCTTGGCGTAATTTATCGAAAGCTCTGGATACCATCGCAGAAACTTGGGGCTGATGGAATCCCCCGCACATACGCCGCACGAAACGGCGGCGGTTATACGCTGGAAGCAGAGTTGGGGATCATGCCAAACGGCTATGCAGATCCCGACTATCTTGGCTGGGAGATAAAGCAGTATGCCGTCAATGATTTTGTGAGTTTCAGGCCAACAAGTGTTGTGACATTGATGACGCCTGAACCGACAGGAGGGTACTATCGCGATTCAGGAGCAGAATCGTTCGTCAGGAGGTTTGGCTACCCTGACAAGAGTGGCAAAGCAGGAAGGATCAACTTCGGCGGGGTGTATGCTTTTGGTAAGCCATTTCATCACGATACCGGTCTTCAATTGACTACAATCGGGTTTGATCAGGCAACAAACAAGATCACGGATATGGAAGGCGGAATCGCACTGGTCGACAGGCAGGGGGAAATTGCTGCCCTTTGGCGGTTCCCAGGCATCATAGGCCATTGGAGCCGCAAACATGCGCAAGCAGCTTACGTGCCTTCATTGTACCAGACGCCCCCACCAGAGTACCGTTTTGGGCCTCGGATTCTGTTGTGCGAAGACACAGACCTGACCTTTTTCATGAAGGCGGTCGCGAGTGGGTTAGTCTACTACGATCCGGCATTGAAAATCGAGATCGAAAATAACGGGCGGTCCGTGATGAAGCGCCGAAGTCAATTCCGTATTAAGCATCAACATTTGAGGCAGATGTACAAGCACAATGAGACAGTTGTGCTGCATCTCAAATGATTTGTCTAAGGAGTTAACTGTCGGCATGTTCCATGTTTCTTGGTTGTGCAGTCTGCATTTGGTTTGATGGCCGCATGTCGCCGCAGCGCTAAGACCGCGTGGCGCAGGTGCTTGACACGCTGGTGGCCACCGGCGTGGCGCGCACAGGCCAGCTGGACGGCGAAACGCGCTATTTCCTGCCGAGGTGATTGATGACAATCCAGGTTCCAAAAGTTCCGGAATTATTCATGCCGGTTATCAAGGCGCTGGATTCGCTTGGCGGGTCAGCGACGAACGACGAGATCAATGATCGTGTCGGGCAGATCATGGGTCTTTCTGAAGAGGTTCTGGCCGTGCCGCTGAATGACGGGCCGATGAGCAAGTTCGACCATCGCACCGGCTGGGCGCGCAGCTGGCTGAAGAACGCCGGGCTGACGGAAAACAGCGAACGCGGCGTGTGGGCGCTGACCAGTGAAGGGCGCGCCATGCTGACCGCGCCTGAAGAGGAGGTGGTGCGATTTGTCCGGCGCGCCGATGCGGAACTGGTGAAGGCGCGAGCTGCCGCGCGAAAGGTGAATGACAAGGCTGATGACTTTGACGCGCCCGCTGGAGAGGCCGAGGCAGCGGCGCCAAAGGATTGGCGCGAGGAATTGCTGGCGGTGCTGATTTCAATAAAGCCTGACGCTTTTGAGCGGCTGTGTCAGCGGATTCTGCGTGAAAGCGGCTTTACGAAAGTCGAAGTGACAGGACGAAGCAGCGACCAGGGAATCGACGGAACCGGCGTGCTGCGCGTCAATCTCCTGTCATTTCACGTCCGCTTCCAGTGCAAGCGCTGGCAAGGCTCTGTCGGGTCTTCGGTTGTCCGCGATTTTCGTGGCGCGATGGTTGGCCGGGCCGACAAGGGCCTGATCATGACGACCGGAAATTTTACCGCCGAGGCGCGCAAGGAGGCGACGCGTGACGGCGCGCCCGCTATCGACCTGATCGACGGCGATGCCTTGTGTGAGCTGCTGCGCGACCTGAAAATAGGCGTCAGCGTCAAGATGGTGCCCGAAGTGACAGTTGACCCGGGCGTGTTTGCCGAAATCTGAGCTGATCAAAATAATAGGAAAATAGTCCTTGACACCGTGACGGTGCTCTGATAGGTTCTGGTCATCGTCAAAGTTGTGTCCGCACAGGACCGGGACCCGGGACAGGGTTCGACAGCGGCGGCGAATTTTTCCAAACAAGCGAGAAATCTGATGGACGGACTGGATGACGGGCCGGGCTCGAGCCGGCGCCGGCCCGTGACCGCGGCGCAATGGGCCATCGCCCGTGAGCTGAGCGAAGGCCGGCCAGCGACACGCGTACGGGTGGCTGCGGCACTCGGCGTCGATGTCGGGTCGCTGCACGCCCATGCCGCGCGCGAAGGCTGGATCATGGTCGACTATCGCCGCCAGGAAGTGCTGGCTCTGCACCGCGAGGCGGTTGAATTGTCGGCCAGCTATCGTGGGGAAGAAGGGCTGGAGCCCTGGCCTCACGATGAGGGTCTTGTGGGCGCGGCCGTCGGCGTAACTGCCGGAGACGCAGCGTGCGATGCAGGACAACCGGGTGATATGCCAGCTGCCGGGGCGCTGCCCGGCGGCGCGGAGATTGCGGTGGAGGACGTGCCGGATGCTGTCGAGATGATGGCGCGGGCCTCGCGGTTTGTGGCGCGCCAGATCCTTGGGCTGATGGACCGTGCCGACCGGCGCGGCGGGCGGCTCGACAAGGGCCAGATCGACGGGCTGGTGGCGATGTCGCGCATGATGGAACGCTGGGAAGCCGTGGCGCAGGAACGGCGCATTGAAGAGAGGAAAAAGAGCGATGACGAACTCGCCGGACTGCTCCGCGACATCGACACGCGGATCATTGATCTCGCGCAGGCAGAGGCGAAGCGGCTTTGCCAAGAAAAGGCAGGGCGGCCGGCCGTTTGAACAGGCGCTGGCGGGTGCGTTCGGAACAGTTCACCCGCAACATTATCCGCTGTGGCGGCTGGCCGAAAATGCGCCCGACCGCTGGCTGGTGATGGGCGGGCGCGGCGCGGGAAAGACCTTTGCGGGGTCGCATTTTGTGATCGGGCTGGTGCATGGCCTGAGCCCCTATGCGCGGCAAAGATATGGGCGCATCGCGCTGGTGGGCGAGACGCTGGCCGACGTGCGCGAGGTGATGATCGAGGGGCCGTCGGGAATCAGGGCGCTGTCGCCGGACGGGTCTGCGCCGGTGTTTGAGGCAAGCAGGCGGCGGCTGGTGTGGGACAATGGCGCGGTGGCGCAGATGTTTTCATCCGAAGACCCCGACAGTTTGCGCGGGCCGCAATTTGACGCCGCCTGGTGTGACGAACTGGCGAAGTGGAAAAACCAGATGGCGGCGTTTGACATGCTGCAGTTTGGCCTGCGGCTGGGGGCGCGGCCGCAGCAGATGTTTACGACAACGCCGAGGCCGCAAAAGCTGCTGAAGCAGCTGCTGGCGGATCCGGATGTGTATGTGTCGTGCATGGCGACGCGCGACAATGCCGGCAATCTGGCCGCGCCGTTTCTGAAGGCGGTGGAGGCGCGCTATGGCGATACGCGGCTGGGGCGGCAGGAGCTGGAAGGCGAGATGGTCGAGGACCGCGAGGACGCGCTGTGGAAGCGCGACAGGATCGAGGCCTTGACCGGGCCGGTGACGGGCGGGCTGCGGCGCATCGTGGTGGCGGTGGACCCGCCGGCGGGTTCGGGTGAGCGGTCGGACGCCTGCGGAATTGTTGCGGTGGGCAGGCTGGATGACGGCAAGGGCGTGGTGCTGGCCGATGAGACCGCGCGCGGGCTGACGCCGGTGGCGTGGGCGCGGCGGGCGGTGGCGCTTTACCACCGGCTTGATGCCGATTGCATTGTCGCCGAGACCAATCAGGGCGGCGAGATGGTGGCGGCGGTGTTGCGGCAGGTGGATGACACGGTGCCGGTGCGCGCCGTGCGGGCGAGCAGGTCCAAATGGCTGCGCGCCGAGCCGGTGGCGCTGCTCTACGAGCAGGAGCGGGTGCGCCACGCAACGCGCTTTGCCGAGCTTGAGGACGAGATGTGCGACTTTGGCCGCGACGGCCTGTCGGGCGGGCGCTCGCCGGACCGGGTGGACGCGCTGGTGTGGGCGCTGACCGAGCTGATGCTGGGCAGTCGAGGCGAGCCGCGGGTGCTGTCGCCGTAACAGGAATTTTTGGGAGATTGACGATGTTTGACTGGTTGCGCAAGGCGCGTCCGGCGGCCTTGCCGCGCGCGCAGGACAGGGTTGGGATGGAGAAGAAGGAGGCAGGTTACGGCTTTGTCGCGCTGCATTTGCAGGGCGAGGCGGGGTGGACGCGGGCCGGTTATGCGCCGCTGGCGCGTGAAGGCTATGGCCGCAACCCGGTGGTGTTCCGCTGCGTGCGGCTGATCGCTCATGGTGCGGCGTCGATGCCCTGGCTTCTGTTTCGCGGCGACCGGCAGCTGGTGGATCACCCGGCGCTGGCGCTGCTGAACAATCCGAACCCGCGCCAGCTGCGCTCTGTGTTCCTGGAGATGCTCGTGTCGCATCTGGTGCTGGCGGGCGACGCCTATGTGGAGATGACGCAGGCCGGGGGCGCGCGCGAACTGCATGTGCTGCGGCCAGACCGCGTGAGCGTGGTGGCAGGCGCCGATGGCTGGCCGCGCGCGCTGGACTACCAGACCGGCAGCGCGCGGCGGCGAATTGCGCTGGGCGACGATGCAATGGCGCTGCATCTGTCGCTGTTTGACCCGCTCGACGATCACTACGGCCACGCCCCGCTCAAGACGGCTGCGATGGCGATCGACATCCACAATGCGGCCTGCCGCTGGAACAAGGCGCTGCTGGACAATTCGGCGCGGCCGTCGGGGGCGCTGGTCTATGCGCCGCGGGACGGCGGCAGTCTGTCCGACGAACAGTATGAGCGTCTGAAGGGCGAGCTCGAACAGGGATATTCGGGCGCCATCCGAGCAGGGCGGCCGCTCGTGCTTGATGGCGGGCTGGACTGGAAGACGATGGGCCTGACGCCAAGGGACATGGATTTCATCGACGCAAAGAATTCGGCGGCGCGCGATATTGCCATGGCCTTTGGTGTGCCGCCGATGCTGCTCGGCATTCCCGGCGACAACACCTATGCAAATTACAAGGAGGCCAACCGCGCCTTCTGGCGGCTGAACGTTCTGCCGCTGGCCGAACGCGTGGCGGCCGACATGGCTGGCTGGCTGTCGGTGCGCTTTGGCGAGGACCTGCGGTTTGTCTGCGACACCGACCAGGTGGACGCGATGGCGGAGGATCGCGCTGTGGTGTGGCGCAAGGTCGGCGACGCGGACTTCCTGACCGACGACGAAAAGCGCGAGGCGGTGGGGTACGGCCCGCGGGGCGAGTGAATACAAAATGCTGTCCGGACCAGTGCGTGTCACGATTTTGCTAAATGGCAACGATGTTTGGTTTCGTGACTGCCTGACTAGCCATCCGTCTGGGATGACTAGTCAGGTTTTTCGGTCCGACGGAACTTTGGCGAATATATGCAAGGCTTTGACCGAAGCATTGTGCCACGCGCAAGCGGAACTAGGCTGCTTTCTTCAGGTAGCTGATACTGTGACGGATGGATGCACGACCGCCGCCAAGGTCGATCACCGTGTTCCAGTTCCCGCTATGGGGGACAGAAATTCTAGCAGGAAGCTGCCGAAAGAAGCCTCCAAAATATCGGAATTGTTCTTGCCGTCGGTAGCGTTGAAAATTGGCGTCGTCCATGACGAGAACGTTACACTGGTGGGAGCATTCGACAACGACAACGTCGCCGCCTGATAGGTGCTCTCGGGCATGTAGGAAGTTGGACATCGAATGAATCACCTTGTCGATTGTGCGTACATTGTTAATACATTTTCCGTAATAACAATGTCAACACGAATGTTGCATCCTGTGTGGCTATTGGCTATATGGGCTGCACAAGCGGGAGTAATTGCTCCCCTGAAAAGGTGCTGCTGTGTCTGCGTTGAAGAAAGACAACATGAATGTCCGTGTGGCGGAGGACGAGCTTGATCTAATCAAGCGCGCCGCTGAAAGCTGCGGCAAGAGTCTTTCGAGTTTTGTCCTGGAGGCAGCTATGTTCAGTGCTCAGAAGGCACTTATGGACCAGCGTTTCCTGTATCTTGACGCCGAAATTTTCGACGACGTCTTGAAGCAGGTATCGCGGCCCGCCAAGGCGAACCCGAAACTTGCGGCGCTCATGAAGACCGAGAACAAGTGGGCGACTTCCGAGAACTAGGCCTGTTTGCGCCGGAACCGCTTGCGGAAGGCCACGATTTCACTGAATTCAATTCAGGGCGACCAAGCTTGGATGGGTGGTTGTCCGATATGGCTCTACACAACCAAAAATCGAACTATACGCGTACTTTCGTCGTCCGAGACAAGGACAACAGGGTCAAGGCCTACTATGCCCTCTGCGCTGGAATGATGTTGCGCAAGGACACACCAAAGATTGTCGCTCCTCACGGTGCGCCCGCGGAAATACCAATTGCTCTTCTGGCTCGGTTCGCCGTGCACGAGGAACTGCATGGACGCGGCGTCGGATCCACGCTGCTTGCCAGTGCACTAAGGATGGCTGCATCCGCATCGCAGGCTGTCGCCTTTAGGGCAGTTGTGGTCGATGCGCTCGATGAGGATGCGGCAAGATTCTATCTGAAGTTCGGGTTTGAGCCCACCAAGATCAGCCCGCTAAAGCTGATCATACCGACACAAGATATCGCGCTATCAATGGCCGATTGACGCCAACCGGCATTTGAACCCGGAACCAGACCATGCACGACATCACCGAGGCGGCCTGGCTATGGGTCGCCAAAGGGGCGGGCGCTGTGGCCGGCTCCGCGATTTCGCTCGCCTATATTCTGCCCAGGGGCAGGCGCGAGGCCGCGATCCGCTTTGCGGTCGGGCTGGTGTGCGGCCTGATCTTTGGCGGCGCGGCGGGCGTGAAGATCGCCAAGGAACTGCAGATCACCAATGACCTGCACCAGATCGAGGTCACCTTGATGGGTTCGGCTGCGGCCAGCCTGGCGGCCTGGTGGGCGGTCGGATTTGTCATCCGCGCGCTGTCGCGCGGCGAGGAAACCAAGAAGGACAATTGACCATGATTTCAGGCGGAAGCCTGTCGCGCGTCGAACGCAAGTTCGCCGGCGTCGACCTGACGCGTCTTGATGAAGACGGCGTGTTCACCGGCTATGCCAGCCTGTTCGGCAAGGTCGACCTCTCGAAGGATGCGGTGGAGCCGGGCGCGTTTGTGCGCTCGCTGAAGCAGCGGCCGGCGCTGAACGTGAGGATGCTGTTCCAGCATGACCCCAACCAGCCGGTGGGGCGCTGGCTTGAGATCCGTGAAGACGGGCGCGGCCTGTTCGTGCGTGGCCAGCTGACGCCGGGCGTGGCGAAATCGCAGGAACTGCTGAAGCTGATGCGGGCAGGCGCAATCGACGGCTTGTCAATCGGCTTCAAGACGGTGCGGGCGCGAAAGAATGCAGCCACCGGCGTGCGGCTGATTTTTGAGGCGGATCTCTGGGAGATCTCGATTGTCACCTTTCCGATGCTTCCCGAAGCGCGCGTGGCGCGGGTGAAGGGAATTGCTCCAGCTGGAGCGACGGCAGCCGGCTCGCGTCGCGTGCGGTTGCTGGCCGAACGCGTGCGGCGCGCAGCCATGATGATGAAGGACAAATGATGGATCAGAACATGAATGGAAACGCGGCGGGAGCGCCCGAAACCAAGGGCGCAGGCGGCGAGCTGAACGAAGCGTTTGGCGAGTTCATGCACTCGTTCGAGGCGTTTCGCGAAGCCAATGACGAACGCTTGGCCGATATCGAACGGCGCTTTGGCGAAGACGTGGTGACGGCCGAAAAGGTGGACCGCATCTCGCGCTCGCTCGACGAGCAGAAAATGGCGCTGGACCGGCTGGCGCTGAAGAAGGCGCGGCCCGCACTTGACCGCGAACCGGGCGGCTTTGGCGGCAGCGAGCACAAGGAGGCGTTTGAGGCCTATGTGCGCCGCGGCGACGACCGTGCGCTGCTGGCGATTGACCAGAAAGCGATGTCCTATGGCTCGGCGCCTGATGGCGGCTATCTGGTGCCGTCGGAGACGGAGGCTGCGATTGGAAAACGCCTGTCGGCACTGTCGCCTATCCGCTCGATTGCAAGTGTGCGTCAGATGTCGACTGCGGTGCTGAAAAAGCCGTTCCAGCTGACCGGCCCGGCAGCTGGCTGGGTGGGCGAGACCGATGCGCGCCCGCAGACGGCGACGTCAAACCTGTCGGAACTGCTGTTCCCGGCAATGGAACTCTACGCAATGCCGGCGGCGACCGCTTCGCTGCTGGAAGACAGCGTGGTTGATCTCGACCAGTGGATTGCCGGCGAAGTGGAAGCAGCGTTTGCCGAGCAGGAAGGCGCGGCGTTTGTGGCCGGCGATGGTGCGGGCAAGCCGCGCGGTTTCCTTGACTATCCGGTGGTGGATGAAAGCGCCTGGGCCTGGAACAACCTGGGCGCGATCAATACCGGCGTGTCGGGCAGCCTGCCGGTAAGCAACGCGTCTGACGTGCTGATCGACACGATCTATGCGCTGAAGGCCGGGTACCGCCAGAATGCGACCTGGGTGATGAACCGCAAGGTGCAGGCCTCGATCCGCAAGCTGAAGGACGCCGACGGCAACTATCTGTGGCAGCCGCCGGCACAGCCGGGTGGCCGCGCCATGCTGATGGGTTTCCCGCTGGTCGAGGCCGAGGACATGCCCGATCCGGCGGCTGACGCGACGCCGATTGCATTTGGCGACTTTGGCCGCGGCTATCTGGTGGTCGACCGCACCGGAGTGCGCGTGCTGCGCGACCCGTATTCTGCAAAACCCTATGTGCTGTTCTACACGACCAAGCGCGTGGGCGGCGGCGTGCAGGACTTTGGCGCCATCAAGCTGGTTCGCTACGCCGTATAAGGCTGGCGATCAAATGCGGTCGCGTCAGTCTTGATGCGGCTGCACGCGGCCCCGGCAACGCCCCTCCCGGCCGGGGCCGCTTCCTTTTCTCCTACAGATACGAGGCGACATGACGCTTTTTCGAACGGTGGACCCGGTCGCCGATCCGGTGACTGTGGCCGAAGCCAAGGCGCAATTGCGCGTCGAGCACGACGCAGAGGATGCGCTGATTGCAGGCCTGATCCGGGCGGCGACCGCAGAGGTGGAAGCCCAGACCGGCATGGCGCTGATGGCGCAGTCCTGGCGGCTGGCGCTGGACAGGCTGCCGGATGGCGGAACGGTGCTGCTGCGCCGGCATCCAGTGCGCGAAGTGCAGGCTGTGACAATCTATGACAGCGATGGCGCGGCCAGCCTGATCGACCCGGCGCGCTGGAGCGCCGATCTGGTGAGCAGGCCGGCGCGGCTGCACATCGAATTGCCGGGCGGACAGATGCGCCGGATGAACGGCATAGAGATCGATTTCGAGGCCGGATTTGGCGAGGCGGGGACGGACGTGCCGGACCTGCTGAAACGGGCGATCCTTGTGCTGGTGGCGCACTGGTTCGAGTTTCGTGCCGTCTATCGCGGCGAGGATCAGCCGGTGTCGCACCCGGCAGGATTTGACAGGCTGATCGCCGGTTACCGGCTGGGGAGGCTGTGATGACCAAGCCGAACAGGCCGGGAGCCTTGAGGGTCAGGCTGGTGCTGGAACAGGCGTTGCAAATTCCCGACGAGGCAGGAGGCTTTACCGAAAACTGGATATTTGTCGCCGGGCTGTTTGCAGCAGTCGAACCGGCCTTGGCGCGGGATCGCTATGGTGCTGGCCAGACGCTTGAAGACGTGACGCACCAGATCACGATCAGATACCGCGACGACATCGCCAGCGGCATGCGGCTGATACGCGATGCGCGCGCGTTCATGATCCTCACCGTGCATGATCCCGACGAGACGGGGCGCTTTCTGGTGATCCGGGCACGCGAACAGGGGCGTTGACATGAAGGTCAGCATTGCCATCACTCTTGACGGTCTCGTAACGGCTCTGCGGTATAGGGGTTATGCCGCTGCCGAGGAGGCCGAGATTCGGGTGCGCCGCGGCAGGAAGGTCAAGCCGCGTGACAGACCGAAATCGAAAGCTGAAACCGGCGAGACCAGGGGGACACGAGGACATGACGTCGCCAGCAATTGAGCTGCAACGGGCCATCCACCGTGCATTGAAGACAGACGCCGGCGTAGTGGCGATGCTGGGCGGCGCGAAGATCTATGATGCAACGCCGCCGAACGCGGTGTTTCCCTACATCACCTTTGGCCGCACCAGCATGTTTGACTGGAGCACAGGCACCGAGATCGGCACCGAGCAATTGTTCACCGTGCATATCTGGTCGAAGGCGCATGGCAAAACCGAGGCGGTCGAGATCATGGAACTGGTGCGCCCACTGATGTCGACCGAGACGCTGACGCTGGAAGGCGGCTATGCACTCGTCAACCTGACCTATGAGTTTGGCGAAGCGCGCTACGACGAAGACCTGATGCTGCACCACGCGATATTGCGCTTTCGGGCAGTAATGGAGCCTCTGGCGGCCTGACTTCAGGTGAGTGCGGCCCTGATGGCTGCACTGCTCACGGACATCACCAGGCCGCCTCTAGGCGGCCTTTTCATTTTCAACCAAGCCAATGGCCGCCTCCGGGCGGCCTTTTTTATGGAGACTATGCAATGACTTATGCGGTGGATACAATAGAAGAAGTCAACGCGCTATCGCACCTTGACCATCCAACAGTGTTCGTCAAATCAACAGATGGCGGAATGCTGTACTGGGCACCGAACCTCTCAACCCATCTGCTGGGTAGTGTGTCTTACGTGGCGAGCGGCATAGACACCACAACTGACACGATCACGTTCCCATTTTCGCCGAATGCTATTCCCGGAGTCATCGGCACGTCTGCATCGGTGCCATGCAAGGGTTTTGCGTTCTATTGCTCCAATGCGAATTCCAACCCGGACTTTGTGACCGGCCAGATTTACTGGGTCTGGCGCGATGTGACCAACTACACTTCGATCAAGCTGTGCCCGACGTTTGAAGACGCAATGGCAGGAACCGGTTTCATCAATCTGACGAACACGGCCCTCCCAACGTTCAGGCTGCACCGCGATCCAACGCAGGGCATGATCCGCATTCCTACCGGCGAAGCGCTGGACGGCTCGGAAGGGGGGTTCAGGAGAATTTCGCTATCAGGCGAGGTATACCCTGAATTCTTTGGAGCGGTCTCGTCGAACGAAGATTCTGCTGTCGACAGCGGCAAAGCAATCCAGATGGCTCTGTTCTGGGCGAGATCGTCAGTTGGGAAGTCTTACGCGAGCTCTGTTTCAGGACGAATGAATCTGTACAAATCAACAATTTCGTTGAATCTTACGGGATTGCAGAATGCTTTTGCCGTCCTCAAAGACATACGCATTCTTTCTGCATGCCACGACAAGATCTGCCTTGACATGTCCGGCTGCAATTCGACGCTACTGTCAAATGTGACAATCGTTTCGGACAATTCAGGGCTCGTTGTTCCATCTTATCACCTGGTCTTGACCAGAGCGAACAACGGGAGCCACACATCCCCAATTCCGGCAGCCGCTTCGAACACTCTCCAGAACGTCTTCTGCTACGGAGATGCAAGCAAAGCGTCGTTCCTCAATCTGAATTCCGACCTGTCACGTCTGTATGGATGCAAGTTCTACAACACATATCGAGGCACCGACAAAAAAACGACGGCAGTGCTTCATGCAGCCGCGTATGAGACGGTGGATAGATATCTGGGCGGGGTGACATCTGAATATCAGGAGATCATCGATGCCGCAGACGTGTTTCCGACAAACACCGGCACGACGCTCGACCACATCTACGACATCGAGGCGCGGCGACCGGCTGACTACGCTCTGACGGTCGACCATGTGACAAAAAACGGCTCGACGCTGGTGTTGCATTTCAGCGTGGACGATGACTCGAATTTTCTTTCCGACAAAGAGATTGCGGACGACGACCCGGTAAACCTGTTGCCGAACGTAGATTTTGGGGTGAACTTCCCGCGTGGCAACTACACCCTGAAAAACATCAATTACGCAAATGACACAGCTGAAGTGTGGATCGAATCCGGCGCCTCTGCATTCGATGCCACTTCGGTAGATATTGGTAAATTTGCCTCATTGCGCATGACGAACATGACCGGGCCAGCCATTATCATCGGTGGCGGTTCTCGTGGCGTGTCGATGCGGGGCTATTCGCTCGCGTATAGTGCGACAAACGTCATACTTGATCTGGCCGCTGGCGACATCAACCGCCTTGTGACCGAAATGGTGCACGAGAACGGCCAGAACCAGACGTTCTATCTTGTGCCTGGTGACGAAGAGACGCGTGAAATTACCGAGTGGACGCAGCGTGGTATGGGAGACTTGTCTGGTCCTTCCGGCAATATCCGCAAAAAGGCGGGTCACACCATCAAATTGAAAGACTTCGTCTACAGGGACGCTTACAAGCAGCCCGGCACCGCCGCCATGACCACCGCCCGGTTGTTTTCAGGCTCGACGGATCAGTTGATTTTGGAGAACGTGGATATCGCGTCTTCTTCGTCTTTCCTTATCAACGACTTCAGAGGCGCAGCCTTTGCAGGCCGCCCAAGCGGCAAGGTCTATGACGCTGAAACCGGCGCTATCACCTACTATCCTCAAGGAACTTACGCACCGACGTATCGTGCAACGACGAACGTCAATACTGACAGTGTGTCAACCCTTGCAGGCGCCGCGATTCGTTTCCACCAGCACGGCAATATCGTGAAGGTTCGCGGCACTGTGTCCATTGACCCGGTCGCTGCCAACACCATCACGACGTTTTCAATGACACTGCCGGTCGCCTCCAATCTTACGGCGGCCTCCGATCTGACGGGTCTGGGAATACGCATCAACAGCACTGGTGAAATGGCAACCATTAGCGCCGACACGACGAATGACGTAGCTGTCTTCACGCTCATGTCTACGGTCAACACGTCGTTCAATCTGACCTTCGAGTTCGAATACATCGTGAAATAAGTGGCCCAATTATCCGGGCCGATCCTGCCCGGCTTGATCAGTTCCGAAATGTGAAGAATGCGGATCTCATAAGAAAGCTCTGATCGCAAACAGGTCGTGGCGCGCCTCCGGGCGCGCCTTTTCATTTTCACACAGGAGAGATCCAAGATGGTCGCCAAGAAGGGCAAGGACCTGGTCCTGAAGCTCGACGCCGAAGGCGTGGGCACGTTTGTTACGGTTGCCGGACTGCGCACGCGGCGGCTGGCGTTCAACTCGGAAACGGTCGACGTGACCGATTCAGAAAGCGCCGGGCGCTGGCGCGAATTGCTGGCGGGCGCAGGCGTGCAGCGCGCCTCGCTGGGCGGCGCAGGCATCTTTAAGGATCAGGCGTCAGACGCCGCGATCCGATCCGCCTTCTTCGGCGGGACCATTCGCGACTGGCAGGTGGTGGTGCCGGATTTCGGCGTGGTCGAAGGGCCGTTTCAGATCACCTCGCTCGAATATGCCGGCGCGCATGACGGCGAGGTGACGTTCGAGATCTCGATGGAATCGGCTGGGCTGATTTCGTTTGAGGCCGCGCTATGAGTGTGAACCGGCATCGCGGCGAGGTGGAGGCCGTGTTTGATGAAAAACCCTATCGGCTGTGCCTGACGCTGGGCGCGCTGGCCGAGCTGGAACACGCGTTTGCCGCAAGCGACCTGACGGCGCTGGTGGAGCGATTTTCCAGCGGCAGGCTGTCGGCGAACGACCTGGTGGCGGTGATCGGCGCGGGCCTGCGCGGCGGTGGCCATGACATGGATGACGCGGCGGTGCGGGCGCTGCGCTGCGGCAAGGGTGCGGCGGGCTTTGCGTCTGTCGCCGCCGAACTTTTGACCGCGACCTTTGGCGGGGGAGCAGGGGATAACACAAGCCGCCCCTGAACGCCGCAGCAGGCGGACCTGCCGCCTTTCCCTGGGGCCCGGCCATGACGGCTGGCCTCGGCCTGCTGCGGCTGCCGCCGGCGGTGTTCTGGGCGATGAGCCTGCGAGAACTGGATCACGCGCTGGCGGTGCTTGGGCCGCCTCGCGACGGCGCGCCGGACCGGCTGGCGCTGAATGCGCTGATGGCGCGGTTTCCCGACTGATGGAGATGAGATTTGGACGAGGATGTAACGGTCAGGATCATGGCCGACACGACGCCGTTTGAGGACGCGTTGCGGCAGCTGAGCGGGCTGTCGGAGAACTTTGGCGCGCAGCTGACCGGCGCGCTGAAGGCGGCGGTGATCGGCGGCAAGGCGCTGGATGACATCTTGCGGCAGGTGGCGCTGAACCTGGCGGGCATGGCGCTGAACCAGGGCTTGGCCCCGCTGCAGGGTCTGGCCAGTTCATTCCTGTCGTCGATCACGGGTGCGCTGGCGGGCGCGCTGCCCTTTGCCAAGGGCGGAGTGCCGGGCAGGGCCGTGCCGTTCGCCAGTGGCGGGGTGGTGGCTGAGCCGACCTATTTCAGATCTGGCGGGATGCTCGGCCTGATGGGAGAGGCAGGCGCAGAAGCGATCATGCCGCTGCAACGCACCGCCGACGGGCGGCTGGGCGTGGCGGCAAGCGGCGGGCAGGCGGGCGCAACGGTGGTGTTCAACGTGACGACGCCCGACGCCGCGTCGTTCAAGAAATCCGAGGCGCAGATCGCCGGCATGCTGGCGCGCGTTGCGGCGCGCGGCTCGCGCAGCCTGTGAGGTGACCGCGATGGCAGAAGCATTTCATGACGTGCTGTTTCCCATACCTGTGTCGTTTGGCGCGACCGGTGGGCCGGAGCGGCGTAACGAGATCGTGCGGCTGATGTCGGGCCGCGAAAAGCGCAATGCGCGGTCGGCTCACGCGATGCGTCACTATGATGTGGGGACCGGGCTGCGGTCGGTCGATGACCTTTATGACGTGATGGCGTTTTTTGAGGCCAGGCGCGGCTCGCTGCACGGGTTTCGCTTTCGCGATCCGTTTGACAGGAGCTCAGGCCGTCCAGGCGGCGCGATTGCGGCCACCGATCAGGTGATCGGCGCGGGCGATGGCGTGACGGCAACGTTCCAGCTGGCAAAGACCTATGGCGCGGGCGCGGACGCCTACCGCCGCCCGGTGACGAGACCTGTGGAAGGCAGCGTGGTGGTGGCGGTCGGCGGATTGGCGATGGCGGAAACTGCCTTTGAGGTCGACGCCGGGACCGGGATGGTGACGCTGGATACGCCGCCGGCGACGGGCGCGGTGGTGACGGCGGGGTTTGCCTTCGACGTGCCGGTGCGCTTCGACACGGACCGGATCGAGGCCTCGCTGGCAACCTTCAGGGCAGGCGCGATCCCGGCGATCCCCCTGGTGGAGATCGTGGCATGAGCGGGTATACGCAAGACTTTCTGGACCATCTTGATGGCACGGCGACGACGGTCTGCCATTGCTGGCGGGTGACGCGGCGCGACGGCCTGGTGCTGGGCTTTACCGACCATGACAGGCCCCTGATCATTGACGGGCTGACATGCGAACCGCGCAGCGGGTTTACCGCGAGCGAGACGCGGTCGACAGTGGGGCTGGCGCCTGATGCCAGCGACATCGAGGGCGCACTGTCGTCCGAGGCGATCACCGAGGCCGATATTGCGGCCGGGCGCTACGATGGGGCGCGGGTCGAGACGCTGCTGGTGAATTGGGCTGAGCCGCAACAGTTTGCGCTGCTTCGCACGGCGGCGTTTGGCACGATCACGCGGTCGGACGGGCGGTTCAAGGTGGAACTGGAAGGACTGGCGGCGGCGCTCGACCGGCCAACGGGGCGGGTCTATCGCAAGACCTGCGATGCGGAACTGGGCGATGCGCGCTGCCGGTTCGATACCGGTCAGACGGGGTTTTCAGGGCAAGGCACGGTGACGGCGGTGCGCGATGGCGGGCGGCTGGTGATATCGGGTCTGGAGGCGGACGCTGGCTGGTTTGAGCTGGGTCAGCTGACATGGGTCGACGGGCCGCTGGCCGGCACCAGCGACCGGGTGACGGGCCACCCGGTGAGCGGAAGCGAGGCCGAGCTGACGCTTGGGCGCGGGGCCGTGCCAGAGCTGGCAGGCGCGGCGTTCGAGGTGGTTGCCGGGTGCGACAAGCGCTTTGCCACCTGCAGGCAGAAATTTGCCAATCAGCTCAACTTTCAGGGCTTTCCGCACATGCCGGGCAATGACGCGGCCTACGCCTATGTGCGCGACGGCATCGAGTTTGACGGCGGGCCGCTGGTGCCATGAGCGGGATGCAGCAAATGGACATTGGCGCGCGCATTGTTGCCGAGGCGCTGGAGTGGATCGGCACGCCCTACAGGCATCAGGGCCGGCGCAAGGGCATCGGCTGCGATTGCCTGGGACTGGTGCGCGGCGTGTGGCGCGCCGTCTATGGCGCGGACGCTGACGAGCCAGGGCCTTACACCGCGGACTGGGCCGAGACGGCCAGCGGCGACCCGCTGGTTGAAGCGGCAAGGAAACATTGTGCGGAACGTGAGGGATTGCAGCCGCAGGCGGGCGATCTGCTGCTGTTCCGGTTGAGACCGCGCATGGCGGCAAAGCACTGCGCCATTGCGCTGGATGGTGACAGGTTCATCCATGCGTATCAGGGGCACGAGGTGATGGTGTCGCCGATGTCAGTTCATTGGCGGCGCAGGCTGTGCGGGGTGTTTTCGTTCCCGCATCACGCAAACGATCAGCAGGCGTAACAATGGCGACAATTATCTTGCAGGCCGCCGGCGCGTTTGTCGGCAGCCTTTTGGGACCCGTCGGGTCGGCGATTGGCAGCGCAGTTGGCTCGATGGCGGGCTACATGCTCGACCGTTCGCTGATCAACTCAACCTTGCATCACAAGGGGCCGAGGCTGGGTGCTATGCGTCCCTTCGGCGCGGAAGAGGGGAACGGCATTCCGCGCGTCTACGGCACGATGCGCATGGGCGGCACCGTGATCTGGGCGACGCGGTTTGAGGAGCGCAGGCGCTCGCGCCGCACCGGCGTGAAGGGCGGGCCAAAAGTCACGACGTTCAAATATTCGGGCAACGCCGCCTTTGCGCTGTGTGAAGGTCCGGTTGCGGGTGTCAGACGGATATGGGCTGATGGCAAGGAGATTGACCGCAGCCTGTTCGATATCCGCATCCACAATGGCGGCCCGGAGCAGGAGCCTGATGAGTTGATCGCCGCAAAGCAGGGCGTCGATAATGCGCCGGCCTATCGCGGCGTCGCCTACGCGGTGATCGATCACTTTCCGCTGGAAGAGTTTGGCAACCGGCTGCCGCAATTGCAGTTTGAGGTGCTGCGTCCCGTCGGTGATTTTTGCGGGCGGCTGAAGGCGGTGACGCTGATACCCGGTGCGACAGAACATGGATTGGCGTCTGGTCCGGTCGACAATTTTCTTGGCCGGGGGCGCAAGAAGACCGTCAACCGCAATGTGCTGTTTGGCGCGAGCGATCTCGACGCATCGCTGGACGAATTGGCCATGCTGTGCCCGAACCTGAAACACGTCGCGCTGGTGGTGAGCTGGTTTGGCGACGATTTGCGGGCGGGAGAGTGCAAGGTCTACCCGGCGGTGATGGATAATGCAGTGCCGTCGGGCTGGAACGTGTCGGGCCTGGGTGCGGCGTCGGCGCGAACTGTGTCGCGGTATGTCGGATCAGCGGCCTATGGCGGCACGCCGTCCGATGCGTCTGTGGTCGAGGCGATTGCAGCGATCAAGGCGCGCGGCTGGAAGGTGACGCTCTATCCGTTCCTGATGATGGACGTGGCGGCTGGAAACGAATTGCCGGATCCGTATGGCGGGGTAGAACAGGCGGCCTATCCGTGGCGCGGGCGGATCACCTGTTTTCCGGGACCGCGGCAGGCGGGAACCGCTGACAAGACGAGCGCCGCGCGGACGCAAGCCGGCGCGTTTTGTGGTGTTGTGCAGGCGGATGATTTCACCGTCGATGACGAGGTGGTGACCTTTGGCGGTGACCCTGACGACTGGGGATACCGGCGGCTGGTGCTGCACTATGCACATCTGGCTGAAGCGGCGGGTGGCGTTGACGCGTTTCTGGTCGGCTCGGAACTGCGCGGGCTGACGACGCTGCGCGACGGAGACAGCGCGTTCCCGTTTGTCGAGCAATTGACGACGCTGGCCGATGATGTGCGCGGGATTGTCGGCCCAGAGACCAAGCTGACCTATGCGGCAGACTGGTCGGAATATTTTGGCCATCAGCCACCGGATGGCAGCGGTAACGTGTTTTTCCACCTTGATCCGCTGTGGGCGAGCCCGGCAATCGATGCGGTCGGCATCGACAACTACATGCCACTGTCGGACTGGCGCGACGAGGACTATGCGGGCGGCAATCCTGACGGGTTTGCGGCGCCCTATGACCGCCAGGCGCTGCGGGCGGGGATCGCGTCGGGCGAGGGGTTCGATTGGTACTATGCCTCGGATGAAGACAGGCGAAACCGCGAGCGAACGCCGATTCTGGACGGGCTGGCCGGAAAGCACTGGGTGTTCCGCTACAAGGACCTGCGCGGCTGGTGGGAGAACGAACACCACAACCGCATCGGCGGCGTCGAAGAGGCAGTTGCAACAGCCTGGACGCCACAGTCCAAACCAATCTGGCTGACGGAACTCGGGTGTCCGGCAGTCGACAAGGGACCGAACCAGCCAAACGTGTTTCCGGACGCAAAATCATCGGAAAACGCGCTGCCGCATTTTTCCAGTGGCGGCAGGAGCGATCTTGCGCAGCGGCGGCTGTTTGAAGCGCATTTCGACCATTGGGACGCGCAAGGTGAGGCGTTCGACCCGGCGGCCAATCCAGAATCGGCAGTCTATGCCGGCCGCATGGTCGATGCGGAGCGGATCTATGCCTGGGCGTGGGACGCGCGGCCGTTTCCGGCCTTCCCATTGAAGCGGGACGAATGGGCGGATGGCGACAACTGGCTGTTTGGCCACTGGCTGAACGGACGTTTGAGCGCAGTAGCGGTGCATGATCTGTCGGCTGCGATTCTTGCGGATCACAGGGTCTCGGACGTTGAGACCGGCAGCGCGGACGGAATGCTGGTCGGCTATGCTTTGATGGAGCCGGGCAGCGCACGCGACGCCCTGTCACCGCTGCTGCAACTGTTCGATCTTGCTGCAACCGAGCAAGACGGCCAGCTGGTTCTGGCGACGGCGGGAGCTGGCACAGGCGCGCCGGTGGTGATTGACGACCCGGTGGAGGCGCAGGGCGATCAGCCGGCGATCGAGAGCATCCGTGAGCCGGACCAGACATTGCCGACCGAAGCGACGCTGAGATTTGTCGATCCGATGTCGGACTATCAATCGGGCGCAGCGCGGGCCGCCGATACCTCTGCTGCGCTGACGATTGCGGCATCGCTGGAAGTGCCGGGTGCAATCGAGGCAGGGCAGGCGGACGCGCTCGCCGCCGACTGGCTGCGCCGGGCCAGAGGCGGGCGCGAAAGTGTGCGGTTTGCGGTGGCAGGCGCAGACCACCGGCTGCAGTCGGGGTCCATCATCAGATTGCCTGCCAAGGACGGCGGCGACTATCTGGTGACGGCGATTGAGGACGGGTTGTATCGCTCGGTCGAGGCGAGGCGCCTGCTTCGATTTGCGCCGGCGCCGGACCGTGCGCGGCTGCCGGCGACCAGAAATGACGTTGCAGTGGAGCCGGGCAGGCCGCTGGCTCTGTTTCTCGACCTGCCAACGACAGGCAGTGCCCCGCCGCAGGATTGTTTCCGGATCGCGGCCTATGCCTCGCCGTGGCGGACACAGGCAGTGCTTGCATCGCCAGCTGAGAGCGGATTTGCCGAGAGAACCAGCCTGACCGAACCGGCTGTCACCGGGGTGGTCCTGGAGGCGGCCGGGCAGGGGATCGAAGGGCGTATCGACCGTTCTGGCCATGTGGATGTGAAGCTGGACAGTGGTGAACTGACGAGTGTGGCAATGCTGCAAATGCTGAACGGTGCGAACAGTGCCGCGATGCGGGCGGTCAATGGCGTGTGGGAACTGTTCCAGTTCGCCAGCGCCGAAGAAATTGCTCCGTCGGTCTGGCGGTTGACGGATCTGCTGCGGGGCCAGCTTGGCACCGGCGACGCAATGGCGGCAGGACCACGGGACAACGCAGATTTTGTGTTGCTCGACGAAGCGGTGAGACCGGCGGGCCTGATGTCCGCCGAAGTTGGCTTGCCGCTGAACTGGAAGGTGGGGCCTGCGGGCTATGACCTGATGGATCGCTTCTTTGTCACATCGACGCAAACTGGCGGAGTCCGGGCGCTGCTGCCCTTTTCGCCGGTGCGGTTCAAGACACAGCAGCTGGCGGATGGTTCGATTGAGCTGTCGTGGATCAGACGATCCCGCATTGATGCCGATTCCTGGCTGGGAGCCGATATTCCGCTGGGGGAGGCAAGTGAAGCCTACATTGTGCGGGCTGGATTGCCCGGGCAGCCAGCGGTTCGCCAGGCTGAGGCGGCAGAGCCGCGCTGGACTTATCCGGCTGCGCAGATTGCTGCCGATTTCGGCGAAGAACCGGAAACGATCGAATTTACCGTCCGGCAGATCAGCAACGCGGTTGGCGAAGGCCTGCCTGCAACGCTTCTGTTGACGCTAAATGACTGAAATTAAAGAGGAGAAGACGATGACTGCACAAAAGCCATGGTATCTGTCACGCACGATCTGGGCGTCGATCATAACTGTCATGACCGGTGGAGCAGGCCTTTTCGGGGTGCCCGCCGGAGTGATTGACAATGGCGCGCTGACAGAGACAATTCTGCAACTGGTGACGGCGATTTCAGGCCTGATCGCAATTTTCGGGCGGATTTCCGCAACGTCAAAGATCCGATGACCTCAATTTCGCGGAAATGTTCATGTCGCGTTCAGCCCGAACGTTATAGAAGGTTGGCATGAAACATTTGTCCCAGATATTGGGTTCAGCCCTTCTCCTGCCGGCGCTGGCTGCCGGCCCTGCTGTCGCGGCGAACTTCGCCGCGCCGGTTGAGGCGCCTGCCCGCTCGATCCAGATCGCCGCCAACTGCAACGCAGTCGCGCAGGAAGTTGGCGCGCAATATGGTGGCCGGGCAAAGGGCACAGCCGAGTCGCGTGGCGGCCAGGAAGTCTGCGTTGTCGTGGTTGTCGTTGAAGGCAAGAAGGGCGAACGCGGTCAGCGGATCGAGGTTGTGGTACCCGCCAAATAAGGCGCGACCAGGAAGGGGCATGCATGCGAATTCTGGTCGTTGAAGACGACAAGGATCTGAATCGCCAGTTGAGCGAGGCTCTTGTTGACGCCGGTTATGTCGTCGACAAGGCCTTTGACGGCGAGGAAGGTCATTTTCTTGGCGACACCGAGCCGTATGATGCGGTTGTTCTTGACATCGGCCTGCCGCAAATGGACGGCATTTCGGTGATGGAGAAGTGGCGGCGCGACGGGCGCAAGATGCCGGTGCTGATGCTGACAGCGCGCGACCGCTGGAGCGACAAGGTAGCCGGCATTGACGCGGGCGCGGACGACTACGTCACAAAACCATTTCACATTGAGGAAGTGCTGGCGCGCGTGCGCGCCCTGATCCGCCGCGCTGCCGGCCATGCGTCGTCGGAACTGGTGCTGGGGCCGGTGCGGCTCGATACTGCGGCGTCCAAGGTCGACATCGGCGGCAAGCCGTTGAAACTGACATCGCACGAATTCAGGCTGCTGGCCTATCTGATGCACCATGCCGGCAAGGTCGTGTCGCGCACCGAACTGGTTGAGCACCTTTATGACCAGGATTTTGACCGCGATTCAAACACGATCGAGGTGTTTGTCGGTCGTCTGCGCAAAAAGATGGGCGTCGACATGGTCGAGACCGTCCGCGGTATGGGTTACCGGCTGCGCGAGCCGGAGGCTTGATGCTGGCGCAACAGTCGCGGTTCTGGTGAGCCGTCCATGACGCTTCTGCCAAAGTCGCTCGCCGCCCGAGTGATCACGATCTCGACGATCTGGGCGATTGTCACGCTGGTGATTATCGCAACGGTTGTGTCGGCGCTGTTCCGGGAAGCCAGCGAGCGCGGCTTTGACAGTTTCCTCTCCGCAAATCTCTTCAATCTGGTCGCCTCAATCGGTGCGGGTAGTGACGGCCGGTTGACAGGTGATCCAGAGCTTGGCGATCCGAGATATCTGGTGCCCAACTCTGGCTGGTACTGGTCGGTCGAGGCGATGGCGGCTGGCCTGACTGGGGCGCTGAAATCTGATTCCATGTTGACCCCGATTGCTGCGCCTTCGACGATGACGGTACCGTTCGATGGTTCTTTTCAACGCCGTTACGCCGCAGACGGGCCCGATGGCCAGAATGTCGCCGTGCTGGAAACCGAAGTGGTGCTGGGCGGGGCTGATCGCATCGCGCGCTACCGTGTGACCGGTAACCTGGATGAGCTGGAAGCTGAAATATCAGTCTTCAACCGGCAGCTATATTCCTATCTGGCGCTGTTTGGCCTTGGCATGGTGGCGATCAATGCAGGCGCCATCCTGTTTGGGCTGAGGCCATTGCGACAGGTGCGCGAGGCCCTGTCGAGTGTGCGCGAGGGCGCGGCAAAACGGCTCGACGGCAGCTTTCCCTCGGAAATCGAGCCGCTGGCCAATGAAACCAATGCGCTTATCGAGAGCAATCGCCGCATTTTGGAGCGGTCGCGCACCCAGGTGGGCAATCTTGCGCATTCGCTGAAGACGCCGCTGGCGGTTCTCATCAACGAAGGGCGGTCGATTGGTGGCAAGAAAGGCCAGTTGATCGAGGAGCAGACGGGAGCGATGAAGCAACAGATCGATCACTATCTGCAGCGCGCCCGCATGGCGGCTCAACGCGGCAGCGTGGTGTTTCGCGCGCCAGTCGATCCTGTGTTGCAACGCATGGTGCGGGTGATGGCAAAACTCAATCCGCAGGTTGATATCGGCTATGAGGCGGCGGCTCAGCCTGTGTTCGCCGGCGAACGGGAAGATCTGGAGGAGATCGCCGGCAACCTGCTGGAAAACGCGATGAAATGGGGCCGGAAGCAAGTTCGCGTCGGTCTGGCGGATGTCGAAGACGACGCGGCGGCGTTTGATATCATCATCGAGGATGACGGGCCTGGCATTCCCGAAGACAAGGCGCGTGAGGCGCTGGTGCGCGGCCGCCGTCTGGACGAAACCAAGCCGGGTACTGGCCTGGGACTGGCGATCGTCGCTGACATCGTTTCGGAATATGAAGGCAACCTGGCGCTGGAACGCTCGGAACTTGGCGGGCTGAAAGTGGTGGTGCGATTGCGAAAAGCTGCATGACATTTCGGGCGAAGTGCGCCAGAACGAAACTGGTATGTTTGCAACAGAAAACCCCTGACTGGTGGTTTGGGACATGACGATGCGTGTTGCGGTGATTTTGATGGCGGCAGCGGTGGGCCTGACGGGCTGCACGACCGTTAATCAGGCTGGCTCCGTCGTGGGCGGCTATGTCGGCGTGCCGACAAAGAACTCGCCGCCAGCTGGCCGCGCCATCATCAAGGCGCTGGGTGGCGGGCTTGTTGGATCGAGCCAGGCGGAACTGTCGGGCCAGGAGCGGGGACAGGCGCTGGAAGCTGAATACAAGGCGCTTGAATATGCGCAGGTTGGCCAGCCGACGATGTGGGGCGACCTGCAAGGCCGTCACGGCGAGGTGCGCGCGGCGACACCCTATCGGGTTGGATCGCAGGACTGCCGCCAGTATACGCATACGCTGGTGCTGGGCTCGCAACCGCAGGTGTTGCGCGGCACCGCATGCCGCAATGCTGACGGAAGCTGGACTCTTCTCACCTGAATGTGACCCCGGCGGCGGATTTGCCGCCGCAATCTGGCGCAATAAGCCGCATCTGCGCCTGTTGGCAGCAGGCCGGGTGGCGTTCTAGATGGCGGCATGATTTTTTGGCTCATAGCAGCGGTGTTGACGCTCATCGCCTGTGCGGCGGTGTTGTGGCCGCTGGTGCGCGCACCATCGTCCGTTGTGGCCGGGCATGACGTCGAGGTCTACAAGGATCAGCTAGCCGAGGTGGAGCGCGACGCCGGCCGTGGCCTGATCGAGCCCGTCCAGGCGGAACTGGCGCGTGCCGAGGTTGCGAGGCGGCTCCTGAAGGCCGATCAGGCGAACAAGGCTGGCAGTGGCGAGGCAGCACGAAGCAGCGCGTTTGTCAGGGCTACGGGCCTTGCAGCCGTTCTTGCTGTGCCGCTGGTGGCCTGGGGCTTCTATGCTGTGCTCGGCGCTCCGGGCGTGCCTGACGAACCGCTGCAAGCGCGGCTGGAGCGCGCTCCGGCCCAGAATTCGATCGATGAGCTGGTGATGCGGGCCGAGCGGCATCTGGCTGCAAATCCAGATGATGCCAAGGGCTGGCAGGTGCTGGGGCCGATCTATCTGCGCCAGGGCCGATTTCCGGATGCGCGCATAGCGTTCGAGAATGCCATTCGCCTCAGCGGATCGACCGCCGCTCTTGAGGCCGGGCTCGGCGAGGCCCTGGTTAGCATTTCCGGCGGTGCGGTGACGGTTGAGGCGGTGGCGGCGTTCCAGCGGGCGCTGAAACTTGCGCCCAATGAGCCGCGGGCGCGCTATTTCCTGGCAACCGCACTGGCACAGCAGGGCAATCTGGCCGGAGCCCGGCAGGCGCTTGAGGCGCTGCAGACGACCTTGCCGGCAGATTCGCCGTGGCTCAGTGTGGTCGCACGTGCGCTGGCCGAAACGGCAGCGGCCCCGGGTGCGGCGCAACCTGGCCCGGACGCGCAGGCAGTTGCCGCGTCGGAAAACATGACGGATGCAGAACGCCGCGAGATGATCGAGGGCATGGTGGCCAATCTTGACGCAAAGCTGAAAGACAACCCGGCAGATGTGGAAGGCTGGCAGCGGCTGATCCGTTCCTACGTCGTGCTGGGCAAGCAGGACGAAGCGCGCAATGCGCTCGCCCGCGCCTTGCAAGGGCTGGGTAGCAATGCTGACGGGCAGGCCCAGTTGAAGGATTTCGCCGCTGCCATCGGCGTGGAACAGGGCGGTTAGGACAATGACGCGCAAGCAGAAACGCCTGTCGGTTATCCTTGGCGGCCTGGCTTTTCTGGCGGCGGCCACTGCGCTGACATTTTATGCGCTCGGCCAGCGCACGTCCTATTTCTACATGCCATCTGATCTGACCGAGCGGCCGGTGCAGCCAGGTGAACGGATCAGGCTGGGCGGGTTGGTAGCAGCAGGCTCCATCGTGCGCGGTCAGGGCACCAAAGTCGCCTTTGCAGTGACGGATGCGACCAGTACAGTTGACGTCGAATATGAGGGGCTGCTGCCTGATCTGTTTCGTGAGAGCCAGGGCGTCATCACTGAAGGTGCATTTGGCGCGGACGGCAAGTTTGTCGCCGACAGCGTGCTGGCCAAGCATGACGAGACATATATGCCCAAGGAAGTGGCGGACAGCTTGAAGGAAAAGGGCGTTTGGAAACCGGAATGAGGGTAAGCGCTTGGTAGAGACCGGACATTTTGCGCTTGTGCTGGCGCTGGCGCTGTCACTGGTGCAGGCGACCGTTCCGCTGATCGGCGCGCGGCGGTCAAATCTCAGGCTGATGTCGGTTGGCGAACCGGTGACGATCACGGTTTTCGCCATGACCGGGCTGGCCTTTGCTGTGCTGGTCGCGGCCTATGTCCGCTCCGATTTTTCAGTGTTGAATGTGGTCGAGAATTCGCACTCGCTCAAACCGATGATCTACAAAATCACCGGCACATGGGGGAACCACGAGGGCTCGATGCTCTTGTGGGTGCTGATTCTGACGCTGTTTGGCGCGATGGTGGCGGCGTTCGGGCGCAATCTGCCGCCTTCGTTGAAGGCAACCGTGCTGTCGGTGCATGGCATGATCGGCACGGCTTTCTTGCTGTTCATCCTGCTAACCTCCAATCCGTTCACGCGCATCCTTCCGGCGCCGATTGAAGGCAATGACCTCAATCCGGTGTTGCAGGACTTTGGTCTGGCGATCCACCCGCCGCTTCTCTATCTCGGCTATGTCGGCTTTTCGGTCTGCTTTTCCTTTGCGGTTGCCGCGCTGATCGAGGGCCGCGTCGACGCGGCGTGGGCGCGCTGGGTGAGGCCATGGACGCTTGCAGCCTGGGCGTTCCTGACCGGCGGAATCGCGATGGGCTCGTATTGGGCCTACTACGAACTTGGATGGGGCGGGTTCTGGTTCTGGGACCCGGTCGAAAACGCTTCCTTCATGCCCTGGCTGGCCGGCACCGCGTTGCTGCATTCGGCGATTGTGATGGAGCGTCGCGAGGCCCTGCGGATCTGGACGATCCTGCTGGCGCTGATGACATTTTCGCTGTCTTTGCTTGGCACGTTCCTGGTGCGCTCGGGCGTCCTGACCTCGGTGCACGCGTTTGCCACCGACCCGAGCCGCGGCGCGTTCATCCTCGGTATCCTGACGCTATTTGTCGGCGGCTCGTTTGCGCTGTTTGCTTTCAGGGCGCAGGCGCTCAAACCCGGTGGCGTGTTCCAACCGATCTCGCGCGAGGGCTCGCTGGTGCTGAACAACTTGTTCCTGACCACGGCGACGGCGACCGTGCTGGTCGGCACACTTTATCCGCTGGTGATCGAGGCGCTGACTGGCGAAAAGATTTCAGTCGGTGCGCCTTTCTTTGATCTGACATTCGGGACGCTGATGGTTCCCCTGCTGATCGCTGTGCCGTTCGGGCCGTTGCTGGCCTGGAAGCGCGGGGATCTGGCTGCCGCAACGCAGCGCCTCTATGCGGCGGCGGCTGGAGCATTGCTGGTGGCAGTGCTGACGCTATTGTTTGTCGACAGCGCAACGGCCTTTGTCGCGATAGGCACAGGGCTGGCGATGTGGCTGATTCTCGGCGCGCTGACTGATCTGTTCCTCAAGGGCGGCTTTTCGAAAGCACCGATTCCAGTTGCGATGCGCCGGCTTGCCGGTCTGCCTGCCTCGGCCTTCGGCACGTCGCTGGCGCACCTGGGTCTCGGCCTGACAACACTCGGCATCGTTTGCGTGATGGGACTGCAGCAAGAGCGTATTGTTGCGATGAAGCCGGGCGAAACGGTTTCGATTGCCGGTTATGTTCTGAAATTTGACGAGATGGTTCCGGTCAAGGGACCGAACTTCACCGAAGATCAGGGCCGGTTTTCACTGACGACCGATAGCGGCCGGGCTCTCGGGACAATCATCTCCGCCAAGCGCCTTTACACTGCGCGCCAGATGCCGACGACGGAAGCCGGCATTTCCACGCGTGGCCTCAGTCAGATTTACGTGTCGCTTGGCGATCCGTCGGCCAATGGCGGCGTGGTCGTGCGCGTCTGGTGGAAACCGCTGGTTACGCTGATCTGGCTGGGTGCCGTGGTGATGATGCTGGGTGGAATGCTGTCGCTGATGGATCGCCGTCTGCGTGTCGGCGCGCCGGCAACCAGGAAACAGCGCGCTGCGGCGGCGGCAGGGCAGGGCTGATGAACCTGATCCGGCGCATGATGCTGGCATGGCTTGCCGCCGCCTTTGCAGGTAGCGCGGCCTTTGCCGTGACGCCGGACGAGGTGCTGCCCGATTTGGCGCTTGAGGCGCGGGCGCGGGCGATTTCGTCTGAACTGCGCTGCATGATCTGCCAGAATCAGTCGATCGACGATTCTGATGCGGCGCTTGCGAAAGATCTGCGGGTGCTGGTGCGTCAGCGTCTGGTGGCAGGCGACAGCAACGAGCAGGTGTTTGATTATGTTGTGTCGCGCTACGGCGAGTTT
Organism: Mesorhizobium sp.; assembly: GCA_036742015.1. Classification (GTDB taxonomy): domain Bacteria; phylum Pseudomonadota; class Alphaproteobacteria; order Rhizobiales; family Rhizobiaceae; genus Mesorhizobium_A. Next base: position 62,177 of record DAINRF010000003.1, on the reverse strand, counting down.
GTGCTGCTGAAACCCCGCTTTTCCTGGCGCAATGCAGTTCTGTGGGGCGCGCCTGTGGTGCTGCTGATCGGCGGCGTCGCATACATTCTGACGGCGCGTCGCAGAAAGCCGGATGAGGCCGCGACGGCCCTTACCGAAGCCGAGCGTGCGGCGCTCGACGACGTGCTGCGGCGCGACAGCTAATTCGTCACTACGACCTGACCTGTTCCAAGATTACAAAACTTTCATTCGGCGGAAAGGACGCCGTAAGGTTGGAAGACATACCTCTCAGGCGAAGGTGCATTCCCCTGCGCGCCCCACCCCGAAAGGATCGAATTTTATGACCTCCCCAACCACTTCGTCTTCGACGAAAAAGAAGTTCCTCACCGCTGCCGCCTCGCTTGCCATTGCCGGCGCGATTGGCCTTGGCGCGGTGACGTCCGCAACGGTTCCCGTCTTCGCTGAAGCCGTCCGCGTCGACGCTCCTCAAGCTCCTGGCTTTGCCGATGTTGTCGAGAAGGTTAAGCCTGCTGTCGTCAGCGTTCAGGTAAAATCGCCGATCAATCCCGCCAGCAATGATGGCGGATCGTTCTTCAATGGTCCCGGTGGCGGCTTCTTCGGTGGCCCGGGCCTCGACGACCTGCCTGACGATCACCCGATGAAGCGCTTCTTCCGCGAATTCCGCGGCCAGCGCGGCGAGCAGGGTGCTCCCCGTGATGGCCAGCGCAGCGAGCGCCGCAAGCAGAACGGCCCGCAGCGGCTCCGTCCGACATCGCAAGGCTCCGGCTTCTTCATTTCCGAAGACGGTTACCTCGTGACGAACAATCACGTCGTCAAGGATGGCGCGAGCTACACAGTGGTCATGGACAATGGCGATGAGCTTGAAGCCAAACTGATCGGCACCGACGAGCGCACCGATCTGGCTGTGCTCAAGGTCGATGCAGACCGCAAATTTACTTATGTCTCGTTCGCAGATGACGCCAAGGTGCGTGTCGGCGACTGGGTTGTGGCTGTCGGCAATCCGTTCGGCCTCGGCGGCACCGTGACGGCCGGCATCGTCTCGGCGCGTGGCCGCGACATTGGCGCTGGCCCGTATGACGACTTCATCCAGATCGACGCTGCCGTGAACCGCGGCAACTCGGGAGGCCCGGCGTTCAACCTGAACGGCGAAGTGGTCGGCATCAACACCGCGATCTTCTCGCCATCGGGCGGCAATGTCGGCATTGCTTTCGCAATTCCGGCGTCGACTGCAAAGGACGTTGTCGGCCAGCTGATGGATGGCGGTTCGATCCGCCGTGGCTGGCTTGGCGTCCAGATTCAGCCGGTGACGGATGAAATCGCCGACTCGGTTGGCCTCAAGGGCGCCAAAGGCGCGCTGGTGGCTGAATCGCAGGACAACGGCCCGGCCAAGGCCGTAGGCATTGTTGCGGGCGACATTATCACAGCGGTTGACGGCAAGGATGTCGCCAATCCACGTGAACTGGCCCGGCTGGTGGCTGGCATTGCACCAGATTCCTCGGTGAAGGTCGATGTATGGCGCAATGGCAAGACCCAGACGTTCGACGTCAAGCTGGGTACCTTGCCGGGAGCGGAAAAGCAGGCGAACGCCGACAATGGCGGGAGTGACCAGGAGGCTACGACAAGTTCGCTTGCCGATTTCGGGCTGACTGTCACACCTGCCGAAGATGGCAAGGGTCTGGTGGTGACTGATGTCGAGGCTGACAGCGTTGCAGCTGAGCGTCAGGTGCAGGCCGGTGACGTGATCGTCTCCGTCAATTCGACCGAAGTAAAGTCAGCTGAAGATGTCGCCAAGGTTGTCAAGGACGCAGAGAAGGCAGGCCGAAAGGCTGTTCTCTTCCAGGTCATGCGCGAGCAGACCAGCCGGTTTGTTGCACTGCCCGTCGATCAGGGCTGATCGCGGTTCCGGCGCGCTGTTGTCCCAGCGCGCGCCAACCTAAATATGCGGCGGCGGGCTCAAGGGTCCGCTGCTTGCATTTTGCAGGGAGATTGACCAATGGCCATGCTTGCGCCATCTGGGATTGGAGAGCCCGATACCTTAGGTCGTAGTGACGACTTAGCGGTTGGCTGCGCCGCAGTGAAAATCCGCCAGTCCCGGAAGCGAGGAGGAAGGACATGCAGCGCATATTCGACGACGAACGTCACCGGAATGGCGGATTTGCGCGCGGCCCCTTCGAGGCTGGGTCAAAATTGACCTTGAATGCGTCGAAAATACTCGCCGGTAGTCAACACCGCCTTGCGCTTTTTTCCTGTTCACGGCCAATTTTGGCCGCCAACGCAACCAATCGCGAAATCGTCACTACGACCTAACCATGAAGATTCTTGTCATCGAAGACGACCGTGAAGCGGCCGACTATCTGGAAAAAGCGCTCGGCGAAGCCGGTCACACAACCCATGTCGCGCGCGATGGGGAGGCCGGGTTTTCGCTGGCTGATTCCGAAAGCTACGATGTGCTGATTGTTGACCGCATGCTGCCGCGCCGCGATGGACTGTCGGTGATCGCCGGTTTGCGCGCTCGCGGCAATGATACGCCGGTGCTGATACTGTCGGCGCTGGGTGAAGTCGACGACCGCGTGACCGGCCTGCGCGCCGGTGGCGATGACTACCTGACCAAGCCATATGCGTTCACAGAACTGCTGGCGCGCATCGAGGTGCTGAACCGCCGTGCGTCGGTGCGGGACGGGGAGACCATCTATCGCGCTGGCGATCTGGAGCTCGACCGGCTGTCTCACTCGGTGAAGCGGGCCGGCAAGGAAATCGTGCTGCAGCCGCGCGAGTTTCGGCTGCTCGAATATTTGATGCGCCACGCCGGACAGGTGGTGACGCGCACGATGCTGCTTGAAAACGTGTGGGACTATCACTTCGATCCGCAGACCAATGTCATTGATGTGCACGTGTCGCGGCTGCGTTCAAAGATCGAAAAGGGCTTTGACAAGCCGCTGCTGCACACAGTGCGCGGCGCAGGCTACATGCTGAAGGCCGGATGAAATCTCGCATCACCGCCATTTTCCGGACCACGGCGGCGCGCCTGTCGGCGTTGTTTCTGCTGCTGTTCACTGTGTCGGCGCTGGGACTTGTCTTCTACATCACATCGTTGTCGGAGCGGATGCTGGTTACCCAGACCAGGGAGACGATCGAGGACGAGGCGCTGAGCCTGGCGCGGGTCTATGAACGCGGCGGATTGCCCGGTCTTGTGCGCTCGGTGGCGCAACGCTCGCGGCGGCCAGGCGCTAATCTCTATCTGCTGACGGACCCGAATGGGCGGCCGCTGGCCGGCAATGTCGAATCGCTTGATCCGGGCGTGCTCGACACGACAGGGTGGACGGCGCGACCCTTCGCCTATCGCCGTTTCGGCGAGGACGCGTCGCGTCCGGCTGGCGAGGCGGAGGCTGGCGAAAGCCGTCACCGGGCAATCGCCCAGATCAACCGCCTGCCCAACCAGATGATCGTTCTGATCGGCCGCGACATCGGCGAGCCGGAAAAATTTCGCGACGTCATCCAGCGGGCCGTGATGCTGGCGCTTGGGCTGATGGGGCTGGGCGCGCTGCTGATCTGGTTTTTTGTCGGGCGCCAGGCGCTCAACCGGATCGACGCGATGTCGACTGCGAGCCGCCGCATCATGGGCGGCGACCTGTCGGGCCGATTGCCGGTGACTGGTTCTGGCGACGAGTTCGACCGGCTATCTGAAAACCTTAACACGATGCTGGCGCGCATTGCGGCCCTGAACGACGGGCTGAAGCAGGTGTCCGACAACATTGCCCACGACCTGAAAACGCCGCTGACGCGCATACGCAACCGGGCGGAATCAATGCTCGCCGGCAAGCACACGCCAGCGCAATACCGGGAGGCGCTGGAGGGCACGATTGCCGAGTCGGACCAGCTGATCCGCACGTTCAATGCAATCCTGATGATCTCGCGGCTGCAAGCCGGTTATTCAGCGGAATCGACCGGGCCTGTTGCGTTGTCAGCCATCGTGCGCGATGTGGTTGAATTGTATGAACCGGTCGCGGAGGAGGCGGGGGTGGAGTTGACAGCGGGCGGCATTGCCGAAGCAAATGTGCAGGGGAACCGCGAACTGATCGGGCAGGCCCTGTCAAACATTGTCGACAACGCGATCAAATATTCCGCTGTCGTGGATGGTGGTGGCAAGGTCGAGCTATCGCTGCGCCGTGATGGACAACACAGTGTCATCAGAATTGCCGACAACGGTCCGGGTATTCCGGAGGAAGACAGGGCGCGCGCAGTTGAACGATTTGTGCGGCTGGAAAAGAGCCGGTCTCAGCCAGGATCGGGGCTGGGTCTTAGCCTTGCGGAGGCAGTGATGAAATTTCACGGCGGCGACTTGCAACTGTCGGACAACAGGCCGGGTCTTGTAGTGAATATGATCTTTGGCACGGGCAGGGCCGCCACATGAGTTCTTCATCTCAATGGTTTGGCGTAGCTCCTCTCGCACTTCAGCCTCTTGATGCCAAGGATGCCGCCTCGGATTTGGCGGATGTGGCCGCCGAAGCGCGGGAAGCAGGACTGGCAGCGCTGGCGGACGAATTGTCCGGCAAGGGCGCGGCGCGGGATTTTGTGGCAGCCGCAATCGACCTGTCGCCCTATCTGCGCGACACCGTGAAACGCCTGCCAGCCATCCTCGAAACTCTGCGGACCGGGCGTTCTGCCGAGCGATTGGAAGAGATCCTTCAGGAGATGCGCGCCGCCGGACGCGACGACGAGGCGAGCGAGGCGTCGGTCATGTCGGCACTGCGCCGGCTCAAACTCGAGGCGCATGCGCTGATTGCCTTCAATGATCTGGCCAAGACCTTTGACAGCGATAAGACCGTACGTTCGCTGACCGATGTGGCGGACGCAGCAGTGGCCGCAGCCGCCGATTTCCTGCTGCGCGAGGCGGACGGGCAGGGCAAGATTAGCCTGCCCGATCGCAATGATCCGTCCAACGGCTCGGGCTGGATCCTGATCGCGATGGGCAAGCATGGCGCGCATGAACTGAACTATTCCTCCGACATCGATCTCGTCGTGTTCTTCGATCCGGACGCACCTGCCGTTACCGATCCTCTCGAAGCCAATGACCTGTTCGCGCGTCTGACACGCCGGCTTGTCCGCATATTGCAGGACCGGACTGCCGACGGTTACGTGTTCCGCACCGATTTGAGGTTACGCCCTGATCCGGGTTCCACGCCTCTGGCGATCCACGTCCTGGCGGCGCTGCATTACTATGAAAGCCGCGGCCAGAACTGGGAGCGCGCCGCCATGATCAAGGCGCGGCCTGTTGCCGGTGATATCCAGGCAGGCAAAGCGTTTCTGAAGGAACTGCAGCCCTATGTCTGGCGCAAATATATGGATTTTGCCGCCATCGCTGATGTCCATTCGATCAAGCGCCAGATCCACGCGCACAAGGGACACGCCGAGGTGGCAGTGAAGGGACACAACGTCAAGCTTGGTCGCGGCGGAATTCGCGAGATCGAGTTTTTTGTCCAGACGCAGCAGCTGATTGCCGGCGGACGGTTCCAGGAATTGCGGGGATCAGAGACGATCGCAATGCTGGGCATGCTTGCCGGTCGTGGCTGGATTTCCGACGATGCGCGCGATGCATTGACCAAACAATACTGGTTCCTGCGTGATGTCGAGCACGCCATCCAGATGGTCGCTGACGAACAGACCCATTCGCTACCCGAAGACGACGAGGGGCTTGAGCGAATCGCCCACATGCGCGGGTTCAGGAACGCAGACGAATTCGCAAAGATCTTCCGCCAATCGCTGCAAACGGTTGAAAAGCATTATGCGGCGCTGTTTGAGTCCGCGCCGGAATTGTCGTCAGGCATCGGAAATCTCGTATTCACCGGCGATGTCGATGATCCCGATACATTGCAGACATTGTCGCGGCTTGGTTTTGAGCGTCCAAGCGACATTTGCAGGGTGATCCGCACCTGGCATTTCGGCCGCTATCGGGCGACACAATCGGCAGAAGCGCGGGAGCGGCTGACCGAATTGACGCCTGCGCTGCTTGAGGCATTTGGCGCAACCAAGCGGGCTGATGAAGCGATCGTGCGTTTTGACGCATTTCTCGCCGGCTTGCCGGCGGGCATCCAGCTCTTCTCGCTGTTGCAGAATAATCCGTCGCTGCTGCAATTGCTGGCGACGATCATGGGCGCTGCGCCCAGGCTGGCTGCCATCATCACCCGCCGTCCGCATGTGTTTGACGGACTGCTTGATCCGATGCTGCTGTCGGAACTTCCCAACAAGGAATATCTCTCCGGCCGTCTGACCGCCTTCCTCCAAGGCGTGACCTTGCACGAGGAGATACTCGACCGGTTGCGCATCTTTTCCGCTGAACAGAAATTCCTGATCGGCGTGCGGCTGCTGACAGGCGCAATCGATGCCACTCGCGCCGGCAAGGCATTTTCTGATCTTGCAGATTTGACGATCGGTACAGCATTGCAGGCGGTCGAGGCCGAATTTGCAGTGCGGCATGGCAAGGTCAAAGACGGCGAAGTGGCGTTGCTTGGCATGGGCAAGCTCGGCAGCCGCGAACTGACAGCAGGCTCCGATATCGACATGATCCTGCTTTATCGCCACGATCCGGCGGCCGAGGAATCCGACGGCGAAAAGCCGCTCGCCCCGTCGCTCTACTACATGCGGTTGACGCAACGCATGATCGCCGCCGTATCTGCGCCGACCGCCGAGGGCGTGCTCTACGAGATCGATCTGCGGCTAAGACCCTCCGGTAACAAGGGCCCTGTTGCGACCCATCTCGACGCCTACCGCAAATATCAGCGCGAGGACGCTGAGATATGGGAACATATGGCGATGACGCGCGCCCGCACCGTTGCGGGTGATGCTCCGCTCTGTGAGGCCGTGCAGGCCGACATTGCAGCGATCCTGGCTGACGGTGACGAGCCGGCAAAAGTGTTCAAGGAAGCGCGCCAGATGCGGGCGCTCATCGAGCAGGAGAAGCCGCCGCGTGACGCCTGGGATCTGAAACTGACGCCGGGAGGGTTGATCGACCTGGAATTTATCGCGCAGGTCGCGGTTCTGACGGGACAGGTGGATCAAGACCCACCACCAACTGGAACCGCCGATGTTCTGCGCGCCTTGAAGCCCGAATTTGCCGACAGCCAGACCTGCAACGATCTGGTCGATGCGCATCGGCTCTACTCACTGGTGACGCAGATCATCCGGCTTTGCCTTGACGGGCCGTTTGACGCGAAGGATGCGCCGCCAGGGCTGACCGATCTGTTGGCACGCAGCGCCGACCTGCCTGATCTGAAAGTGCTCGAAGCGCATCTGAAAGACACTGCACGCAGCGTCCGCAAACAATTTGACGCCCTGCTTCGGCCGAAGAAATAGAACAGCTCGTCAGGCCGCTGCGGCGTCCTCAGCAACCTTCTTGGCCGGGCGGCGCGGCGGCTTCTTCACTGCCGGCACGCGCACGGAAACGATAGTGCCGATTCCCGGTTTCGACCTGATCTTCAGCGCGCCGCCGTGCAATTGCGCCAGCGAGCGTGAGATCGCGAGCCCAAGCCCTGAGCCCTTGTGGCTCTTGGTGAACTGGTTCTCCACCTGCTCGAATGGCTTGCCAAGCTTCTTCAGCGCGTCCTTTTCAATGCCGCAGCCTGTGTCCTCGATCGTCAGCAGGATCGCGTCCGAGGTCTTTCGCGCCCGAACCGAAATCTTGCCCCCGGGACCTGTAAATTTGACCGCGTTCGAGAGGAGGTTGATGGCGATCTGCTTGATAGCCCGCCGGTCAGCATCCATTTTCATGGACTCAGCGATCCGGGTTTCGACCGTGATCGATTTCTCTTCCGCCTGCAGCGACACAACCCGCACCGCCTCATGCATCAGCGGGGCGAGGTCGATCTTTTCGCGGTCGATGGAGAATCGTCCGGCTTCGATCTTGGACATGTCGAGAATGTCGTTGATGACGCCCAGCAGGTAGTTGCCGCTGCCGTGGATGTCGCGGGCATATTCTTCGTAGCGATCTGAACCGAGCGGCCCGAACAGTCCCTGTTGCATCAGCTCCGAGAAGCCGATGATCGCGTTGAGTGGCGTTCTGAGCTCATGCGACATGTTGGCGAGGAATTCCGACTTGGCGCGGTTTGCCGCCTCTGCGCGTTCGGTCTCGCGCATATATTTGCGATTGAGTTCGGCCATGTCGCGGGCGCGCTCTTCCTCGGCGCGGCGGGCGACGCTGAGGTCGTGGATCGTCGCCATCAAGCGGCGTTCGCTATCAACCAGCTTTTCCTGATGCTGCTTGATCTGGGTGATGTCGGTGCCGACGGCAACGATGCCACCGTCCCGTGTGACCAACTCGTTGACTTGCAGCCAGCGGCCGTCTTTCAACTGCCGTTCATAGGTGGCGCTACCCTCGCGGCCGCTGCCATTCGCCAGTTTGCGCTGCGCGGCGAAGCCAGTCATCTTCTGCTCGATTACATCTCTGCTCTGGCCTGGAGAAACATCTTCCAGGCCGAGGCCCGACTGTTCGATGAAATGCGTATTGCACATCACCAACCTGCCTTGAGCGTCCCACAGAACGAACGATTCTGAAATGCTCTCGATCGCGGTGCGCAGGCGCAGGTCTGCTGTCTCTGACTGTATGGCCAGATGATACTGTTCGGTGACATCGATCGCGATGCCGAGCAGGTGAACATCTTCGGCATTCGGATCGATGATCTGCGCCCTGGCGCGTACCCACACCCACTGGCCGCTGGCGCTGCGCATGCGGAACACCTGGTCAATATGGTCGACTTCCTGCGCGGCGATGCTCTTTGCCACCTCGAACAGATCGCCGTCTTCGGGGTGGATGATCTCGTTGACGTCGCCGAAAGACAGCATCGTGTCGCGCGGTTCGTAGCCGAGCATTTCATACATGGAGCGGGACCAGAACATGCGGCCGCGGCTCATGTCCCAATCCCAAAGACCACTGCGGCCGCGTTGCAGTGCTGAGTCAATGCGCTCATGCGCCTCTGAATAGATCCGGTCTGCCGATTGAGCGCGCGCTGCTTGTGAAAAATAGGCGTAGAGGATCACCATCAGCACGCTCGATGTGAGCACGAACAGTGTGACGTTCAGCGAGACGATCTTGCGCCAGTCCGCGAATGCATCCTCGGTCGAAATCAGCGCTACCCCGGCATAGCTCCGGTCAGGCATAAGCGATACGGCCGCCAGCCAATCCTGACCGTCAATCTTGACGTCCATGACGCCAGCCCTGTCGCCAAACATGAAAAGCGGCTGCCCGCCGTCGACGAGGCTTTCGAGCAACCGGCCTTCCCACCCCAGACTGCTTGGCGCGGCGGCGCTGATCTTGAAATTTGCATCCGCTGCCAGCAGCACGACGTGCCGGCCAAGACCGAACGTTTGGGTGACCGCGTCAACAGCGATCCGCTGCTTGTTGACGCCGCCTGTTTCGCTCACCATCTCCGATGTAATTGCGTGCTTGATGTTCGCGGCCGTCAGCGCGAGCATGGACCTGACGTCACGATCAAGATCGTCGCGCAGCGTCACCAGGGACAAGGCACGGGTTGCGGCGACGACGAGAAGGAAGATCACAATCAGTGTCGGGATCGACCGGCGCAGATATGGTTCGGCGGCCAGTAACCGCTTGTAGGCGGGCGCAGCAAGCGCTTCGACGCTGCCTTTTACTTTCGGCTGCCGTTCCGTGCTATCGGCCAAAGACCGCCTGCCAGCCGCGCCCCACGCGTCCGCATTTCCCATTACTGGGCCCCGCTCTTCTTATTTGCTTGAACGATCGGAAACGCCGCACATCCCGATTCGCCCTATAAGAATCAAACGTGATTCGGCTTGTCCAGTGCAAAGCCGCAAAAAAGTGCCGAGACCGGCAAAATGATTCAATTTGGCGTTGTCCCGCCCTATGCGAGCGTCCGTTCGACGATATCCTTCAGATCTGCTGAAAGACCGGAGAGTTCCTTGATCGATACGAGCGTCTCCCGCGCCTTTTCCCGGCGAACCGGTTCAAGCGAGCGCCACGAGCGGAATGCGGTCGCCAAACGCGCGGCAAGTTGCGGATTGCGGACTTCTGCCTCCAAGACAGTCTTTGCCAGGAGTGCATAACCAGCGCCATCAGGCTGGTGGAATCCGGTCTGGTTAGCGGTTGAAAAGGCTCCGACCAGCGCACGCACCCGATTTGGATTGCCCGCATCGTAGGCGGGGTGTCCTTGAAGGGCTTCGACACGCGCCGCGGCCTCGTGACCGGGTGCGAGAGCCTGAATCTGGAACCATTTGTCCATAACGAGCGGGTTGTCGCCAAAGCGCCGTTCAATATCGGCAAGCGCCTCTCTTGACGCATCACTGCCAGTAAAGCGCACGGCCAGAACTGTCAGCGCGGCAACCAGATCGGTCATGTTGGTGGCGGTGCGATAGTGTTTGGCGGCGAATGCAGGATCGCCTGATCCGACTGCCAGAAAATCCAGCAGCGTATTACGCAGTGCTCGCCGCCCTGCGGCTTCGGCATCTGGCGAGTAGGTTCCGGCGTCAGCGAGGCTCGCGTAGAGATTGGCAAACATCGCAGAACCTTCTGCGGCGATACTACCGATCATTCCGTTGCGAGCGGTCAATATTGCATCAGGATCAATGTTCGAGCCCAGCTCGCGGGCAATCTCAGCTTCGGCGGGAAGTGTGAGGGCCAGTGCCCTGAAAGCAGGCTCAAGCGACGCATCACTGCCAACCGAAATGCACAGATCGACCAAAGTCTTCGCGACAGCGGCGGCCTTGCCGCCGCGGGCATTTGCCGTGGCGATGATCAGCGTTTCGGTGAGCATGCCGGTCAGTGCTTGCCAGCGGCAGAACAGATCGCTGTCGTGCCGGGCCAGGAACATCCGGTCTTCGGTCGACTGATCGAAGGCAAGCGTAATCGGGGCGGAAAATCCGCGGTTGATCGACACGGCGGGCCGTTCTTGCAGACCTCGAAAACGCACGATCTGCCGCCGCCTGGTCAAATGGATCACCTGTCCGTTTTCGACCGATTTGTCGTCGGATTGAACGGCCAGATCGTTTCCGTCCGGGCCGACAAGCGCGAACGCCAGTGGAATGTGCATCAGCTTCTTGCGCACTTCGCCAGGCGTTGACGGAACAGATTGCTCGAGATCCATCGTAAATGTGCCGGTCTGGGCGTCAAATGCTGTCGAGACGGACACGTTTGGGGTTCCGGCCTGATGATACCAGATCGCAAACTGGTTGAGGTCCCGCCCGGTAGCATCTTCAAAACACTTGAGAAAATCTTCGATCGTCGCAGCGTCGCCATCATGACGTTCGAAGTAGAGATCCATGCCGCGCCGGAAACCGTCGGCACCAAGAATGGTGTGGATCATACGCACAACTTCCGCGCCTTTTTCATAGACGGTCGCAGTGTAGAAATTGTTGATCTCGCGATAGCGGCGGGGGCGAACCGGATGCGCCAGCGGCCCCTGATCTTCGGGGAATTGATGAGCGCGCAGCGCCCTGACGTCTGCAATGCGCTCGACCGCCGCGGAGCGTTCATCTGCAGAAAACTGATGGTCGCGATAGACTGTCAAACCTTCTTTCAGGCAGAGTTGGAACCAGTCGCGGCAGGTGATGCGGTTGCCGGTCCAGTTATGGAAATATTCGTGTGCAACGATCGTCTCAATATTGGCGAAGTCGGTGTCGGTGGCTGTCTCGGAATCGGCCAGGATGTATTTGTCGTTGAAGATGTTGAGGCCCTTGTTCTCCATCGCGCCCATGTTGAAATCCGACACGGCGACAATGTTGAAAACACCCAGATCATATTCGCGGCCGTAGACTTGTTCATCCCAGCGCATCGAACGCTTGAGCGCGTCCATTGCATAAGATGCGCGGTCAGTCTTGCCCGGTTCGACATATATGCCAAGTTTAACAGCGCGCCCTGAGCTGGTGGTGAAGCTGCCAGTCAGTTCAGCAAGGTTTCCAGCTACAAGCGCGAACAGATAGGATGGCTTGGGGAAGGGGTCGTTCCAATCAGCGAAATGCCAGCCATCTTCCAGGTCTCCGCTTGACTCTGGATTGCCGTTGGCGAGCAAAACCTGCGCCTCGTCGCGTCGCGCTTCGACGCGGACGTTGTAGACCGATAGAATGTCCGGACGATCAAGGAAATAGGTTATGCGCCGAAAGCCTTCAGCCTCGCACTGCGTGCAATAATTGCCGCCAGTTCTGTAGAGCCCCGTCAGTGTAGTGTTTGCCGAAGGGTTGAGCTCGGTTTCAATCGTCAGCACAAATTGCTTGCTTTTTGGCGGACGTGCAATGATGAGGGTGTCGGGCGTCGCCTCAAAGGTTTCCGGTTGGGCGTCATGTCCGTCAATCTTGAGACCAAGCAGTTTAAGGCCGTCTCCGTCGAGGACCAATGGTGCGCTTGCGGACGCACCCGGGCGGCGTTCGATCACCAGTTTTGCGATGACGCGCGTATGAGTCGGATCAAGCCGAAAAATCAGATCGGTGGTGGGAATAAGCCAGTCGCTTTGACGATAATCTTCGAGCCGGAAAACTTGCCCGGTGTCGCTTCGCATCTAAGATCCTTCCGGGGGCGTCAGGCGGCAGCTGGCGCAAACTAATCAATCAGCTTGGCCTTTACACCAAACGTTCGGTCGACAAAACATTATCAGGGCCGTGCGCGGTCGCATTTTCAAAGAACCGCGAGGCGCTACCATGACGGTTATGACCCCGAAATTCGGAATGGGCGCATCTGTCCTTCGCAAGGAAGACAACGCCTTCATTACCGGACGTGGTCGCTACACAGACGACTTTTCGCCGCAAGGCACTGTATATCTTCATGTTTTGCGCTCGCCGTCAGCCAATGCGTCGTTTACAATCGGCTCCACGGACGCGGCGAAAGCAGCCCGCGGGGTGCTGATGGTTGCAACCGCGGCAGACGTCTCTTCGCTCGCGGACCTGGCGTCCGGCGCGATGCAAAAACAGCCTGACGGCACGCGCGCGCCGACGCGCAACATCCCGATTCTGTGCCGCGACAAGGTGCATTATGTCGGCGATGCAGTTGCGTTCGTCGTGGCCGAAACCCGCGCCCAGGCACAGGACGCAGCCGAACTGATTGAAGTCGACTATGACGACGAGCCGGCAGCATCTGGCACAGCTACTGCGCTCGACCGGGAGACACCTCTGGTCTGGCCCGAATTGGGTTCCAATCTGGCGCTGCGATACCAGTTCGGCGATCCCGCGAAGACAGATGCCGCGTTTGCCAAGGCAAAGTCGGTCACGCGAATTGCTTTCCGCAACAATCGCCTTGTCTGCAACTACATGGAGCCGCGGGCCGCACTCGCAGAATGGAAGCCTGATGAGGACCGGCTGGTGCTGACCACAGGGTCACAAGGTGTTCATTCGATGCAGCGAATCTTGTCTGGTGTGATGGGCGTCAAGCCGGCCCAATTGCGGGTGGTGACGCCTGATGTCGGTGGCGGTTTCGGCCCGAAGACCTTCGTCTATCGCGAATATGCAATGGTGCTCGAGGCGGCGCGCCGGCTTGGCAGGCCGGTGAAATGGACCGGCGACCGGACGGAACATTTCCTGACCGACGCGCAGGGACGCGACAACGACGTTGTCGCGGAAATGGCGATGGGCGCCGATGGCCGGTTTCTCGGACTACGTGTCCGGCTGATCGCCAATCTTGGCGCCTACATCCATCAGTTTGGCCCATACATTCCGTACGTTGGCGCGACCATGTCGACGGGGGTTTACGACATTGAGGCGCTCGATGTGGCGATTGAAGGCGTCTATACCAATACCTGTCCGGTTGATGCCTATCGCGGGGCGGGGCGGCCGGAAGCCGCATTCCTGCTTGAAAAACTGGTCGACGCCTGCGCGCGCGATCTGGGTGTCTCGCCGGCTGAAATCCGCAGGAAGAATTTCATCCGGCCTGAACAATTTCCCTACACGACGCAGACCGGCCGCAAATATGATGTCGGCGAATTCAACGGTCACATGACTCAGGCGCTGGAACGGGCAGATTGGCAAGGATTTGATGACCGGCTGGCAAAGGCGCAGTCGGAAGGCAAGCTGCGAGGCATCGGTATGGCGACCTATATCGAGGCATGCGCCTTTGCCGGTTCGGAGGCCGCTCACCTGACGCTCGGCGGCGACGGCGATGTCACCTTGTTCATTGGCACCCAGAGCAACGGCCAGGGCCACGCGACAGCCTATGCGCAACTGGTCGCCGAAAAGCTGAACCTGCCTGTCGAGCGGGTGCATGTGCGGCAGGGCGACACTGATGAGCTGTCGAAAGGCGGCGGCACCGGTGGTTCACGCTCGATCCCGCTTGGCGGTGTGTCTGCAGCGCGCGCTGGCGAGGACCTCGCGGCAAAGATCAAGCAGATTGCTGCTGACGAACTGGAAGCGAGCGCAGCTGACATTGAACTGGCGGACGGTTCCGCCCGAATCGCCGGGACCGACCACATGATCGACTTTTCGGCTGTAGCCAAGGCTGCGCGCAATCCGGATGACTTAAAGGGGTTTGGCGAGTTTGTGCAGCAGGAAGCGACCTATCCGAACGGCACCCACATCTGTGAGGTCGAAATCGACCCGGCAACTGGTCAGACAGAAGTTGTGGGCTATACGATTGTCGACGATTTCGGTGCGGTGGTGAATCCGGTCCTGCTAGCCGGGCAGATTCATGGCGGCGTTGTACAGGGGCTTGGCCAAGCACTCACCGAAGACACGGTCTACGGCGACGACGGACAGCTTTTGACCGCGAGTTTTATGGACTACGGCATGCCACGCGCTGATATCATTCCGTTCATCAATTTCGAGACCCGGAATGTGCCGTCGACCACAAATGCGCTCGGCATCAAGGGGGCAGGCGAGGCGGGAACAATTGGCGCGACACCAGCGGCGGTGAACGCCGTGACGGATGCACTCTGGCGTGCACACGGAATCGGTCACATCGAAATGCCGGCAACTCCTTTGCGGGTCTGGCAGGCGATTGAAACGGCGAAAGGCGCGTGAGCCCGGCTGACGCTCGACTTCCGCACCAGCCGCTCAAGGCGATCCTTCTCAAGGTAGGGTCGATCGCGATCTTTGTTGCGATGCAGTCCTTCATCAAGCTGGCCGGAATGCTGCCGGCCGGCGAGATCGTCTTCTTCCGGTCGTTCTTTGCGCTGTTCCCCGTCATCCTCATGCTTGCCTGGCGCGGCGAACTGCGCGGCGCCTGGCGCACGAAACGGCCGCTGGGCCATATCCATCGCGGCGTTGTCGGTGTGCTGTCGATGTGGGGCGGGTTTTACGCCTTGACCAGATTACCGTTGCCGGAAGCGATCATACTGAATTACGCACAGCCACTGCTTGTCATCGTCGCCAGTGCATTGTTTCTCCATGAGCAGGTGCGCATCTATCGTTGGACCGCAGTCTTTGTCGGCTTCATTGGCGTCTTCATCATCTGTTGGCCGACCTTGTCACTCGTTGGTTCTGGTGCAGCAGTGTCGAACGAGCGCCTGCTCGGCGTACTGGCAGCGCTGGGCGCAGCCGCCATGTCGGCGCTCGCCATGCTGCAGGTGCGTAGCCTGGTAGCCACCGAAAAATCAGCGACAATCGTGTTGTGGTTCTCGGCAACGTCGTCGGCATTCGCTTTGCTGACGCTGCCGTTTGGCTGGATTTCGCTGACGTCGACCCAGGCCATATTCCTGATCTTGTGCGGCTTTTGTGGCGGCATTGCCCAGATCTTGATGACCGAGGCCTATCGCTACGCCAGCGCCGCCACGGTCGCACCGTTCGAATATTCGTCGATCATTGTTGGCTCGGTCGCCGGCTATTTCCTGTTTGGCGACTTGCCGACGATCTTCTCGATCATTGGCGGCGCAATCATCGTTCTGTCTGGCTTGTTCATCATCTGGCGTGAGCGGCAACTCGGCCTTGAGTACGCCAAAGCGAGAAAGATTGCCCCAACGGCAGGTTGACCGGGCGTCTCTCTTTGCCGCCAACTGTTCCAAATATGTCACGAAATCTGACAGTTGCGGGCGGCCCCTGCCGATATCCTAATTGCGCGTTAACCATATGCCCCTAGTCTGTTCCCAATAATTATCAGAACCGGAATCAGGGGCGGGGAACAAAAAGTGACGAGCGACCAATCCGCGGCGCGCGGGCTGTCGCTGAGCCGGATCATCCGCGGAAGGAGGGGCAACTCGCGGACGCCGGTATCAGGAATGCAAACCTTCTGGGGACTACTGACAGCCTATTGGGTGTCGGATCGCTGGAAGGAAGCCTGGGCGCTGACATTCTTCATTACCGCATTGACCGTTGTGTCAAGCAAGGCTGGCGTCTGGTTTGCCGAAGCCTCTGCCGAACTGGTCACGTCAATCGCGCTGTTCCACGACCCTCGCACGCTCGACCCGCTCTCAACCGTCATCCGAAGCGCCGCCATTCTGGTCGGTCTGGTCATTCTAAAGGACGCCGGCATCATTGCTGTGCGTCACATGTTCTCGACCACCTTGCACCGCAAATGGCGTTCATTCCTCGACAGCCGCTTTAACGCGGCGCTGCTGGACGAGCGGCACACCCATTTTCATCTGCAGAACGGCATGGCGGCAAACGCTGGCGGGGCGGCAAATATCGACAATGTCGACCAGCGCGTGCAGGAGTCGATCAAGGACCTGACCGGCGGCGCCATCGGCCTGGCGATGGGCATTCTTGGCGTGTCGAGTTCTCTGCTGTTTGTCGGCATGAAGCTTGCCGAAACCTCGGCGGAGGTCGCCGGCCTCGAATTCCTCGGCATCTATGGGACGGCCACGCTGGCGCTGACTGCGGTGGCGCTCTATGTGCCTTTGAACACTTTCATTGCACTGCGTATCGGCCGCGTTCTGCAATTCTTGCAAACCTCCATGCAGCAGACTGAAGGCAGCTATCGTGGTGAACTGACAATGTTCCTGCGCCGGTCTTTCCAGATCGCTGCGTCGCGGGGCGAGCGCGCACAGCGCGCGCTCCATGATCGACTTTACGTCGGCATTGACCGGACCTGGCACCGGCTCAACCGCTACAACGCCAGCTACATGGCCTTCGAAAAGGTCTACAATTTCTTTGCCGCCCGCGTCGTCGCTTATGCGCCCGGCTTTGTTCCCTATGTCGGCGGACAGATCGGCCTGAAGAGCTATGTCACCGGTGCAGAACTGGTGAATCAGCTCATTCAGGAGTGTTCGTGGTTCATCCATGTCATGCCGGCTATCGCCAGCTTGAAGGCAAACACAAAGCGCGTCACGGACCTGGCAGCCGCCATCGACGACGTCCAGGCGCCGGAATATTATTCCCAGTGCGGCACGTCCGACTTCCGGTTCGAATATCAGGCGCCGGCGCTCGGCTTTGCAGTGTCCGATCTTGAGCTGTCGCATCAGGGGCTGGACGCGACGCCCTTCCTGCGCGCTCCGGCCCTCGATTTCATGGCCGGCAGCTGGACCCTGATCTCCGGCCAGTCTGGCGCGGGCAAGACGTCATTGATGAAGGCGATGAACGGGCTGTGGCCCTATGGGCGCGGCACGATTGTCTATCCCGATGGCGTAGGCACATTCTTTGCGGCTCAAGAGACCAAGTTGCCAAGGTTGACGCTCAAGCAGCTTGTCTGCCTGCCGAATGCCGATAGCGAGCATGCCGATCTCGCTGTGGCCGATGCGCTGGTCAAGGCAGGACTCGGGCATTTGATCGCCGGCATCAATGATGAGACGCGCGAGGGACAACCCTGGGATCTGCTGCTGTCGGGCGGTCAGAAGCAGATGCTGATGCTGGCGCGCATCCTGCTGCACAAACCGGCCCTGCTGTTCCTCGATGAAGCATCGTCGGCTCTGGATGCAAAATCCCGGATAGCCTTCCATCAGGCGATCAAGGATCATTGCCCGGACGCGACGGTGATCTCGATCATGCATGAGAAGGAACCGCTCCGGTCTGAGACGGGCGAGGACTTTTATGATCAGGTCGTGGCGCTGGAAAACGGCGTCGCCGAGATGCGGCCATTGCGCGACATGCGCCCCGCTGCACAGGGTTCACCGCAGATCTCGGCGCTGCCGCCTCGCTTCCGTGGCTCCCCGCGGCTCGAAATCGCCCGCTTCATGAAGCCGGCTGACTAAGTTCCAGTCGGCCGGTCGTCGTTGCGTTTGGCAACGCAGGGGCAGACGTTGGCAATCAAGACAACGACCTCAGCCGCGCCTTGACCTCAAGCAGGTCGCGCCAGACCAGCTTCTTGTGCGCCGGATTGCGCAGCAGATAAGCCGGGTGCAGTGTCGGCATAGCCGGAATTTCAACGCCGCTGGCCGTCAGGTGGTTCTGCCAGCGTCCGCGCAGCCGCATTATGCCTTGTTGCGCGTTGACGATAGCTTTTGCCGAAGGGCCGCCCAGCGTCACCAGCACCTTGGGGGCGGCCAGCTCAATCTGGCGTTCGATGAAAGGACGGCAGATTTCAGTTTCCAGTGGCGTTGGCGCGCGGTTGCCGGGCGGCCGCCACGGGATGACATTGGCAATGTAGGCCGACGTGCGATCAAGCCCGATGGCCGCAAGCATCCGGTCCAGCAACTGCCCGGAACGTCCGACAAAGGGCAGGCCTTCCTGATCCTCGTCCCGGCCCGGCGCTTCGCCGACAAACATGATGCCGCCAGCCGGATTGCCATCGGCAAATACGGTCGACTTGGCGGTGAATTTGAGGTTGCAGCCGTCGAACGACCTGACCGCCTCGGCCAGCTCATCCAGGGTCGAGGCTGCGCTTGCAAGCTGCCGCGCAAGAATGGCCTGGCCTTCGTCGGGCACAGTGGCGGTCGTGGTGACCGGGGCAGGGCGCGGAGCTGAAATTTGCGGCGCGGGCCGCATGTCGCGCTTCGCCTCGGGCTTTGCTTCGACAACGACAAACCGGTCGACGGCTTCAGCCTCAATTGGCGTGTCGACGCCTGCCTCGGCGTAAAACCGCAGCAGTTCCTCCAGACCAGCGCGGGTGAGGGGACGAGTAGACATAGACGATGTGAATAGAGCCGCTGCAGGCCCGGGTAAAGCGCCATCCACCTATGACAGCGGAATGCGTGGGTCCTGACGGATATAGAAAAGCCAGCGTGGTGTGAAATCGGTGATGAAGAATGAAAAGCCAGCCGTCTGGTTCGGGTCGACGGAGCCCTTGCTGAACAGCAGCCTGTCATATGGTTCGAAATTGGTGTCGTGGATCTTGAACAGGTCGGAAGAGCGGTTGCCTGGTTCACTACGCCGCTGGTCAAACGAAATACCGTCGCCAAACACGCTCGGCTCGCCAAGCCGTGTCTGCAATTCGAACTCATATTCGGTCCAGGCGATGCCGGAATTGTTGAGCGAACGTAGCCGCATGTGGAGCATACCTGTTGAGCCGGGTGCTCCGAGTGGACGCAGTTCCACGGTCACGCGCACCACCAGCGTCACCGGGCTGGCGGACAACATTTCCTGCTCAATGACAATCGGATCGTCCTTCGAGCCGCTGCCGGACGCGCCGCGAATGACAAAGCCGCCAAGTTCATCCGAGAACGAGTAGGGACCGGCAAACCATGTCTCAGCGCTTGCCCCCGTCGCACTTGAAGCAACGGCAAGGGCAACCAGCATGCCGGGAAGGTGTCGCGCCTGCCGGGCCATTGCCGCCTCGCGGACTGATTTGCCTCACTGCAGAATGCCAGCCGCAGCACGTGCCGGCAAATCAAATCGTTTCACCTGCAAAACGCTGCCGCAAGACAACAATCGTGATTGCATTGACGTTTACGTCAAGGTAAGAATTCTTTGGACATTTCAGTCTTGGCGGATGCGGTTTTGTGGCGCCCCGGATGCGGCATCGGGGAAACAAGCTTGCGGGCAAAGCCACTTGCAGCCAAAACTGCCCGCGATTAGGAACGCAATACAGGCCGGCTCAAGCCGGTGGAGGACATGATGAGCGAAGCCAGCGAAAATCAAGCCAGCGACGTCGAGCGCGAAAGCATGGAGTTTGACGTCGTTATCGTCGGTGCAGGGCCCGCGGGCCTGGCGTCTGCGATCCGGCTGAAACAGGTCAATCCGGATCTGTCCGTCGTCGTCATCGAAAAGGGCGGCGAAGTGGGTGCACACATCCTCTCCGGCGCTGTCGTTGATCCGATTGGCATCGATCGCCTGCTTCCGGGCTGGCGCGAAGAGGGCGACCATCCGTTCAAGACCGAGGTCAAGGACGACCAGTTCCTGATCCTCGGCCCGGCAGGTTCGGTGCGCCTGCCAAACTTCCTTATGCCGCCGCTGATGAACAATCACGGCAATTACATCGTTTCGCTGGGAAATGTCTGCCGCTGGCTGGCTCAGAAGGCGGAGGCGCTTGGTGTCGAAATCTATCCCGGCTTTGCAGGCGCAGGCCTGACTTACAACGAAAATGGGGCCGTGACCGGCGTCATTACCGGCGACATGGGTGTCGAGCGTGATGGCACACGCGGCCCCGGCTACACGCCCGGCATGGTGCTCTACGGCAAATATGTGATGATAGGCGAGGGCGTACGCGGCTCGCTCGCCAAGCAGCTGATCGAGCGGTTTGGCCTGCAAGACGACCGCGATCCGCAGAAGTTCGGTATCGGTCTGAAGGAACTCTGGCAGATCAAGCCGGAAAATCACAAGCCGGGTCTGGTGCAACACTCGTTCGGCTGGCCGCTCGGCATGAAGACCGGCGGCGGCTCGTTCCTCTACCATTTCGATGACAACCTGGTTGCGGTCGGATTTGTCGTCCACCTGAATTACAAGAATCCGTTCCTGTCGCCATTCGAGGAATTCCAGCGCTTCAAAACGCATCCGGCCATGCGCGGCACATTTGAAGGGGCCAAGCGCATCTCGTATGGCGCGCGCGCCATCACCGAGGGCGGTTGGCAGTCCGTGCCGAAACTGGTGTTCCCTGGCGGTGTGCTGATTGGCTGCTCTGCCGGCTTCGTCAACCTTCCGCGCATCAAGGGTTCGCATAACGCCGTGCTGTCGGGCATGCTGGCCGCTGATCACATTGCGCAGGCGATTGCCGATGGCCGCAGCCATGACGACGTTACCTCTTATGAAGCTGCATGGCGCGACAGCGACATCGGCAAGGATCTCAAGAAGGTCCGCAACGTCAAGCCTTTGTGGTCGCGCTTTGGCCTGTCCGGCGTCGCCGTAGGCGGCATCGACATGTGGACCAATCAGCTGTTTGGCTTCTCGTTGTTTGGGACGCTGAAGCATGGCAAGACCGATGCTGCGTCGCTTGAGCCTGCTGCCCAGCACAAGAAGATCGACTATCCCAAGCCCGATGGCGTGCTGACTTTTGACCGCCTGTCCTCGGTCTTCCTTTCATCGACCAACCATGCCGAAGACCAGCCGGTACACCTCAATCTGAAAGATCCGCGTCTGCAGAAAACATCTGAACATGACGTATTCGCCGGCCCGTCAACCCGCTACTGCCCGGCTGGTGTCTATGAATGGGTTGATGCTGACGGCAATGCTGCGGCCGACAAGATGGGCATCGATGTGAAATTTGTCATCAACGCCCAGAATTGCGTCCACTGCAAAACCTGCGACATCAAGGATCCGAACCAGAACATCAACTGGGTGACGCCACAGGGCGGCGAAGGTCCGGTTTACTCTGGTATGTAGTTGACGTCACGGCATGGCTGCAGCCATTGCGTGTGAGGTAAAGCCGTGGTCTGTTGTGTGATGTTGAGCGCCGCCTGCTGGTGGGCGGTGCACCACGGGTGCGACACGCTGTGAAAGCAATTGGATTTCTGGCTGCCTCATGCTTGCTGATGGGATTGCTCGCGGCAAGCGATGCAAGCGCTCAGGCGCGCATCAGTGAAACCACCAAATACTACAAGATCAACGGCAAGACCGGTACGGAATTGCTTTGGGACATGAACCGCAAGGGGCCCAGGCACGGGTTTCTGACCAAGGCGATCGCCCAGACACAGTTCAAGACCAAATTTCTGGGTGGGTTGCAATACTCGAACGGCCTTTGCAAGTCGAAGGGTGGCGGCTACGTGCTGACGATTACCTACGTCTATCCGCAGCCTGAAAAGCCACTTTCCGGCGTGCTGGCCAAGCGGTGGCGTGCTTTCCAGGCGACAAATGTCGTGCATGAGAAGGAGCATGGCCGGATCGCGAAGAAAATGGCGAATGCAGTCGCCCGCAAGGTTCGCACATTCAAAGCGGCCGACAAGCCGGGCTGCAGGAAATCACTGGCTGCGCTCGGGCGCGAGATCGACAAGCTGATAGCCGCCCAGAACGCTGAACAAGCTGCGTTTGACAAACGCGAGCATCGCAGTCACGGCCCGGTCGAAAAGAGCATTCTCGCACTGGTCAAGAATTAGGACGCGGCTGCGCCGGGGCGCTGACAACATCAGTCTGTGGCGCTGGACCGGGCTCAGGCTGCCTGACCGAAAACTCAAGCAGGATCGGCAGATGGTCGGAACCGGCAAAATCCTGCCGTTCAAGACGGCGTGCAACAAGCTGTTCGCCCACGAAGACGTGGTCAATGCCCAGTCCAACCCATGGGCGCAGCCAGTTTGGCAGATATCGCCGCAACCATGACGGACCGGCAGGCCCGGCATCGCGCATATCTGCCACCGCCGCCATCGAACGCACTGCGTGGCTCCAGCGCGCGGCGTTGAAGTCACCGGCCAGGATCGCCGCCGGCGCCAGGCCGGCGAGTAACTGATTCAAACGCTGGATCTGTGGTGGCTGCTCAAACGGCCATGGCCAGAAAAGATGAACTGCGGCGACCTGAACTGTTTGCCCCGCCAGGTCCACACTGGCCAGCGCAAACGCCCCACCATCAATACAACCGGGCTCAGTTCCCTCGGCAAACGGACGCCGCGACACAATTGCGACGCCACCGACTGCGCCGCGCGCATCGCAAATGATCTGGTATGGATATGCCGCCTTGAGCGCAGCCAGACGTGTTTGCCACATCCCCGAAACTTCCTGCATGGTAATGACGTCCGGCCTTGTGCGGCCTATCAGTGACAGAAAGGCTTCAGGAGTAGGATTGTCGAAACGGCCGTTGAACTGCAGGAGACGATAGACAGGCGCCTCCGGGGTGGCGGGATCTGCATTCGCGCCGGCGGAGATCAGGGCATTGACCGCGGTTCCAGGCGTTGCCGCCACGGTGGCCAGCGCCAACACAAGAGCAAAAACGCCCTCGCGGCGAAAGCGGGTGGCCAGCAGTATGGCGCCGGCGACAAAGAGCAATGCAGTCAGATGCAGCCGGAAATGGCTGACGGAATCAAATGCCGGGTGAATGCGGCCCAGGAAGCCGATCGACAAAGCGAAGGCGATCGCCCCGGTGATTAGAAGCAGCGCAACCGAAAACAATGTCGACCGTATCATGAGCCGCACAAAGCCCGCGATTGCGGCCAAGTGTTGACCCTACTGGAATGCAGTTTCCGAGAATGAGCGCAGCTTGCGTGAATGCAGCTTTTCGGGAGGCATCGCGGCGAGCTTTTCCATTGTCCTGATGCCAATCGACAGATGCTGCGCAACCTGGCGCTTGTAGAACTCGGTCGCCATGCCCGGCAGCTTGAGTTCGCCGTGCAAAGGTTTGTCAGAAACGCACAGCAGCGTGCCGTAAGGCACCCGAAAGCGGAAGCCGTTGGCCGCAATGGTCGCCGATTCCATGTCCAGGCCAATGGCGCGCGATTGCGACAGCCGCTGCACCGGACCCTTCTGGTCGCGCAATTCCCAGTTGCGGTTGTCGATGGTGGCGACCGTTCCGGTGCGCATGATGCGCTTCAGTTCAAAGCCCGACAGGCCTGTCACCTCCGCAACCGCCTCCTGGATCGCCACCTGGATCTCTGCCAGCGCCGGGATTGGCACCCAGACCGGCAGATCGTCGTCCAGCACGTGGTCTTCGCGCACATAAGCGTGCGCCAGCACATAGTCACCCAGCGCCTGTGTGTTGCGCAGGCCAGCGCAATGGCCAAGCATCAGCCAGGCATGCGGCCGCAGGACCGCGATATGGTCTGTAATCGTCTTGGCGTTGGAGGGGCCGACGCCAATATTCACCATCGTGATGCCCGAATGATCGGCCTTGGTCAGATGGTAGGCTGGCATTTGCGGCAGACGAAGCAGTTGCGTTCCGTCCTCAGGCGCGGTTTCGCCTGCAAACGTCACCTGATTGCCCGGCTCGACAAAGCTCTCATACCCTCCGCCGCCTTCGGCCATCAGGTTGCGCGCATAGGCGCAGAACTCGTCGATGTAGAACTGGTAGTTGGTGAACAGAACAAAATTCTGGAAGTGCCCGGGATGGGTCGCTGTGTAATGAGACAGCCGATGCAGCGAATAGTCTATGCGCTGGGCAGTGAAGGGCGCAAGCGGCATTGGCTCGCCCGGTGCCGGTTCATAGGTGCCATTGGCGATCAGATCGTCAGTCGCATTCAGATCCGGTACGTCAAAAATGTCGCGCAAGGGCCGCTTCAGCCGTTCGGCGATGGAGCCATCGACGTGAGTGCCTTCAAGGAAAGCAAAATGCAGCGGGATCGGCGTCTCCGATTCCGAGATCGTTACCGGAACACCATGATTGCGCATGATGAGTCTGATCTGGTCGGTCAGGTATGTATCGAACAGATCCGGCCGGGTAATCGTTGTCGAATAGCTGCCTGGCATGAACATGTGGCCATAGGCGTGGCGGGAGTCGATTTCCGCATAAGATTGCGTCGTGATGCTGATTTCCGGATAAAATGCCCGGAAGCGGGCGGCCGGTGGCCTGTCACCGATTGAGGCAAAAGCATCGCGCAGGAAGGCTGTGTTGCGGTCGTAGAGCCAGCGCAGCGCCTTCACCGCTTCTGCAGGGCTGGTGAAGCTCTGCCGCTCATACGGTTCGGGCGTAATGACGGTTTCGATTGCTTTCGGGTAGATTCGCTTTTCCATGCACCATTATAGTCACTCGCAGGTGACGTTTGCAGAGGGGCGGCACCGCAAATTGCGTGGAAGATTTTCAAGCAAATGCGGGCGTGCCCCTCAGCGAAGCGCCGCCCCGTGGCGCTGCAGTGTGACCGCCAGCACAAAACCAACACCGCTCGGCTTGGTGATCGAGCCACCATCGACGACGCTGGAAATGGCCGAAGGCTCAGAGACA
Source organism: Mesorhizobium sp. (assembly GCA_036742015.1). Taxonomy (GTDB): domain Bacteria; phylum Pseudomonadota; class Alphaproteobacteria; order Rhizobiales; family Rhizobiaceae; genus Mesorhizobium_A. The sequence continues at coordinate 37,138 of DAINRF010000003.1, read as the reverse complement.
AGCTGCGAAGCGCCGGCGGCTGTGGCGCCTGAAAGCAGAGCGATGAGTGCCAGTTTCGGCAACATGCCAAAGGTCTCGGCGTATGGGCGGTTGTTGTTACGCATGACGAATTTCCAATCCTCAGAGCCGCTTGCCGCCGCAGATGACGCCTTCGTCGATCCTGCAATCGACGACACGGTCGTTTTGCCAGCGGCGTTCGCGTCCCGCTTCAGCGACGATGGTTGCGAGTACCAGGCCAAAAACGATGGTGGTCAGGCTGACGATGGTGAAGCGTGCAAACACGGGTTTTCCCTTCATGTTGCATGCAGAATAGGCGGCCGGCGCTGAACTCACCCTGAGGCGGGCGTTCATCTGCCGTTCAAATTGGTTGACGCGCCAACGCCAAAGAAAAACGCCGGCGGCTTTTGGCCACCGGCGTTCCCGAAAGCTCGCTTGATGCGAAAACTTACATCTTGGTCCAGTTCTGTGTCTGGCAGATAAGACCGCCAGCCACGCAACCGCTCATCTTCATCTTGTTGCCGGAGATGGAAGCCTTGCCCTTGTAAGTCTTGTCGCTGGCCGGATCGGTAATCGTTCCGGTGTACTTGTTGTTGCCGGAGGCAGACATCGAGCCGATCCGCTTACCGGCATATTTGCCAGTCTTCAATGTGATCGAGAATGGACCGCCGCCCGTGATTGCAGCGGTTTCGCCCGACTGCGTCTTCCAGTTGCCGGCGATCGGATCAGCGAATGCACTCGCGCTCAGGATCAAGGTCGCGGCGGCGGCGACGGCAATTTTACGAAACATGTTGTCCTCCCTGCGTGGTTGTGGGCGGTGGAACCTTGGGCCCGTCGACAGACCGCCTTACGCGAACGTCAACGTAAACGAAATCTTGTCGAAATTAAAGCGCTTCGAACTGGTCATTTGGACAGCTGGATGAATTCCGGTACGAGCATTTTTGGCGCGCCCGGAAGGACTGGTCTTCGATCATCAGTCCATTTCCTTCGAAAGCTGTAGTTACCGCTTTATTGCCAGAGCAAAAGGCAATTCTAGACGAATTTTCGGAAAGCGCCGGGGAATCCAGCAGCTTCGATGCTTAACGGAATCTGCCGTTTACTTCTTGTTTTAGCTTTGTTTTCCGCAAATTAAGCACACCCGTTCACCCCGGATTCAAGCCTGCCCGCCATTCTTGGACACATCGAAACAACGCCGGACGGGGACAATCGGACCGGCACAAACAAGCGAAGACAGGGGTCAAGAAAATGGCGCGTTTTGAAATTCTCGAAGCCGGTGTAGGCGCGATTGGTGCAACAGCTCAGGCCGACATTCTGTTCGAACTGGGCATGATGTATGCGACGGGCCGCGACTGCGACACCGACATGGTGACAGCGCACAAATGGTTCAACATTGCCGCCATCAAGGGTTCTGCCCGCGCCGCCGAACTGCGCACCGAGATCGCAGCGACCATGACCAAGCAGGAATTGGCCCGCGCTTTGCGCGAAGCCCGCGAGTGGATGACCGTCCACTAAGGCAACCAGAAATGCACGGCGCTCCAACGCCGACAAAACTGAACGGCGCTCCAGCGCCGGGCGAGTTACAGGGTTCCACCAATCCCGATGGGCGGGGGTGCATACGGGATTGGTGTCGAAGGCCGCGACCGGCGGGGAACATGCCGGCGCGGCTTTTCGTTTTGAGGCTTCAGGCCTCCTTGAATTTCACCAGCACAGCGCCGTCCATCACCTGATCGCCTTCGGTCAGGATTTCGGCAATCTCGCCATCAAACGGCGCGGCGATCGTGTGTTCCATCTTCATGGCTTCCAGGATCAGCAGCGGAGCGCCTTTCTTGACGCTGTCGCCTGCTGACGCGCGCACGACCTTGACGAGGCCGGGCATTGGCGCGCGCAGCGTGCCGGACCCGCCGCCTGCATCGGCCGCCGCCGCAAATGGATCGGTAACCTTGAAATTGTGCCCGACAGCGCCGTCAAACACCGTGACATGGCCGGGCCACACCGCAATGCGCGTATCGCCATGCGCCAGAGCCGGCTCTTCTCCGGCAATCGACACGCTGAGACCGCGCTTGCCGCCAAAGACGCGGGCAACGGCCTTGCTTTCGCCGCGCTCCAGCGTGATTTGCCGCGCCACAGGGTGGTAATGCGCATAACCGGCCATGGCTGACCAGGGGTCGGCCGCCGCCGGCTGAAGGCTTGCGCCGCTGGCCGCCGCTGCTGCCGCTGTCAGGTCCGCAAGACTTGGCGCGGGCAGGGCGGTCAGTTCCTCCTGATGCCGGGCGATCAGACCCGTGTCGACATCGCCAGCCGCAAAATCCGCATCCGCCGCCAGCGCCTTCAGGAAGGCGGTGTTGGTGATCGAACCTGCAATCTCGGTTGCTTCCAGCGCCTCCCCAAGCGCTGTCAATGCCGATGTCCGGTCTTCTGCGTGAACGACGAGCTTGGCGATCATCGGATCGTAGAACGGCGAGATCGCATCGCCTTCACGCACGCCGGTCTCGATACGCATTGACGATTCTGCGGGCGCGCGCGCCGGAAAGCGCAGATGGTGCAGCGTCCCGATGGCTGGCAGAAATCCTTTGGTGGCGTCCTCGGCGTAAATACGAGCCTCAAACGCGTGACCGTTCAGCCGGATCTGGTCCTGCGTCAGCGGGATTTTTTCGCCTGCAGCGACACGCAACTGCCATTCGACCAGATCGACGCCGGTGACCATTTCCGTTACCGGGTGCTCCACCTGCAGACGCGTATTCATTTCCATGAACCAGAACCGGTCGGCACGCAGACCTTCCGACGCATCGACAATGAACTCGATCGTGCCTGCGCCCGAATAGTTGATCGCCCTGGCAGCCTTCACCGCCGCATCCGTCATTGCCTTGCGCATATCGTCAGGCATGCCCGGGGCAGGCGCTTCCTCAATCACTTTCTGGTGGCGGCGCTGCGCCGAGCAGTCGCGCTCGAACAGGTGCACGGCGTTGCCATGATTGTCGCCAAACACCTGCACCTCGATGTGACGTGGCTTCTCCACGTATTTTTCGACCAGCACGGCGTCGTCGCCGAATGAGGCTTTTGCTTCGCGTTTGGCGCTGGCCAGTGCGTCAGCAAAATCATCCTGAACATCGACCTTGCGCATACCCTTGCCGCCGCCGCCTGCGCGCGCCTTGATCAGCACCGGAAAGCCGATCTCGCTGGCCTTGGTCGCAAGAAGCACCAGCGCCTGGCCATCGCCGTGATAACCGGGAACGACAGGCACGCCAGCCTTCTCCATCAATGCCTTGGCGGCGTCCTTCAACCCCATGGCGCGGATTGACGCGGCAGACGGACCGATGAAAACGAGTCCTGCATCAACCACTTGGCTGACGAAGTTCGGGTTCTCCGACAGGAATCCGTAGCCGGGGTGAATGGCTTCAGCACCGGTCGCCTTTGCCGCGTCGATGATCCGGTCAGCGCGCAGGTAACTTTCAGAGACCGGGGCAGGGCCGATATTCACAGCCTCGTCCGCCATTTCAACATGCAGCGACCGCGCATCCGCATCCGAATAGACCGCCACTGTCGCCACGCCCATGCGCCGTGCGGTGCGAATGACCCGGCAAGCGATCTCGCCGCGATTGGCGATCAGAATTTTTTTGAACATGTCCGCCTTATTTGTCGTTTGAAACCATGGAGAAATGAGCACCTTGCGGGTCCTGGCAGCTCACAATCCACTGGCCGCCTGGCACCTGCGTCGGCCCGAATGTAACCGTGCCGCCGTTTCCCTTGACCCGCTTTATCGCGGCGTCAACGCTGTCGACGTTAAAATAGAACCCCCAATAGGACATGGGAATGTGCGGAGGCCGGTTCATCATGCCGCCGGCAGCCGCATCTCCGCCGGACCGGAAAAGCTGATACGTGCCTACTTCGCCCATATCGACTGCTTGGTCCTTGGTCCAGCCGAACTGGCCGGCATAAAAGTCGAACGCCTTTTGCCAATCACTTGTCATCAACTCGCGCCAACCGACGCAACCGGGCGTTCCGGCAGGTGGAGCTTCCTGGTCGGGGCCGTTCGGTTGCAGCAACATGAACATCGCGCCTTGAGGATCAGAGACGACAGAAAAGCGCCCGACGCCGGGAATGTCTTCCGGCGGCCGGAACACATGCCCTCCAGCCGCCTTGAGGCTTGCGGTCGCCTTGTCGATGTCTTTGGAATGGATGTAGCCGACCCAGGCCGGTTGAGCGCCCATCGCCGCCGCGTCGTTCGGGATTGTCATCAGTCCGCCGATGCCCCTTTCACCCGCATTGACGACGACATATCGCATGTTGGCGTCCGGAAATTCCTGCATTGTCCAGCCAATTACCGCCGAATAGAATTTTTCGGCCGCGTCGAGGTCGCTCGTCATCAGTTCATACCAGATGAAGCCCGTAGCCATTTCGAGTCCTCCTCCTGACGGACACGTGTGCCATTTCCTAGCATCTGGCATTATTTTACCGTTTGATGGAAGGGTAGAGGATTGATTTCGTCCAAGCTGGTTCCTGTTCCATCCGGCAGTCGGGCGTGAGATAGTCTGCAACGTGACCTGGCGTCTGTTCATATCGGCAATTGCAGCGTTGCTGCTCCTCGCGGGAGCCGTAGCGAGCGGGCTTGCGCAGGAGCCGAAAGCGTTGAACGGCGTGGCGCTCATCATTGGCCAGTCGGAATACCGTCATATCGACGCGCTGCCCAATCCGGCAAATGACGCACGCGACATGTCGAAGCTGCTGACAGATCTCGGCTTCGACGCACGTATGGTCACCGACCGCGACACCGCAAAGCTGCGCCGCGACCTCGAACGATTTGAAGAGGACGCTGAAGGCGCTGACGTCGCGCTTGTCTACTATTCGGGCCATGGCATCGAGGCGGGCGGCGACAACTGGCTGGTGCCCGTCGACGCCGACCTCTCCTCTCTCGGCGATGCGGGCGAGCGGCTGGTTTCCCTGTCGGCAGTGATTGATCGCCTGAAGACGAAGACAGCCGTCACGATCGTGCTGCTCGACGCCTGCCGCACCAATCCGTTTCCGGCAGACGCCATGGTCAGGGCCTCGCCTGGCGCTGCGCCCGCGCCCGTTGGCGCGACTGGCTTGGCGCTGGTGCGCGGCATGAAACTGTTTAGCGCTGGCAAGACGCCGGAACCCGCCAGCGACAATCTCGGCATTGTCATTGGCTACGCAGCAGAGCCTGGCGAACCGGCGCTGGATGGCGATGCGGGCACGAACAGTCCTTATGCCAGCGCGCTGATGCGCCATCTGACTGCGCTGAAAGGTGTCGAGTTCGGTCAGGTCATGCGTATGGTGACTGAAGAAGTCTATCTGGCGACCGGCACAAAGCAGCGCCCGTGGACAAACGAGAGCCTGCGCCGGCTGCTCTATTTCGGCCTCGCGCCGGAAGAGCCAGCTGGCCCTGATGGCCAGATCAATGGCGAGCGGCGGCAATTGCTTTTGACCATGGCTGACCTGCCGTCTGCCGAGCGCACTCAGGTCGAGCAGGTGGCGTTGCGCGAAGGGGTCAAGCTTGATGCGCTCTATGGGGTGCTGCGCGCCATGGGCACCGAAGTCATTCCCAAGGATCCGGCCCAGCTGGACAAGTTACTTCAGGGGCAAGCGGTGCGCCTGCGCGAGATGAACGCCCAGCGCGAGGCGCTGCGCACCGACGATCCAGAGATCGTGCAGCTTGCGCTTGCTGCTGACCGGGCAATCGGCGAGGGCGCGATTGTGTCTGCGCGCAGCTTCCTTGATCAGGCGGTGGCGCGCATTGAGAAGAATGCCGGCACAGTCGATCTGCTCGAGCAGCAGGTGAAGGAAAAGCGCCTGGCCGACGCCGCCATCTACGCCAAGCGGGGCGATGCCTCGGCCCTGACCTTTGCCTTTGCGTCGGCCGCCAGCGACTACGCCAAGGCGTTTGATCTGGTCGAAAAATGGGACGACAAGCTTGCCTGGAACTACAAGAACCAGCAGGCCGAAGCCTTGCGCGGGCAGGGAGAGGCGCATGGCGACAAGGCGGCCTTTGAGCAATCGGTCGCAGCCTATCAGGCCGTGATGGACATGATCCCAGGCGGCGAGAAAGGCGAGGACTGGGCAATCACCGGCAACAATATGGCGGTGACGCTCTATGACCTGGGCGAAATCGAGCATGGCACAGAAAGCCTCAACAAGGCGCTGGCGCTGTTCGAAGAAGTGACTGACGTGTTTGCCCGGCTCAATGACGACAGACTTTGGGCCAACGCCAAGAACAATATCGGCGGTCTCTTGATGGAACTTGGTGAGCGGCAGGGTGACCCGAGCCTGACCCGTAAAGGCCTTGAAGCCCTGAAGCAGGCGCTGGCAAAACGGCCGCGCGAAACTGCCCCGAACGATTGGGCCGACACGCAGGGCAATATCGGCATCACAGAATTTTCGCTCGCGACCGATTCAGGCGACATCGCCGGTCTGCTGCGCGCCGAAACGGCCTATCGCGCCGCGCTCGAGGTTAGCACAATTTCGGCCAATCCGATCAATTGGGGCACGCTGACCAACAATCTCGGCAATACGCTGACCGCTATAGGCCTTGCGAAGAACGATGCCGCCTATCACGAGCAGGCCATCAATGTGTTCACCGAGGCGATGACGGTCCGCACCCGCCAGACCTGGCCCTATGACTGGGCATCGACCCAGCTTAATCTCGGTGGCGCCTACGCCAATCTGGCCAGGCACGAGACGGGGACTGACGCGCTCGACAAGGGCACCGCTGCGTTTCTGGCCGCGCTTGAAGTGTTCCAGCGCGAAAACACCCCGCTGCAATGGGCGTCGGCGCAAAACAATCTTGGCTCAACGCTCCAGACCACTGGCCAGCGCAACAAGGACATGGAGACGCTGCGCCGGTCGCTTGCTGCGACCGAGGCCGCGCGCGAAGTCTACGACAGGGCGACATTGCCGATGGATTGGGCGATGACACAGTTGAACGGCGGCAACACGCTGCATCTGATGGCGCTGATCGGCGACGACCGTAGCCTGGAAGACAAGGCCGCCGGGGCCTATCGCAATGCGCTGCAGGAATATCGGCGCGACCGCGCGCCGCTGCTATGGGCGCAGACCAATCTGGCGCTTGGCCGCGTGCTGCAGACGATTGCGAACGGCGAGACCGGGGTCGATACGCTCAAGCAGGCGATTGTTGCGACCAGTGGCGCGCTTGAAGTCTTGAATCTGGAAAATGCCCCTGTCGACTGGGCCAATGCGCAGTCACGGCTTGGCCAATGCCTGCTTAACCTGTCGGGCCGCATCGGCAATGCAGAGCCGCTGGCTGAAGCGCGCGCCGCATTTGACGCGTCGATGCAGGTGTTCACCAAGGAGGCCGACCCGCTGCAATGGGCGTTCGCCCAGAACAATATCGGCGACGTGCACTGGAATCTTGCCAGCTTTGGCGGTGGCAAGGCCGAAGCCGATAAGGCGATCAGCCGGTTCGAGGCCGCCAAGGCGACGTTCACTGAACTCGGCAGGACCGAGATCAACGCCTTGCTCGACGCCAAGATCAAACTGATTTCAGAATCGTTCAAGTGACGCCGTACCGATCGATTGGCGCGCACCGCTGACAATGCTAAGGCCGCGGGCGAAACGACCTGAAAGCTACATGCCTTGAGAACGCTCGCCGCCACCCGATACATCACGCCGCTGCGCGAAGGCGGCTCGCTGCCCGCCATCGTAGAGGCAGACGATGACGGCATGTATGTGCTGAAATTCCGCGGTGCAGGTCAGGGCCGAAAGGCGCTGATCGCGGAGCTGATTGGCGGTGAGCTGGCGCGGGCGCTAGGGCTTCCGATCCCCGAAATCGTCTTCCTCACGGTCGACCCCGATATGGCGCGTACCGAACCGGATTCCGAAATCCAGCACCTGATCCGCGAGAGCGCCGGGCTGAACCTGGGACTGGATTACCTGCCGGGCTCGGTCAATTACGACCCGCTGGTTGACCGCCCTGACGCCGGTCTGTCTGCCCGGATCGTCTGGTTCGATGCGTTCATACAGAATGTCGACCGCACTGCGCGCAACACCAACATGCTGTTGTGGCACCGAAAACTTTACCTGATCGACAATGGCGCTGCGTTCTATTTCCATCACGACTGGTCGCGCGCCGAGACAGCGGCCACGGCTCGCTTTGCGCCGATCAAGGATCATGTGCTGCTGCCGTTTGCATCCGACATCATGGCGGCGGATTCTGCACTTGCGCCTGTCATCACACCCAAATTGGTAGAACGCATCACGGGGCTGGTGCCGGAGGATTGGCTGGAGGGTGATCCGGCGTTTGACAGCGCCGACGCGCATCGCGCCGCCTATGCCGGCTATCTGATGAAGCGGGTGGCCGCACCACGCGGTTTTGCCGAGCAGGCAGAGCAGGCGAGGCAGACTGCCCCGCCGCCAGGCTATGTGCCGCCGCCTCGTAAGGGAGTACGGCTGTGACCGGCGTCTCCCACACTTATGACTATGCGATCGTCCGCGTCGTGCCCCGCGTCGAGCGTGGCGAATTCATCAATGCCGGCGTCATCGTCTCGTGCCCCACGGCAAAGCTGCTTGCCTGTGGATTCGATCTGGACGAAGCGCGGCTGGCTGCGCTCGATCCGGCGGCTGACATCGAGGCAATCCGGACGCACCTCGAAGCGTTTGAGCGGATTTGCATTGGCGGCAAGGAAGCCGGGCCGATTGGCGAATTGCCCGCACGACAACGGTTCTACTGGCTGACCGCGCCGCGCTCCTCGATCATCCAGACCTCACCTGCCCACACCGGCAGGGCGCAGAAGGCCGAGGATGTTGTTGAAAAGCTGCTCGACAAGATGGTGAGGGTGAAACGCTAAACCGCCATTGCTTCGCGGAATGTAACCAGCCGGCGCTTGTTTTCATCCCACAAGACGAGCTTCACGCAACCAAGACTTTCGCGGATCGAGATGCGGCCGATGTCGGCCAGCTGCGGATGGTCGCGCAGCACTTCTGGCAAGCGGTAGAACGGAACCCGGCTCGACAGGTGATGGATGTGATGGATGCCAATATTGCCGGTGAGCCACTGCAAGGGCTGCGGCAGGATGTAGTTGGACGAGCCGTGCAGCGCGCTGTCGGCAAAGGTCCATTCCTCGTCCTTTGCCCAATGGGTGTCTTCGAACTGGTGCTGCACATAGAACAGCCAGATACCGGCGGCTCCGGCTATGATGACCGTCGAAATGTGGACGATCAGGAACGGAACTATGCCGGTCAGCCAGATCAGGCCGGCGAAGAACAAGACGATGGCGAGATTGGTCAGCATCGTCGAGCGCCACGGCTTGCCAGAAACGCGAAATGTCTCGAACGGCCAGCGGTGCTTCAGGATAAAGACATAAATCGGTCCGATGACGAACATGACGAACGGGTTGCGGTAGAGACGGTAGCGCAGCCGGCCCCAACGGGACGCCGCCTGGTATTCGGAAACCGTCAGCGTCTCGATGTCACCGACGCCACGCTCGTCCAGATTGCCGGCAGACGCGTGATGGGTGGCATGTGCGCCACGCCAGTAGTCATAGGGCGTCATAGTCAGCACACCGAGTGCACGGCCAGTCCAGTCGTCGGCAGCGCGGCTGGCGAAGAATGACCCGTGGCCGCAATCATGCTGGATCATGAACAGGCGCAGCAGGAAACCGGCCGCCGGAATGATAAGCACCAGCCCCCACCAATATCCGGATGCTGCACAAAATAGCGCGGCAATCCAGAGAGCCAGAAATGGTGCGACGGTCATCGCGAGCTCGGTTGCGCTGCGCAATCGGTTGGGATCGCGATATTTTCCGAGCACCTTGATCCAGGGCTGACCAGGTTCTTTCGCCCGCGCAGCGTTCGCGGCCGACGCCGCGGCATGCATGTTCATGACGAATCCCCCCAAGCTCCGTCACGTTTGCCTTACATGACGAGAGAATCCAACGCGACATAGTCGCCAATTCACGGGAAAATACTTGTATTTGCCCGAATTCAGGCCCCGGTGACGCGCCAGACCACATTGCCAACGTCGTCGGCGACCAGCAGCGACTTCTTGTCAGATCCAACGACCACGCCGACCGGGCGGCCATAGCTGGCCTTTTCGTCCGGCGACAGGAAGCCTGACAGGATGTCGCGCATCGGGCCGGACGGCTTGCCGTTCTCGAACGGCACAAACACGACGCGGTAGCCTGAAAGCTTTGAGCGGTTCCATGAACCATGCTGACCAATCACCATTCCGTCGCCAAAGCCGGGCAGGGTGCCAGCCGGCATCCAGGTGAGGCCAAGCGACGCCGTGTGTCCGCCAAGCGCATAGTCCGGCTGGATCTGTCGCGCGACGAGTTCCGGCCTTTGCGGCTGGACGCGGTCGTCGACGACGCGGTTCCAGTAGGAATAGGGCCAGCCATAGAACCCGCCGTCCTCTACCGAGGTGAGATAATCTGGCGGCGTTTCGTCGCCAAGACCGTCGCGCTCGTTGACCACGGTCCAGAGTTTTCCCGTGACTGGCTCGAAGGCAAGGCCAACCGGATTGCGCAGACCTTCGGCAAAAATGCGCGTCTCGCCAGTCGCGATGACATGTTCGTAGATACAGGCGCGGCCTTCCTCAGCTTCCATGCCTTCGTCCGCAATGTTCGATAGCGACCCAACGCCGATATAGAGCCGCTTGCCGTCGGGCGAGGCGAGGATGGAGCGCGTCCAGTGGCCGGCCGGCTTGAACGCTGCGAGCGTCTTGCCCTCGCCGGAAAGCTGCGTTGCCCCTGGCTCGAACGGGAAGGCGACCAGCCCGTCAGTGTTTCCCACGTAGAACGTTGAACCAACCTGAGCCATGCCGAATGGCTGGTTCAGATTTTCCAGATAGGCTTCGCGGGTTTCAGCCACGCCATCACCATTGGCGTCGCGCAGCAGCATGATGCGGTTGGCGCTGTGGTCGGCGAGAGCCGCGGCGCGGCGCATGGTCGTCTGCATGGCGTAGTCGAAGATCGACCGGATGCCACCCGAGACCGGCAGGGCCTCGGCAACCAGTACGTCGCCGTTGGGCAGCACGTGAAGCCAGCGCGGATGTTCAAAGCCGCCGGCGAACAGATTGACCTTGAGACCCTTGGCGGGCGTCGGCGTCTGATTGCCGGTCCAGCCCTTGGCAGTCGGCATTTTCAGTGTCGGGACGCCTTGAGGTTTCGCCTGCGGAATAGACGGCGCAGGACCGGCCGCCTGTGGCAGTGGCCCGTCATTGCGATGGCGCAGAAATGCCGCACCAGCGCCGATCTGTGCAACGAGGTGGGCGAAGAATTTCGAAAAGGTCATGTGAACGTCCAGACAGAAAATATGCGGGACTATTAGCGCCGGGCGGCGGTGGCGGAAAGGGGCAGAGACGAAGGGCTCCGTCAAACATCTTGGCCATACCATGCGGCCCGGCGGACGCATTGGTCGGCCAGGCTGGGCACAAGATTGGATTTCAGGCACGTTGCGGGCGTTGGCCTGTCGCCACGGTGCAGGCTATGGCGGACCGGTGGCTGTGGCCGCCAGGCGGCCGAAACGGACGGTCAGCAGCGGACGCGGGACCTTGGCAGTCAAGCTGTGCTCGACTGCAGATGGAACGTCTTTCACCTCGATGTCCGGACCAAACTCTTCCCGCACGAGCATGTCATGCAGTGCCTCGGCCAGGTCGGCGAACCGGTGCGCCAGCAACAGCGCATCGTCCGGTGTGTCGCCTTGCTTTGTGAATGGTGGCAGCACGTCGTCATCTTCGCCGAACAGGAAACGGCTGACCTGAGCTTCGGCCGTGCGCAACAGAAACAGCACTGCAACCCGCACCGGCTGTGGCGCGTTGGCAAGACGAGCAGCCAGCCCGGCAAACGACGCCAACAGGGCAACGATGCGCCAAAGCACTCGATTGTCCTGTCGATGGTGCCTGTTGTGGTTCATTGCCGTCCTCGTTGTCGCACCAGAATTATCCGGCAGGTTTGGAGGGTGGGGACAGATATTTCTTTTTTGAACAGCCGGCAAAGATTGCTGGTCAGTCTTGTTCGTCGAGATAGTCGCGCTTTTCCAACGCCAGTACAGTCGCGGTCTGTTCACCGCTTAACGCCGGTGAGATCGCTCGCGTATCTTGTGACTTTCCCTTCATCGCGGCCAGTCGTTAGTTCGTCGCTATGGCCTGGATCTCAAATGTGAACGATGCCAAAGGCAAAATCGCAAGAGTTTCAAACAGCTACCAAACACCTAGAATGAAAGGCGGGCATTGTCCTTGACGTTCTTCATGACGAAGAAGGTCCGGGTTTGTCTTACGCCAGGCAAGGCGATGAGCTTGTTGCCGTGCAATTTGTTGAAATCTGCCATGTCGCGAACGCGGATCTTGAGCAGGTAGTCGAAGTCCCCAGCCACCAGATTGCAATCGAGCACCTCCTTGAGTTCCAGAACGGCCCCCTCAAAGGCCGCAAAACTCTCCGGCGTCGAGCGGTCGAGAACCACGCCAACCATCACCAGAGCTCCCAGACCGATCGCAACAGGTGCAATCTCCGCTCGAACGCCGGCAATGTAGCCCTCGTCAAACAGGCGCTGGGTGCGCCGGTGGCACGTCGCAGCGCTCACATTGACCCGCGCCGCAAGCTCTGCATTCGTCAGTCGCCCGTTGGCCTGGAGCGCCCGAAGGATCCGCAAGTCAGTTCTGTCAAGGCCTGTTCCGGAAGATTCTTCCATTGCGTATCCATCTTTTGACTGATCTTTATAAAGGAAGGTCAGTATTGCCGTCAAAAAATGTCATATTGATATATGAGATTGAAAGCACCTTTCGCAGGAAACACCTTAGTCTCCGACGCGACGATTTTCACCGTTCCAATGCCCCGGAGGCCAGAATGTCCCTTGTTGAAAAATTTGAACGCTACCCTCTCACCTTCGGGCCGACCCCGATCGAGCACCTGCCGCGTCTCACCGAGGCTCTGGGTGGCAAGGTCCAGATCTACGCCAAGCGGGACGATTGCAATTCCGGCCTGGCGATGGGCGGCAACAAGTTGCGCAAGCTGGAATATATCGTGCCGGATGCAATTGCCTCGGGCGCAGACACTCTTGTCTCGATTGGCGGCGTGCAATCGAACCACACGCGCATGGTTGCAGCCACCGCCGCCAAGATCGGCATGAAATGTGTGGTGATCCAGGAAAAATGGGTGCCGCACTATGACGCCGTCTATGACCGCGTGGGCAACATCCTGATGACCCGCCTGATGGGCGCCGACAGCCGCCTTGTCGATGACGGTTTCGACATTGGTATCCGCAAGAGCTGGGAAGATGCGATCCAGTCGGTCAAGGATGCTGGCGGCAAGCCGTACGCGATCCCCGCTGGCGCATCGGTGCACAAATATGGCGCCCTTGGCTATGTCGGTTTCGCCGAGGAGGTTGCCGAGCAGGAAAAGGCCCTCGGCTTCACCTTTGACTACATCGTCGTCTGTGTTGTCACTGGCTCCACACAGGCTGGCATGGTCGTCGGTTTTGCGGCGCAGAACCGCGCCGACCGGGTGATCGGCATTGACGCCTCTGGAACGCTGGAACAGACGAGAGCACAGGTTCGTTCAATCGTCGATAACACGTCCGAACTGGTCGGCCTTGGCCGCAAGGTCCGCGAAGACGAGATCATTATCAATCCAGACTATGCCTATCCGGCCTATGGCGTGCCCTCGGACGAGACGAATGACGCCATCCGCCTGGCGGCCCGCACCGAGGCGATGATGACCGATCCCGTCTACGAGGGGAAGTCGATGCAGGGAATGATCGACCTGACGCGAAAGGGGTTCTTTCCGGACGGTTCGAAGGTGCTTTACGCGCATCTCGGCGGAGCGCCGGCGCTCAACGGCTACAGCTATTATTACCGGGAAGGCTGATCGCCCCCCGCAATTACCCTCCGAACAGCAGCCGGAGATCCGCCGATGACCGAACCCCGCCACCAGCACTTGAAGACGATCGAGCAGCGGCTGCTATGGCTGTCGCACTGGATGATCCACCACGCCAATCATGTCCGGCCAAAGGTCGATGCTATCAAGATTGGCGGGCATCAGGCCAGTTCGGCGTCAATGGTGTCGATCATGACGGCGCTTTATTTCTCGGCGCTCCGGCCTGAAGACCGGGTCGCCGTCAAGCCGCATGCATCGCCTATCTTTCACGCCATGCACTATCTGATGGGCAATCAGACGCGGGAGAAGATGGAGAATTTCCGTGGTTTCGGCGGGGTGCAAAGCTATCCGAGCCGGACCAAGGATATCGATGACGTCGATTTCTCGACGGGTTCGGTCGGGCTTGGCGTCGGCATCACGCCGCTCGCCTCCATCGTCCAGGACTTCATTCAGGGGAAGGAATGGGGCGCCGATCTGAAGTGCGGCCGCATGGTCGCGCTGATGGGCGATGCAGAGCTTGACGAGGGTAATATCTACGAAGCTCTGCAGGAGGGCTGGAAGAACGATTTGCGCAATTGCTGGTGGGTCATCGACTACAATCGCCAATCGCTCGACGGTATCGTTCGCGAAGGGCTTTTCGAGCGCATCGAGAAAATCTTCGACGCTTTTGGCTGGGACGTCGTGCGCGTCAAGCATGGCGCCTTGCAGCGTGCGGCTTTCAAGGAACCGGGCGGCGCGCGGCTGCAAGACTGGATAGACCGATGTCCGAACCAGGACTATGCGGCTTTGACATTCATGGGCGGCTCGGTTTGGCGCAAGCGCCTCATGGACGACCTTGGCGATCAGGGCGACATAACCGCCTTGATCGACCGCCGCAGCGATACCGAGCTTGCTGCGCTCATGGAAAATCTCGGCGGCAACTGCGTCGAGACGATGGCCGACATATTCGCTGCGATCGACCATGACCGCCCCACCTGCTTCCTCGCATACACCGTCAAGGGCTGGGGCACACCTATCGCCGGCCACAAGGACAACCATGGCGGCCTGATGAACAGCAAGCAGTTTGCGGACTGGCAAACGCATATGGGCATCGCCGCAGGCCAGGAATGGGATCAGTTCGCCGGCGTTGCCGACGTTGATGGCTTGAAGGACTTTCTTGCAAAGACGCCTTTCTTTGCCCAGGGTCCGCGCCGCCGCCATGATACCCATCTCGACGTGCCGGCGATTGAGATCGATGTCACACGCGAAATCTCGACCCAGGCGGTCTTCGGCAAAATCCTGGACGATCTCGCCAAAGGCGAAAGCGAATTCGCAGATCGCATATTGACGACGTCGCCTGACGTCACGGGCACGACAAGCCTCGGTCCGTGGGTCAACCGGCGCAAGCTTTTTGCCCGCACGGCTATGGCGGACGCCTTCATCGAGCACCGCATTCCATCGACCGCAAAATGGGATTTCACGCCGAAGGGACAACATGTCGAACTGGGCATCGCGGAGATGAATCTCTTCCTGCTGCTCGGCGCAGCCGGCCTGGCCCATTCCCTGTTCGGCAAACGATTGATACCGATTGGCACCGTCTACGATCCTTTCGTCTGCCGCGGTCTCGATGCGCTGAATTACGCCAGTTATCAGGATGCGCGTTTCATGATCGTCGGCACACCGTCAGGCGTGACGCTTGCGCCCGAAGGAGGCGCGCACCAGTCAATTGGAACCCCGTTGATCGGCATGAGTCAGGATGGGCTGGCGGCTTTCGAGCCTGCCTTTGCCGATGAACTTGCAGTGATCATGGAATGGGCTTTCGACTATCTTCAGCGCGACGGGGAAGGGCCGCGGGATGAGCGGACATGGCTGCGCGACGAGACCGGAGGATCGGTCTATCTGCGTCTCACCACCAAACCGCTTGAGCAACCGGTCAAACGGGCCGATGACGATTTCCGGCAGGGCTCCATCGACGGCGCCTACTGGCTGCGCAAGCCGGGACCGAACTGCGCAGTGGTGATTGCATATCAGGGCGCGGTTGCCGACGAGGCGATCGCGGCCGCTGGTCTGATCGGCGAAGAGAGACGTGACATAGGCGTGCTTGCCGTGACGTCGGCCGACCGCCTCAATGCAGGCTGGTCGGCTGCGCAGCGCGAGCGTGCACGAGGCAATCCGGCGGCGAGGAGCCACATCGAGAGGCTACTCGATCCTTTGCCACGCGACTGCGCCATTGTTACGGTTATTGACGGCCATCCGGCGACATTGTCCTGGCTGGGCGGCGTGGCTGGACAAAGAACGATTTCCCACGGCGTCGAGCATTTCGGACAGACCGGCACGATCGGCGATCTATACCGGCATTTCCGCATCGACAGACATTCTCTCGTTCAGTCGGTCAATGAGCTGACAATTGGAAAACGGCTTTCCGAGGCGTTGATCTTCGCTTGATTTCAAGCTTGCCGCTTGGGACTGTGCGATTGACCGCAGCAGTTCAACGCAGGGGATCCCCAGCCTTGATCTCAGCGCAAAATATGCACCTACATCCTGAAGACGCCGAACTTCGTCTCCTCGACCTCGGCGTTGAGCGCGGCTGAGAGGCTCAGCGCCAGCACCTCACGCGTCTTGGCCGGGTCAATAATCCCGTCGTCCCAGAGCCGTGCCGACGAATAGAGCGGGTGGCCTTCGCGTTCGTATTTTTCGAGAATTGGCCGGCGGAATTCGGCTTCTTCTTCCGCTGACCACTCGCCGCCCTTGCGCTCGATGCCTTCGCGCTTGACCAGCGCCAGCACTGTCGCCGCCTGTTCGCCGCCCATCACCGAAATGCGGCTGTTCGGCCACATCCACAGGAAGCGGGGTGAATAGGCGCGGCCGCACATGCCATAATTGCCGGCGCCAAACGAGCCGCCGATGATGATCGTGACTTTTGGCACGCGCGCGGTGGCGACAGCGGTGACCAGCTTTGCGCCGTCTTTCGCGATGCCCCCGGCCTCATATTTGCGCCCGACCATGAAGCCGGTGATGTTCTGCAAGAACACCAGCGGGATTTTGCGCTGGCAGCACAGTTCGATGAAATGCGCGCCCTTGAGTGCCGACTCCGAAAACAGCACGCCATTGTTCGCAATGATGCCGACAGGCATGCCGTGGATACGGGCGAAGCCGGTGACGAGTGTGGTGCCGAAAATGGCCTTGAACTCGTCAAACTCGGAGCCATCAACAATGCGCGCGATGATCTCACGCACATCATAAGGCGTGCGCGTGTCCTGCGGCACGACGCCATAGATTTCCTCGGCTGCGTAGAGCGGCGCAACCGGCGGGCGTGTCTCAAGTTGCATGTCTTTCTTGCGGTTCAGATTGCCGACGATGCGGCGCGTGATCGCGAGCGCGTGCTCATCGTTTTGGGCATAGTGGTCGGCGACGCCCGACTGGCGGGTGTGGACTTCCGCGCCGCCGAGATCTTCGGCTGAAACTTCCTCACCGGTCGCCGCCTTCACCAGCGGCGGGCCGCCCAGAAAGATCGTCGCCTGGTTCTTCACCATCACCGTCTCGTCGCTCATTGCGGGCACGTATGCGCCGCCGGCGGTCGATGAGCCCATGACGCAGGCGATCTGCGGAATGCCAGCCGCGCTCATGTTGGCCTGATTGTAGAAGATGCGGCCAAAATGCTCGCGGTCAGGAAACACCTCATCCTGGTTGGGCAGGTTCGCCCCGCCGGAATCGACGAGATAGACGCAGGGCAGGTTGTTCTGCATGGCAATTTCCTGCGCGCGCAGGTGTTTCTTGACCGTCATCGGATAATAGGTGCCGCCCTTCACGGTGGCGTCGTTGACGACGACGACGCATTCCTTGCCTGAAATGCGGCCGACGCCTGCGATCATGCCCGCGCCAGCAATGTCGCCGCCATACATGTCCCAGGCGGCAAACTGGCCGATTTCAAGGAAGGGCGCAGCCGTGTCGAGCAATTGCGCCAGGCGATCGCGCGGCAGCAGCTTTCCGCGTGACGTGTGCCGTTCGCGCGCTTCTTCAGGTCCGCCAAGCTCCACCTGCGCCGCCTTGGCGGCGAGTTCGTCGACCAGATCGCGCATCTTTGCGGCATTGGCCTTGAACGCGTCGGACGAGGGCGAAATCTGGGACTGGATGACGGGCATGTGGGAATGGACCTCCTAGGCGCGCATTTGCGCTATGCTGGCTTCTGGTGTATCAGCCAAATCCCCGATGCCGCCAGTCCTTTTGGCGGCCAGTGATGACCCGCCAGCGATGGCCGAGATGGAGGCGATGATGTTTTTCTTCATGTGTATGACGCCTCTCGGCAGGAATTTTGGTCGCGCCGTCTAACGGCGCTTTCTCAAGTTTCCGAAAATCAGAGGCCGCAGGCGAAAGCCGGCGGAGGTCATCATGTATGTGCGGTTTGTCACGCCGCTCATCGACGCTGATACGCGCGCCGAAATGGGCATTTTTCAAGCACACTCAGAACTCCTGGGTTCAAGTCAGCCAGATTGGCTGGACGACCCGTTCCAGGACGAGGTCGACTGGTTCAACCAATGGCTCGATGTGCCGGACCGTCTCGGCCTGCATTTCAAGCGGGGGCGCTCGGTGTGGGGCGTTTGCTGGTTCAGGGCCGGGGCGGCGGAGGCAATTGCCCGGGCGCAGAACTATGCCGCGCTGCTTCAATCGGCAGGCGTTCCGGTCGTCCGGCTGAGTTGGCGCGGTCCGGCGCAGGTGATCTGGTCCGATGATGTCCAGATTGTCGCTGCGCCGGAAAAATGGATGCCGAGGGCGTTTCATTGATGCTGGCGGCGGGGAGCAAAACGCTCTCCGCCGGCGATCTTCTATTGCCGAATCCCTCAGTTGCGAGATTGCAACATTCGCATAAGGCATTGAATACGTAGGATGATTTTATGTTGCGCGCCGACAGTTCGCGCTGTAGAGAGCCGCCCGCAACCAAACTGTTTTGACCTGAAAGGACGCTGAGATGAACACGCAACCGGGACCGACACATTCCGTGCCGACGCTCGATGTGCGTGCGGCAAACAGCACTCTTTTGAGGATCAAGGGTCATGGCAAAGTCCAGGATCAAGCGCAGGCAGGAGGCCGAGCGCGAGCAGGCTGAAGCATTTGCAGCGACGCTGAAGCGGGTTTCACACCCGGCGCGTCAGGCGCCTGATTTCGAAAAGGCACTGCGCGAAGCGGCCAAGGGCATTGGCGGCATCGCTATTCGTGAAGCCGCCGAATGGCGTCCAAAGCTGAAGACGCGAGACAAGGGGCGTCTGCTGCTGGCTGCAGCGCGCTACCTCTATGCGCGCTACCCGGTTCCCGCGCATCTGGAGGCGGTGTGGCTCGACCAGCGTGGTCTGACGGACGAGGAGGTGAGGCTGCGCAGGCGTTGGTATGTAGCGGCGGCGCGTGGCGACTCGCTGTTCAAGGCCGAAGCCGGTGAATGGCTGTCGCGAAAAGAAGTGCATGTGTTCCTGACAACCGGTGCGGAACTGTCGTTCACCGAGGCGTTCTGGTTCGCCATCGCAAGGTCCTACGCGGACGATGCGGGGCTGGCCCTGCGGATTGCCAGGACAAAGATCGCATCCGCCCCGCGTGGGTCGATTGCGTTCTGGCGTGAGGCAGTGCGTTTCTTCTGCGCTCAGCCTGCGACGCGCGAGGAAATTGACGACCTGTGCGATTTCCTTGACGCCGCCCGGCGACGGGATGCTGGCTACAGCATCAAGGGGCGAACGCTGGGCTCGCTCCGCCGCCAGATGCACGACTGGCATCGGGACGTCGCTGCGATTGAGCGGATCGAGGCCTTGCGGCGTCGGGCGATGGGCCGTCGCGCGCCCGGACTGCCGACGCCGCCGGCAGGCGCGCGCTGGGACGGAATGGCCCTGGCTGACTGGGAATGGAAACCGTCGGCCCAGGAGGCAGAGGCGAAGGGCGAGCGCTTTGTCGTTCGTCAGCTCACCTCGGCGCAGGATCTTGTCTACGAGAGCCGCGCGATGAACCATTGCGTGGCGGCCTATGCCGCCAAGTGCATTTCCGGCAAGGCCTCGATCTGGGTGCTGCGCCGGGTGGCGCTGGGCGAGATCAAGCGGCTGCTGACCATTGAGGTAGATGGTCAATACCGTGTCGTGCAGGTGCGCGGCTTTGCCAACCGAACTGCGACCGGCGCCGAGCGTGCAATTGTCGTTCGTTGGGCCAAGGCGCGCGGCCTTTACCTGCAAGCCTGAGAGCCTCCGCGCCGGTGGAGACACCGGCGCGGGTATTTCGTCAGGCGGCAGCCTGAAACGGGGTTTGGCCAATCGCACGGGCGATCGCTTCGTTCAGTGGCGTGTGAGGCACGGGGCCAACAAGCTGCTGCAACTTGTCCGAAACGAGCCGGTGTTCCTCGTCCCAGAGATAGCGCATTTCCAGGATTTCCCGGTTCATGGCGCTGAACGGGGTGGTGAGGCGCAGAGCCCACCAGGGCAGGGTGCTGGTCTTGAGCGGGCGGCCAAGCGCCTTCTCAATGCCCGACTTCATGTCGGTGAGCGTCACGGTGTGGCCGGGAAAGTGCAGCGTCTCAAAGGGGGCAAGCTGGCTGGAAATTGCTGGCAGTTTGGCAAATGTGGCCGCGAGATCGGGCAGATAGGCCCAGGCATGCGGAAGGTTCATGGCAGCAGGGGCCACAAAGACGCCGCTCTTGATCCGGCTCGTCAAAGCCAGGTCGAACCAGCTGCCGGGGCCGCCGCCGAAAAAGTCGCCGGCTCTGAGTATGATTGTGCGCGTACCATGCTCCCGTGCCTCGCGGGCAAACAGCTCTTCCATCTCGACCCGGATCTTGCCTTTGTTGGCGGTAGGGCGTTGAGGCGTCTCTTCGCGCAATACGTTGGGCATAGGCGAACCAAAACTGTAGACATTGCCGGGAAACAGATGCAGCGCGCCTGAACCGCGCATGGCGTGCATGACATTGCGCGCCATCGGCATGGCGGCCGACTTCCACTCGGTGTAGGGCGGATTGAGGCCGTTGAACACGACGTCGACGCCGGCGATTGCTGTGCGTAGTTGGGCGGTGTCCATGGCGTCGACTGCGACCGGCTCAGTGCCGGACATGACCGCGCGGCCGTTGCGAGTCGCTGCCTTGACCCGGAAACCCGCATCGAGAAACGCTTGGGCCGTCGCGAGGCCAACGCGGCCGGCGGCACCGAGGATGAGAACTGTCTGAGCCATATTGGCCTCCTGTTGAAGTGAAGCGAAGATAGGCCTTTGTTGTTTCCATGAAAATTGGATAGAAATGGATAAATGATATTCATGGATGAATAGATGGCTGAATTTGACTGGAACCTGATCCGTGTCTTTGTCGCCGTCGCAGAGACAGGTTCGCTGTCGGCGGCGGCTCGCGCCTTGGGCTCGAGCCAACCGACGGTTGGACGCCATGTTGATGAGCTGGAACAGACGCTCGGCCAGATTCTGTTTGTGCGCGGCAGGCGTGGCTACGACCTGACAGAGCAGGGTGCTGCACTTCTGCAAAAAGGCCAAGCGGCGGTGGAGGCATTTTCCGCTGTCACCCGCGCGGCGGCAGGACAGGAGGAGCGCATTGCAGGCACGGTGCGCATTGCCGCTTCCGAAGTCGTCTCGGCCTTTGTCATCCCGCAGATCATGGCGAAGCTGGCGATCGAAGAGCCGGATATTGAGGTTGAAATCGTTGCGTCTGACCGGGTGGAGAACCTGCTGCGGCGGGATGCGGACATTGCTGTTCGCATGGTGCAGCCAACGCAACAGGAACTGCTGGCGCGCAAGATTGCTGACATTCCGATGAGGATGTGCGCGGCAAAGTCTTATCTGGAGCGGCTCGGCAGGCCGCAAACTGTCGAGGACCTGCTGGCGCATGATCTGGTAGGGTTCGACCGCAATGATCTGGTGCTGCGCGGTTTTGCCGAGGCTGGCGTTACCATTGACCGCAAAGCGTTCCGCTTCAGAACTGACAACCAGATCGTCTACTGGGCCGCAGTACGCGCGGGCAATGGTGTCGGCTTTTCAATGATGCCGCTGATCGCACGCACTCCGGATGTAGAGACATTGATGCCGGAAATCACACCGCAGGATTTGCCAATGTGGCTGGCGCTGCACCGCGACGTGCGCTCAAGCGCCCGCATCCGGCGGGTAGCGGATTTTCTGGGTGGCGAACTGAAAGCATTTGCGGCGGCTTGATCCGCCTTCATGGGGCCCCTTACGGTTCAGCCGGAAAGCCGATGGCCATGATGCCTGCAGCGAGGAACAGCGAGAAGCCGACGGACGGGGTGATCAGAGCCAGCCCCATACAGATGATGCGGCTCAGTTCCGAATTATCGCGGAAGTAGACATATTCGACGCCGATCAGCCAGGCAGAGAGCGCAGACGCAACGCCGAGGCTGCCAATGACGCCAAATATCTGGGCGCCAACTCCAGCGAGCAGTGCAAAGGCCAGCGTCGACGGTGCGCCGATGTAGCATTGCTGGTCGAAGGGAATACGCATGGTGGCGCGGGTGATCTTGCCCGGCGTCAAAAGGTCAAGCAGCAGCGCCCCGACAAGCGGGATCAGGCAGGCAGCGACCACCGAAAATGCGGCGGCGGTCATCCATGTTGCGTAGATTGCCTTGCCGAATTCGTTGGGAGCGGCTTTTCGCAACGTCTCGAAGTCGTCCGGCGAAAAGAAGTTGCCGATGATGATCGCTATCGCCAGAAAAATCGCTGGTCTCATTGCATCCGTAAACGCCAGATCGGGGTCTTCGAGCGCCTGCTCGCGCACATAGGCCAGCGTCTTGCGTGGCCTGATGATCATCCGTCCAAGCGTCAGCGGAAAGAACAGGATCCACATCATGACATCGTAGATGCCCTGCTCGATCACCTTGGGAAGGTTGAATATGTCCATTGCGGTGTCAGGCTCGCCATTGCTGGCATCAGCATATGCCGTTTGAGCGGCAGGCTGGCAATGTGTGACAAACGGTCAGCCGCGTGGCGCACGCCAGCGCCCATTATCGAGGATTTCGACAACACGATTGCGCCATCTGACGACGCCATCGATTTCCAGCATCTCGAAACGGCGCAAGCGCTGGAAGAAGCGTTCGAAATCCGGCCATTGCTCAAGCACTTCCAATGGCCCGCCAAACGGCTCAGCTTCAGCGATGACAACGGCTCCCGGTTCCGGGGCGTTGCGGTAGTCCAGACAAAACAGCGTCCACGCTCCGTTGCCTTTTCGCTCGCTTGCACAGATTGCGATCAGCCGGTCGAGACCCTGTTGGCTGTCGCGCCAACGCTTATTCTCGGCTTCGACCTCAACAAGATTGGCTTCCCTTTCGGCAAGGAAGTCAGTTGCAGATCGCCAGTGCTGGACCGAGACGATCAGGCCGCTATGGAACGGATTGAACCAGTTGTCCTGATAGGCGCCGGGCGACAGGGTGAGAGGAGCCCAGGGCTGCCGTGGGTAGTTGCAGAAGTCGGTATATCCGCCATTGTCTTGGGTGAAGGCAGCCCGCAGCTGCCCGCCAATGGCGATGCCAAGCCGCCGTTCAGCGTCGTCGATAAGTGCTGTATTGGCGGACAGCGTTTCCGGGGAACCTGTTTGCCGCTGCGCGCCCCAGAAGTTGAAAAAGGTCTCGGCGGTTGGGCCTTGAGGCTCAAGACGATCGATGTCCCAAACCGTGCGCGAATGTTCGAGTTTGTCGCGGATCAACTTGCCCGGCTGGTCAAACGCCTTGCCCCACATGAAATTGCGGGCGTCAAAGTCCTGAGCGGAAGCATTCCAGTAGTCGTTGCGCGCTTCGTCGACAAAGACCCGAAGACGCAGCAGTTCACCTGGCGCTTGGGCTTTTTCGGCGGCTCGCGCCAGTTCGGCCATTCGGCCGGTGAATGCGCATTTGGCGTCTGTAATTGACTACCCCTCCGCCATCAGCTCGCGGCCGATCAGCCAGCGGCGGATTTCGCTGGTTCCGGCGCCGATTTCGTAAAGCTTGGCGTCACGCAGCAAGCGGCCGGTGGCGTAGTCGTTGATATAGCCATTGCCGCCGAGCAGCTGGATCGCGTCGAGCGCCATCAGCGTCGCCTTTTCGGCTGAAAAGAGAACACATCCGGCAGCGTCCTTTCGGGCTGTCTCGCCACGGTCGCAGGCTGCGGCAACAGCATAGACATAGGCGCGGCATGCGTTCATCGTCGTATACATGTCGGCGAGCTTGCCTTGCACCAGCTGGAATTCACCGATCGCCTGGCCGAACTGTTTGCGTTCGTGCACGTAGGGCATGACGACGTCCATACATGCGGCCATGATGCCGAGCGGCCCGCCAGACAGCACGGTGCGTTCATAGTCGAGACCGCTCATCAGCACTTCGACGCCGCGGCCTTCTTCGCCCAGAATGTTCTCGAACGGCACTTCGACATTCTCGAAGACGAGTTCGCCGGTATTGGAGCCACGCATGCCGAGCTTGTCGAGCTTTTGCGCGACCGAGAAGCCGGGCGTCGAGGTTTCCATGACAAAGGCAGTGATGCCGCGTGACTTCTTGTCTGGATCGGTCTTGGCATAAACCACCAGCGTGTCGGCGTCCGGGCCGTTAGTGATCCACATTTTGGTGCCGTTCAGGATGAAACGGTCGTTTCGTTTTTCAGCTCTGAGCCGCATCGAAACGACATCTGAGCCAGAACCCGATTCCGACATGGCCAGTGCGCCGACACGTTCGCCCGAGCAGACGCCAGGCAGGAACTTTTCCTTCTGCTCTGGCGTGCCCCAGCGGTTGATCTGGTTGACGCAGAGGTTGGAATGCGCACCGTAAGACAGGCCAATCGAGGCGGATGCGCGCGAGATTTCTTCCATTGCCACGACGTGAGCGATGTAGCCCATGCCAGAACCGCCGAAATCTGGATTGGCGGTGATTCCGAGCAGGCCGAGCTCACCCATTTCTTTCCACAGATGAGCCGGGAATTCGTTCGACTTGTCGGTTTCGGCAGCAATCGGCGCGATGCGCTCCTGCGCAAAGCGGCGCACCATGTCGCGCAGCGCCTCAACCTCATCGCCGAGTGGAAAGGTCAATCCATTAGTGTACATCGGCTTCCTCCAGGATTTGCCACGATCCATCGTTGTTGAAATTGCTGCCCATGCCCACCAGCCGCGAGGTCATGGCGAGATAGGTATTGGTTACTTCGGCGACCGACAGCCGCTCTCCGGGGCGGAACCAGACGATGACGCCGGTGATCATCTGGATAATCGCCATGGCGGTGAGCTGTGGATCGTCAATGTCAAACTGGCCGCTTTCTGCGCCTTCGCGCAGGATCTGGCGCAGTTCTTTCTCGTAGGCATTGCGCAACCGCAGGATGGTCGAGAGCCGCTCCGGCGACAGGCTGCGCAGCTCCAGGTTTGACACATGGGTCGCGTGGCGGCGCGCGACATGAAATTCGATGTGATTGCGCACGAAGGCGGCGAGGCGGTCAGCCGGATCGGTCGTGTCGGGTGCGGCGTTGGCCCACGACGCGTGAAGACCTTCCATGTGATCGCGCATAAGCGAAAACAGCAGGTCTTCCTTGGTCGGGAAATAGCGGTAGAGTGCTGCTGCCTGCACGCCGACTTCATCGCCGAGCTGGCGCATCGACATCGCTTCAAACCCGAGACGCGCGATCAGGGTCAGCGCTGCCTCGCGGATCGCTGCCTCGGTCTTCTCACCATCCGAGCCTGTAGTGCGCGCCATCTTTCCTCCGGCTGAATTAAATAAACGACCGTTCATTTAATTCAAGAGATTTTTGCGCTCAGCTGATTTTGTGGACGGATTGCCTGTCAGTAAACGGTGGAACATTGCGCAGCACGCTTTACTCTCGACGCATTTTTTGGACGGGTGTAAACTTTACTTGTAACGCTCACGAACGAGCGGCATTGAGAGGGACTGACATGTCGATCAACACGACAAATCCGAGACCACGCCTGATGCTCCATGCGTTGGCAAAGAACTGGTGGTTGATCCTGTTACGCGGCCTGGCGGCCATCGCTTTCGGCGTCATCGCCTTCATGATGCCGGGCATCGGCATTGCCAGCCTTGTCATCCTCTACGGCGCATACGCGCTGGTTGACGGCATCTTTGCCATTGTCGCTGCATTCAGCGGTGACGCAAAAGACCAACGGTGGTGGCTGGCCGCTATCGGCCTGCTTGGTCTGGCGGTTGGCGTTCTCACGCTGATGATGCCGGGGGTCACCGCTTTGGCTCTGCTCTATTTCATTGCGTTCTGGTCGATCGCAATTGGCGTCATGCAGATCGTCGGCGCGATCCGCCTGCGCAATGAAATCGACAATGAATGGTGGCTCGGCCTTGGTGGCTTGCTGTCGGTGCTGCTCGGCGTGTTCATGATCGTGATGCCCGGCGCCGGCGCGCTTGGCCTGATATGGGCAATCGCGGCGTTCGCTATCGTCTACGGCGTGACGCTGGTCATGCTGTCATTCCGCCTGAAGAAGCACAATCACTGACTAAGATCGAGAGCCGCGCTCCGTGAGGGGCGCGGCTGTAAGTCTCTAATTGCCGCGCGCGGCAGCAAGGGCGCCCGGCAGTTCCTCGGCAAAAATGTCCATCAGATCGTCTGGCCCGCAGCTGACGCGGATGCAGCGGTCGAGCCCCGGCGCCATCGGCTTGCGCACAAAAATGTCGCGCGCAATCAGCGACTGCAGCACGTTTAGCGCAAACGCGCCGTCCGCTCCGCAATCAATCGCAACGAAGTTTGACGCTGAGGGCAGGGCAGCAAGTCCGTTGGTCTCGGCGATCTGCACAATGCGATCGCGCGACCGCGCAATGCGGCCAACGACACTTCCAAGCCACTCCTGATCCGCCAGAGCCGCGCCTGCAGCCACCTGCGTCAAACGGGCCATGCCAAAATGGTCGCGCACCTTGTCGAAGGCGCGGATGTTGTCGGCCTCGCCGATCACATAGCCGCAACGCATGCCGGCCATGCCATAGGCCTTGGAGAAGGTGCGCATGCGCAGCACATTTGTCCGGCCTGTGTCCAGCGGCGGAAGCGCGGACGCTGGCGCGGTCTCGCAATAGGCTTCATCCAGAATGAGCATGGTTGTCTCGGGTATCGCCTCGATGAACCGCTGCACATCGCCCGCCGGCCACCATGTGCCCATCGGGTTGTCGGGATTGGCCAGATAGGCCATGGCAGGCTGCTCTCGGCGGATCGCGTCCAGCAGGCCGTCGAGGTCCTCATGGTCGTGGCGGTAGGGAACGGTGACGAGCCGCGCCCCATAGCCGGCGACGTGATAGTTGAATGTCGGATAGCCGCCCAACGATGAGACGACGGCCTGGCCTGGCTCGACAAACAGCCGCACCGCGAGACCGAGCAACCCGTCAATGCCGGGACCGATCATGATGTTTGCGGGATCGACACCGTGATGCCGTGCGATCTGGGCGCGCAGTTCAAAATTTTCCGGGTCGGCATATTTCCAGACATCAATAGCCGACGCTGCAATCGCTTCGATGACGCGGGGCGAGGGGCCAAACCCGTTCTCATTGGCGCCAATGCGCGCCCGGAATGGCCGGCCGAGCTGACGCTCCTGGGTCTCCGGGCCGACAAACGGCACAGTGGACGGAAGCGACGCTGCGAGCGGCGTGAGATTTGGTCTTTTCATCAGATGTGGCCCTGACCCGAGTGCCGAAATCCTAGAGCATGTGTGACCGCATTCGCCAACAAAAAACCCGGCGGTTGCCCGCCGGGTTTGATGCATTCAGTGTGACGTGACTTATTCAGCGCCACCGAACGAGCGGGTGAAGCGCAGCCAGCCCGACACCGAGCCATCAAGCGTGTCGATCTTGTCGTACTGGATTTCTGAGCGGATCTCGAACTCGTTGACCGGCACATAGACCAGCGACAGCTCAGCCGAATAACCATCGAGTCCCGTGCCAAGATCTGTCAGACCTTGATAGAAGTTGTTGAAATACTGGAACCCGACCGAGCCGCTGACCTTCTCCGAGAATGTGTGGCCGTAGGACGCCAGCACCGACCATTCGGAATTGCCGTTGCCGCCAAACACTGCTGACGCCGGGCCATGCAGGTTGCCGTAGCTGTGGTCGCCATCGGCATAGTATCCGATCAGGCGCAGCGACGAGCCTTCCATGTTGGGCACGTTCAGTTCGAGACCAGCGGAAGCTGCAAAGCCACCGCTGTTGGTGCCCACAAGCGGCAGCGGATGAGCAGATCCATCAAAGCCCTCAACATAGCCAAGACGCGCCCACAGGCCGCCCCAGCCGCCGGCGTAACCCACAACGCCGACAACGTCTGGGATGTAGCCTTCGCCGGCGAGAGCGTCGTCTTCCAGCGACAGGACACCGAAGAAGCCGTTGGACTCGAAATTGTACTGCATCAGCGCGCGCTGCTGGTCGCCATAGCTCATGGCATTGTCCGAATGCGATCCCGAAGTCGAAACGCCGCCGACATAGGTCTCGGCCCAGGCAGACTCGGTATAGCCCATGCGGAAGCCGCCAAGTGCAATCCAGGCCTGGTCAACTTCGAGCAGACCGTCGCCGAACCCATCCCAGTCAGCCTGCAGGCGGATATATGAGCGCAGCGTGCCCCATTCTGTCTCGGAACGTGCGTCAAAGTTGATGCGGGCGCGGACGTTCTTGTTCCAACCATCCTCGGCAAAGCCGTTGAAGGTCGGTGTGTCGTTCACGCCCTGCGCGCCCGATGCGCCGATCTGATACCATACATAGCCGGACACCTGAATGCACGTCTCGGTGCCGGGGATGTAGAAGAAGCCTGCGCCGTAGGCATCGCAAACACGAACATATTCGACCGGTTCCGGCTCCGGCACCATGACAGCGTCGGCAGCGCGCGCGCCGTTGAAGGACAAGAGTGCGGCGGCGCCACCAAGCAGGAGGGCTTTGAAGTTCATCGGAAAATCCCCGGTATTTGGCAGTCATGGGAGGCGACTGCTTAAGTTGTATATGGCAGTCAGGTTTTTGGACGAATTGCCACCATCGCGCAATCGTCAATCAGCCGGGCAAGGCCCCACGGCGGGCGTTGAGGCACCTGGTGTTGCCCGAATGCAACGAAGTGTGAGAGGGCGATGCGTCCGGCAAACAAAAAACCCGGCGGTTGCCCGCCGGGTTTTGTTGAAGCGGTCTTTGGCCGATCAGAAGTAGCGCGTGAAGCGCAGGAAGCCGGTGACCGAACCGTCCAGCGTCTCGACCTTGTCATAATTGAATTCGGTGCGGACTTCGAAATTGGTGATCGGGGTCCAGACGATGCCCAGATCCGCGCTCCAGCCGTCAAGACCGGTGCCGACATCGGTGCCCGCAGCGTAGAAGTCATTGAAATACTGCACGCCGATCGAAGCGGCGAATTTGTCGTTGAACTGGTGGTAGTAGGAAGCCAGAACCGACCATTCCGAATTGCCGAGGGTGGCGTAACGGGTGAAGCTGGAGCCAGCGCCATACTGATGGTCGCCGTCAGCGTAGTAACCGATCAGGCGGAACGACGAACCGGCTGCGTTTGGAATGTTGATCTGGGTGCCGACCGAAGCTGCGAAGCCACCGCTATTGTTGCCGATGAAGGGAACACCGCGCGGCGTGCCATCAAAGCTCTCGTCGTAACCGATACGAGCCCAAACGCCACCCCAGCCGCCTTCGTAACCGATCAGGCCGACGATATCGGGCATGTAGCCTTCGCCTGCGAGGGCGTCATCTTCCAGCGACAAAGTGCCGAAGAAGCCGTTCGACGAAAAGTTGTACTGGATCAGAGCGCGCTGCTGGTAGCCGTAGTAAAGGCCGCCCCAGGTATGCGAGCCCCAGCTCGAGATCGTGTTGACCGTCTCTGCCCATGCCGATTCGGTGTAACCCATGCGCAGACCGCCGAGCTCGATATAAGCCTGATCGATTCCAAGTGGCCCGTCTCCGGCGCCAGTCCAGTCAGCCTGCAGGCGGATGAACGAGCGCAGCGTGCCCCATTCGGTTTCAGAACGGGCGTCGAAATTGACGCGGGCGCGGACCGACTTGTTCCAGCCATCCGCAGCAAAAGCCATGTAGTTACCGGTGTCGGTGACGCCATTGTCGCTGGTAGCGCCGATCTGGTACCAGACATAGCCGGAAACCTGCAGGCAGGTCTCGGTGCCCGGAATGTAGAAGAAGCCCGCGCCGTAAGCGTCGCAAACGCGGACATATTCAACCGGCTCTGGCTCAGGTGCCATCACTGCGTCGGCTGCACGAGCGCCCGAAACTGCGACGAGAGCCGCTGCGGTGCCGAGAAGAAGGCCACGAATGTTCATTTGAAATCTCCGAAAGGGATAATTCGTTCGTTTCGCCGATTCGGATCGTCCCGGCCCGGCTCTTGCATTTTTCATGACGAAAGCCGTGAAACTGCGCAAGCGTCCATCTGGCAAAATCCGGCGCCGCTGCGATGGTCGTAATCGCCATGTTGCGGAAATGTGACGGTCACATGTCCAGAATTTGGGCGCTCGACCCAAAGACGTGGCATTTGCCTCACACAGGGCGAATATTCGCCTGTTCAGAAGGCGGATTAACGTGTTGTAAACTAACCAATTTTGCGGCCCGCCGAACCTGGCGAAAGGGTGGGCGTCCAGCGGGACCGGCGCAACCGCCCGGTTCGTTGACCGCCCTCGGTTGGCTTGCTAGGAAAGATGCGTCCAAGGTTTCTGCGCGTAAGCGTGGATGAAAAGGGAATGCGGAACGGGTTCGCCCGAAACCGCAGCTGCCCCCGCAACTGTGAGCGGTGAGGCGTGTTCATGAAGCCACTGGGAAGCCCCGGGAAGGCGAACGCGCCGTTGAACCGCAAGCCAGGAGACCTGCCTTGAACGTCACCTTCCGGTCGCGGGGAGCTTCCGGAGCTGTGTCAAACAGCGGTGGCAGAAGTCATCGCTGGCAGGACGAAAAAGATCCCTCCAGCGTCAGTCGAAGCAATGGACCGGCAAAGCCGGGGGGGATGTTATGAGAATTTCGCGATCATTTGTTCATGGACTGACCGTTTCGGCGCTCGCGCTGATCGCGTCCGCGCCGGCCTTGGCGCAGGAAATCGACATCGGCGAAGTGGTGGTGACGCCAAACCGCGCGCCGACCGACAAGACGAAGGTCGGCTCCAAGGTCGAAAGGGTGACCAAGCAAGAGATCGAGCAGCGGTCACAGCCGACAGTGCTGGATTATCTGAAAGCCGTACCAGGCATTCATGTTGCCTCTCCAGGCGGCATGGGCCAGGAGGCCAGCGTCTCGATGCGCGGCGCCGACAAGAAATACATCAAGACGCTGTTCAACGGCATCGATGTTTCGGATGTGACCGCACCCCAGGTTCAGACCAGCTATCAGTATCTGCTATCGGGCGGCATTGTCGGGATCGAGGTGCTGAAAGGGCCGCAGTCGACGCTTTATGGCTCCGATGCGGTTGCGGGCGTTGTGGGGATGTCAACTCTGGGCGAGATAGAGCCCGGCATACATCACGAGGTCACCGGCGAATATGGCTCGCGCAATACAGTGCGCGGCGGATATTCGCTTTCAGGCGCAGGTGAGCGCGGCAAAGCGTCGTTCAGCATCAATGGGTTGTCGACCGACGGATTTTCGGTCGCAAAGCGCAACGGAGGCGGCGCTGTCGACCTCAATCCGGCTAGGCTCGAACCGGATGCGTTCAAGAATTTGAACGCCAATTTTGCCGGCGAATACAAGCTGACCGACCAGTTTTCTGTTTTTGGCTCCCTTCTCTATATCAAGGGGCAGGCCGAATATGACGACAGCGGAACGTTCCCGTCATATCTTCCGACCGACAATTCGTTCAACGTCGGTGGAATGGAGACGTTTGGCGGTCGCGTCGGCTTCAATCTCGATCTTCTCGACGGACGTTTCCGCAATACATTCTCAGCGCAGATGCTGGATGTGGACCGCGAAACATCGAGCCGCAGCGCGTTTGGCCCGTTCGACGGGACATGGAATGGCAAGCGGCAAAAACTCGATTATCAGGGCGCTTTTGATGCGACGGATTGGCTGACGCTCCAGTTCGGTGCTGACTATGAGCGTCAACAGGCTGATGTTCGCAACAACTTTGGAACCAACACCTCGGATTCATTCTACAACGCCGGCGGATGGGGGCAGGTGCTGTTGGAACCGGTTGAAAATTTCACTTTCAGCGCAGCTTATCGTCATGACACCCACAAGGAGTTTGGCGGTCACGGAAGCTACCGGTTCACCAGCGCATACGCCGTCCCTGATTGGGGAACAAAATTCCATGCATCTTACGGCACCGGATTTCGCGCACCGAGCATCTATGAGCTTTATGCGCCTGGCGCGCCGTGGAATCCCGAGGCGGGAAATCCGAACCTGAAACCAGAGGAAAGCCGCGGCTTTGATTTCGGCATTGAGCAGCGGTTCTTTGACGGACGGCTGGTTGCCGACATCACCTATTTCCAACTCGATACCGACAGGCTTATCGATTACCGCTACGACCCGACGCCTGGCGTGCCTGACTACAATAACATTGCTGGTACGACGAAACGGCGTGGCGTCGAGCTGTCGGCTACCTGGGCAGCCACAAGCTGGCTCGATCTCGGCGCTGCTTATACCTACACTCACACGCGGCAACCTGATGGCGCCCGCAGGCCGCGTGTGCCGAGGCATGATTTCGTGTTGTCTGCGGCAGTCCGGCCAGCTGAGAAATGGGAAGTGTCAACGCAGTTGCAGGTTGTCGCCGACGTGACTGATCGGACGGCCGCCGGCGATTTCAAGCTGGGCGACTATGTGCTTTTCGATGCGAAGGTCGCTTACAAGCCGACTGAGAAGACTGAACTGTATCTTCGCGGCGAAAACCTCTTCAACCAGAAATATGAAACGGTTCGGGGCTATGCGACGCCAGGCGCGTCTGTCTACGCAGGCTTCAAGGCGAAGTTCTGATGTTGAGCGTGTCCGCATCGAAAGGGTTCTGCCTTGTGGCTACCCTTTCGATTGCGGGCGCGTTCATTCTTCCGGTGCAGGCAGCTGAACCAGCCCGCGTCATGTCACTCAATGTCTGCACTGACCAGCTCGCAATGCTGCTGGCGGAACCCGGACAATTGATTTCGGTGTCAGTGCTGGCCGATGATCCGCAGCTGTCATTCCACAAGGATCTCGCAGGCGGCTTGCCGCGCAATCGCGGACTGGCGGAGGAAGTCATCGCCGCAACGCCAGATCTGGTGGTGACCGGGAAATTCTCGCTGCACAATACGACGCTGGTCCTGCGCCGTCTGGGCTACAGGGTTGAAGAGTTCACCTATGTACAGAGTGTGGGTTCGGTTCCGGTAGAAATCCGCCGCATGGGTGCGCTGCTGGGAGCTGAGGCCAAGGCCGGCAGGATGGCGTCCGGCTTCGAAAGCTCTCTCGGCAGCCTGAGTGTGGCGCAGTGTTCGCGCCCCGTCCGGGCACTTGCCTACGAGCAGAATGGAATTGCGCTGGGGACAGGCACCTTGATGGATTCGGCCATGCAGGCGGCCGGGCTGGTCAATGTGGCGGCTGAGCAGGGTTTTGCCGGCATGACGCCGTTTCCGCTCGAGCTTCTGGTCAAGGACGCACCGGACATCATCGTCTTGCCGGACATTCTGGCCGACACGCCGTCGCTTGCCGACCAGATCGCCAGCCATCCGGCAATCGCCGCGCTGCCAAAGTCGACGCTTCAGGTGCGTGTGCCGGCGGGTTCGCTCGCCTGCGGCGGACCATTTGTCATCGAGGCCGTGAAGGCGCTTGCCGCCGCGCGCGAAAGAACACTCCCCTGCAAAGGGAGCGCTTCACAATGAACCGCGCTGTGCTGATCTGCCTGCTTTCGGCCGCTGCGTTGCTCTTTTTCATCTTGTCGCTCCTGACTGGACCCGCAGGCTATGGACCGGTCGAAAGCCTGCACGCGCTGTTTTCTGGCGGCAATGATGCAGCAGCGATCATCCTGCGCGAGATCCGCCTGCCTCGCGCCTTGCTTGGCCTTGCCATTGGTCTGGCGCTTGGTGCAGGCGGCGCGGCGTTGCAGGGTTTCTTGCGCAATCCGCTGGCCGAACCCGGCCTGATCGGCGTGTCGGCAAGCGCATCCTTGGGTGCGGTGGCCGTCTTCTACAGCGGCCTTGCCGGCGCATCGATCTATGCATTGCCGGCGGGCGCCCTGATCGGCGCAGCCTGTTCGGTAATTGTGCTGCTGGCGATTGCGGCGCGCTCTGGCTCAACGCTGACTTTGATCCTGGCAGGTGTGGCGCTGTCGAGCCTGGCAGGCGCTCTGACCTCTCTTGCGCTCAATCTGTCGCCAAATCCCTTCGCCAGCTACGAAATCATCTTCTGGCTGCTCGGCTCGCTGAAGGACAGGTCGATGAACCATGTCTGGATCGCAATGCCGCTCATTGGAGCAGGGTTACTCTTCTTATATATATCGCTGAGGGCGCTGGATGCTCTGACGCTGGGCGAAGAGGCGGCAGCGAGCCTTGGCGTTAACCTGCGTCTGACGCGACTTCTCGTCATCGCCGGAGTTGCGCTGAGCGTTGGGGCAGCGACCGCCGTGGCAGGCGCGATCGGCTTTGTCGGTCTTGTCGTTCCACATCTTGTGCGGCCGCTGACCGACCGGATGCCGGGCTCGGTGTTCCTGCCTTCAGCGCTGGGCGGCGCGGCTTTGTTGCTGGCGGCGGATGTGGCGACGCGTGTTGTCATCCCGTCGCGTGAGCTCAATGTCGGCGTGCTGACCGCGCTCATCGGCGCGCCGTTTTTCCTGTGGCTGGTCATGCGCGTCCGCAGGGAGGCGCTGTGATGTCTCTTGCTGCGCGCGATCTCACTGTCAGGCTGGGCGGATGGAATGTCGTCGGGCCAGTGTCGCTGGAGTTGAGGCCAGGCGAAGTGGTTGGCCTGCTTGGCCCCAATGGCGCGGGCAAATCGACCCTGCTGCGTGCCTTGGCTGGAATTGCGCCTTTTGGCGGCACGGCGATGTTTGATGGCGCGCCGATTGATCAGATGGCGGAAGCGACACGCGCAAGACAGATCGCCTACCTGCCGCAATCGCGCACCATTGGCTGGGCTGTGACGGTAGAGCGTCTTGTCGAGCTTGGCCGTCTTCCCTGGCGTCGCTTTGGATCTGCGCTGACTGAGGCCGATCTCGCTATCGTTGCCAAGGCCATGGACCTGACAGATGTAACCTCGCTTGCTGGCCGGCTGGCGACTGAAGTTTCGGGTGGCGAGCAGGCGCGGGTGCTGGCCGCGCGCGCTATTGCGCAGGACACGCCCGTTCTGCTGGCCGACGAACCGGCCGCCGGTCTCGATCCCGCCCACCAGATCGCCATGATGAACGCGTTCAGGTCGCTCGCAGACAAGGGCCGGTCTGTGCTTGTGTCGCTGCATGACCTCACTTTGGCCGCGCGCTGGTGCGACCGGTTGGTCATTCTGGACCGGGGAAATCTGGTCGCCGAAGGGGAGCCGGCCAAGGTGATGACGCCCGAAATGCTCGGCCAGGTGTTCGGCATCGAAGCGCGCGTTACCGAAATTGGCGGTGGTCTTGCCGTCGCGCCCATTGGCTTGAGCGGTGCATCCCGATGATGGTGTGGCCGCACAAGGGCCGCCTACGCGGATTTGCAGACGCCGAGCCGGTAGCCTCCCCGGTTGGCGAGGCGTTTGTCGGGTCCGGTTCTGCCCCGACCGTGCAGCCGTTGACGCCTGCGGCGGCCGGCGAACCTATCGTAACCGTTCCGGTGGATGCGCCTTTGGCTGGCGCATCGGCCAATATCGCCCCGCGCCGTCTACGCCGCCGTTGGCTGTTGCCGGCGGCGTTGCTGTCAGGAGCGGCTCACGCGGCCGCCATTTACGCGCTGGTGAGCTGGCTCGACTTGCGCAGCGTCGAAGCCGAAACCGACGAAGTATCGATCGAGATTGTGGTCGAACCGCCGGAGATGGCCGGCGCTGCGGCCGAAGAGCTGAACAGCGAGGCGGCGGACGCCAATCCTCCAAACTTCCAGCCGCCCGATCCGTTTGTGCCGCAACTGACTGAAGCGCCTGCGGTGCCAAAGCCCGAAATGGCAGCGATTGTCACACCAGACCTGCCTGCTGCGCTTGATGGCCCGCCGCAGATGCCGCCGGTTAGGGCAGTGACTCTGCCCGAGCCAGAATCTCTGGCAGTGCTGGCTGCGCCGCCAGAATTTGAGCCTGCAGCGCCATTGGCAGCGAAACCTGAGCCGCAACGCAAGCTTGAACCCGAGCATAGACAGCAGAAGACTGCGCCGGCAAAACAGGAGCGCGCCGAAAAGCCCGCTGCAAAACCACAACAGAAGACCGCGCAGCCTGTGCCCGGCCCGAAACCTGCCCGCAAAAAGGCTGTTCGCACTGCAAAGGATACGCTCAAGGCTGAACAGGCGGCGCAGTCAGACAAGAAGCGTGAGCTCTCCGCCCGGGGTTCGAAAGCTGCTGCTGGCGTATCCGGCAAAGGCGCTGGCGAAAAGAATCGCAAACAGGGGGAGACCGGCAGAACCGCAAGGGCGGCATCTGGTGGCGCGGCAGCCTATGGCGCGCTGGTCAATCGTCAGGTTCAGCGCCACAGGCGCTATCCCGCCGAAGCCGAGCGTGCGGGGATCAAAGGCGTTGTGCGTGTATCGATCCGAATCGATTCGTCAGGGCGTCTGACCGCAGCGAGTCTCAAGACGAGCTCCGGCCACGCCATCCTTGATCGAGAGGCTTTGGCGACAGTCAGACGCGCTGCGCCGTTTCCAAAGCCGCCGGCAGGCGTCGCACCCGCGTCTTTTTCGCTGAGTTTACGTTTCTCGCGTTGAGTCTGGTTGTCGCAGTTGATTGTGCGCGGCCTTTTCTTTATCGGGAGCGAAGACGGAGAGGTGGCCGAGTGGTCGAAGGCGCTCCCCTGCTAAGGGAGTAGAGGCGAAAGCTTCTCGAGGGTTCGAATCCCTTCCTCTCCGCCAGATTTCCACTTTCAGCATAGTTTCTGTTCAGATCGCATTCATTGAGCCGCTTCTTTGCGCTTGGTTCTTGCGAAGTCGCGGAATCAAGCCGTCGTTGCGCAGAGCCGGTAGGCTGGCGAAAGCAGGCGAAATTTCCCGATAGCTTGCCTTAATCGTAAACAGAATCCTAATACCAACCCAAAAAGCGTGGCATTTGGGCCACATGCCTTCTGGTTCAGAAGCTTGCCGCAACGGCAGATAGGTATTTGCCGATTGCAATGGCGCATTGTGCCGCTATTCCTCGGTCCCGGAAGACAGGGCGTGTTTCAAGTGCCGGGTTTTCAAGAATTGGGGAAGGGGCAGGAAGTGCTGTCCTTAGGCATCGTAAATCCCAGCCCTGGATTTTAAATTTTGACTGGAGATCACTACATGAACATTAAGAGCCTTCTCATCGGCTCCGCTGCGGCCCTCGTCGCAGTTTCCG